>NZ_JCAFTD010000018.1:0-2746 GCF_059369935.1 Stenotrophomonas sp. YJH_SMC_36 | reverse complement strand
GCTGATGATCTCGGCGATCTTCTTCGAGGAGGCTTCGATGGCGGACATGGTGGTGACCACCTGGCCGACCACTTCGCCGCCCTGGGAGGCGACGCCATGGGCACCGATGGCGAGCTGGTTGGCCTGGCGGGCGTGCTCGGCGTTCTGGCGCACGGTGGAGGTCAGTTCCTCCATCGAGGCGGCGGTTTCTTCCAGGTTGGCGGCCTGCTGTTCGGTACGGCGCGACAGGTCGTTGTTGCCGGAGGCGATTTCGCCGGCGGCCAGGGTGATGCTGGAGGCGCTGGCCTGGATCTGGCCAACGATGCGGGTCAGCTGGGTGACGGTGGCATTGGCATCGTCACGCATCCGTGCGAACACGCCCTGGTAGTCGCCCTGCATGCGGGCGGTCAGGTCGCCTTCGGCGATGGCTGACAGCAGCTGTGACAGCTTGCCGAGGTTCTCATCGCTGACTGCCATCATCGCGTTGAGGTTTTCCAGCATGGTGCGGAAATCGTGATCGAAGCGCTGTGCGTCGCCGCGACGGCTGAAGTCACCGGCAGCGGCGGCGCCGGCCAGCTGCTTGATCTCGGCATTGATGCGGCCGAGGTTGTCCTTGACGGTATCAACGGCGTGGGTCATCGCCGCCTTCTCGCCCGGGTAGCGGGCGATATCACGGCTCAGATCGCCGACGGCGTATTGCTGGACGACATCGAGCACATCATGAAGGGTCTGCACGTGGCCGCCGACCAGCGCATTGGTCTCCTGCACCATCAGCCCATACTCGCCGGGGAATGCGCTGGCATCGATGCGGTAGCTGAGTTCACCGGCGTCGTGGCGACGTGCCATCTCACGTTGGCCGCCGATCACGGCGTGCAGCTGCCGCTGCATGGCGGACATCGCATCCAGCAGGCGGCCGGGCTCGTCATGCGGCTGCGGGCCGATATGGCTGTCCAGTCTGCCAGCGGCGATGCCTTCGGCCACGGCCGTAGCCTGCTTCAACGGTACCGCGATGCGGTTGCCGATCAGCCAGCTCAAGGCCAGCACGATCAGAACCACCACGCCACCGGAGATCGCCATGATCGTGGTGAACACCAGGGCCTGCTTCTGCACGTCGTCCGTGTAGACGCCACTGCTGATGACCCAGTTCCACGGCGCGAACAGCCCGGCATAGGCGATCTTGCCGACGGTGCCTTCGCTGCCGGGCTTGGCCCAGCGGTAGTCGACGAAGCCGCCCCCGGCCTTGGCTGCCTCGACCTGCTGGTAATAGATGCGCACCCCTTCATCGGTGCGGAAATCCTTCATGTCCTTGCCGACCAGGTCCTTGCGGAACGGGTGCATGAGTACCCGGTAGCCGGTGTCGTAGACGTTGTAGTAGTAGGTGTCGTTCTCGGCACGCATCCTCTCCAGCGCCTGCAGTGCGGCGGCCTTGGCTGCCTCTTCGCTGAGCTCGCCGGTACCGGCCAGGCGGTGGTAGTGCTGGACAATGCCGTAACTCAGTTCGACCTGGGTCTTCAGCGAGGTCTTGCGCGTTTCAGTCAGGTCGAGGTACTGCATGCGGGCGGCGATCACCGACAGCGCGACCACGCCCAGCGCGATGAGCAGCGTGAGCAGATTGAGCTTGCGCCGGACGGAGAGATTGCTGAAGTAGTGTTGCCAGCGATGCATGAGGTTCATCGAGCAGGACCAGTTTGAAGCAGGCGGGCGGCGCCGAGCCGGCCACGGCGGAATACACCATGACACCCCCGTTATCGGCCGCGGGCGCGCGGGATTGAGGTGCAGTGCCGGAACGCATTCAGGTTTCCTTGCAGCGGCGGCTGCGGCGCTGCCTGCGGCAGGCCTTTCAAGCAACAGCAACGGCAACGGCAACGGCAACGGCAGGTCATGGCGATGGGTTGCTATGGTTTGGCCGGGTCGGGGTGGGCAGGCAGGACACGCCGTGAACCCATCCATGGGGGCTCGATGGCGCCATCCATGGCGCCAACGGTCCTGCCTGCCCACCCCGACCCGGCCCGCCAGGGCTTCACTTCGGCGGCCGGCAAAGGCGTTGGGTTTCCACGTGGGAAGAGGGGTCGGATCCGTTTTCCTGCGGAAAACGGATCTGACCCCTGAAGTGGCCTGGCTTTTGCTTTTTGCTTTCTTTCTTCAATCCGGGGTGGACGCGCACGGAAACTGTCCGTGGCCGGGAGGGTGGGTTGCGCAGGGGCGTAAGCGCCATGGATGGCGCGCCCGAGCCTACAGGGACGTATTCACGGCGTCCCCTGCGCAACCCACCCTCCCGGCCCAAACGAAGGAAATCCGCAGCTCTCCGCGGCCACCCCGAGGGGCTTCGCCGTTGGCTGGACAATCAGATACCCCGTAAACGAAAACGCCCCGGCGCAGGGCCAGGGCGTTGTCGTGCGTCAGGTCAGGCAGGAATCAGAACTCCTGCCAGTCTCCGTCGGCCAGTTCCGCGGCCATCGGGCGACCGCCGCTGCTGCGGCGGGCCGGCGGTGCAGCCGGCGCCGGGGCGGCGGGTGCAGCGGTGCGCGGGGCGGGGGCGGCGACGCGGGGCGCGACCACGGTTTCGGCTTCATCGAGCACGAAGATGGACACCGCTTCACTCAGATGGCCTGCCTGTTCCTCCATGGCCCGCGCAGCGGCGGTGGCTTCCTCCACCAGCGCGGCATTCTGCTGGGTGGTCTCGTCCATCTGCACCACGGTCTGGTTGACCTGCTCGATGCCGGCGCTCTGTTCCTGCGAGGCCGCGGAAATCTCGGCCATGATGTCG
>NZ_JCAFTD010000017.1:0-4970 GCF_059369935.1 Stenotrophomonas sp. YJH_SMC_36 | reverse complement strand
GACGCCATCGTTCACCACCGCACCGTTGAAGCTGTTGTCGCCGCTCAGGCGCAGCCAGCCGATGCCGGACTTGGTCAGCTTGCCGGGGCCACCGATGTCGTTGGTCCAGTCATCCCAGGCCTCGCCTTCCCAGACCTTCAGTCCACCGGCCTTCTGGTTCATCACCACATCGGTGTCCACGCGCAGCGAGCCGAAGCCTTCGATGGCCTTGCGCAGGTCGACCATGCCCCAGCCGTAGATCTCATCGATGCCCGGATCGCCCAGATCGCGGGCGGTGGTCAGCAGCACGTCGCGGACCTGTGCGTTGTCCAGGTAGGGGAAGCGCTCAAACAGCAGCCCGAGAGCGCCGGTGATGTGCGGGGCCGCCATGGACGTTCCACTCTTCAGACCGTAGCCGTGCCTCGGCACGCGCTGAGTTACATCGAGCCAGACGTTGCCGTCCGCATCGGTGCGAATATCTGCTGTTGGCGGGGCAGAGGGATCGTAGGTCGTTGAGTTGATATCTGTGCCGGGAGCGGCGATGCACCAATTGGCACTCAGACCACATTTGTTTGATCTGTTGCTCAATACAAATTCATATTCATCCTTCTTCTCATCATTGCCCCTGTTCTTGTCGTCGACGTTGACCACACTCAGCCAGTACTTCTCGATATCAGGGAGCGCTCGAGGAAGCGTCGCATAAATGCCGGCAATGGGGCTCTCCTCGGGTGTAGGGATGACTTCATCAGTATTCCCTGCCGCCCAGACTTGAATCATGCCCTTGGCTTGCGCGCCATCCGCGAAGATCGAGAGTCTCTCAAGCCATTCGGGATCGCTGTATCGGTTATCCAATTCAGCTGCTGACTCCGGCTCCGTGACCAAACCCCAGCTGTGATTGATCGCACGCACTCCCTCAGTGTTCATCTGATCGTATAGATCGACAAGCGCTGAATTCTCTGGCCCCGTGCTCTTAACCCGCTCACCAATACCGAACCCGTTGAGATAGATCTCGGTGACGCTGTTAAAGAACAACTTGGCGACGGTCAGATCTGCACCGAATCCCACACCATGCATGCCTACGCCATCACGATTGGCAGCGATGGTGCCACCCACATGGGTGCCGTGATCGTCATAGGATGCGTTCCGCAGAAACTCGCTCAGCTGTGGGTCACTTAGTAACAGATCAGCAATTCTCTTGGGCATCTTTGGATCAAGCTTATAGCGCTTAACCTGGACCTCATCACCAGCGCTGGAGAAGCAAGCATCCGGGCCCGTCAACGCAGTCCTGTTCGTGCACCGACTGCCATCGGCCAATAGATCAGCAATGGTGATGCTGCGATGATCCTTGCCGCCGAATTCTGGGTGATCCAAGCCGGTCCCGCTGTCGAACACTCCCAACCGGATGCCGGCGGCGCTTAGCCCCCTCGCGTACGCATACTGCGCATTCATTGCCCCCAAGCCCCAGTCCGAGTTGAACTCGTCGGTCTTCCAGCTATCTGGATTGCCCGCAGCTCCCATACTGGAACTGTCTGATGCGTGAGAGGGTGGGAGGGGCGCGCTTGGCTGGATTCCTGCTTCGGGCGCCGTCGAGCGGGCCCAAGCTGTCTGCAATGATCGCTGTTGCACGAGCGCATCCAGTGGCTCACTGGCAACGGACTGTGCTGACACTGTCAACGGCAACGAAGCGGCGATTGCGATCGCCAAGTGGGTGGCAAGCGGGTGGAGCGACTGGCGAGCGTAGAGCGAGCGTGTCATCTTCAAACGTCCTCGGCGGTGAGTAGTGTTACGAAGTAACTAACGCCGCGACGCCGTCGACACCCCCAGTGCCTTAACAATAACTGAAGGCACTTCATTAGACTTAAAAAGTGTGATAGAAGTCACTTTAAATGAACCGTAAAAGATTGTGGATGCCCCGTGAAGGCGGGTCGGATTCCCGGCAGGATGACGGCCAGCGCGCATTCGGAAGAGGGGCCGGGGTCGTGCGGTTCAAGTAGACGGGGAATCAGCCGCACCTCCGGGTCCGGGGCCGATGGCAGCTCAATCCAGGGGCGCGGGAGTAGCGCCAGCACTCAACCCGAACGATTCAGGCAGCTGCCGGCCGCGTTCGCCGGTTATACGACGACCCGCCGCATCCTTCCGGCCACGCCTCGCTCGCGCGGGACAGAGGGGTTTCAATGACGTCCCAGTTTTCCGCTGATGCACAGAATGGCGACCGCATGCGGCTCTGTTTGAGGGGCAGCGGGGGCGTGCGCGGAGACCTTCCTACCGAGAGGGGCTACGGCATGAAGTCTGTCGTTGCAGGCAATGCGGCGAGGTAACGTTTGGATGCGCTTGGCTGGGGGGGGAGCCCCCCCTTCGACGTTAGTACACAGGTCGTGTTGGCCAGTTATGCCCAGCCCACCGACTGCCGCGAGCGTGTGTCGGCGTCTCTGTCACCTCCAGGAATATTCCAAATGAAAGGTAATCTCCGCTTGCCTGCGTTCCGTCAGCTGAGCCCGCTGCATGCAGCTGTCTGTCTTGCGCTGACGGGGGGGATGTTGCCCTCCCTCGCGTCGGCCTACACCTTCCATATCAATGGAGATCGCATCATCGCGACAGGTGGTGTCAACTACCAGGACCACATCAGGCTGCGAAGGATTCTCGATGCCGCAGCCAGCAATGGCAGGACCATCACGCAGGTGGTCTTCCGCAACAGCCCCGGCGGCGATGCAGCTGCAGGACGAGGAACCGGGGAGCTACTGCGCCTGCGCGGGATCACCGCTGTATTCCAGGGTAAGTGCATCTCCGCCTGCGGCACCAGCTTCATCGGTGGTGCTGAACGACGCATCGCCAATTACGATCTGCCCGAGATCGATCCTAGCTATCCCGAAAACATCTTCATGATCCATGGGAGCACGGCCGGCGGAAAAGTCGTCCCGATCCCCCAGCAGGTCTCGGATGATCACTACGCGAAGATGATGCAGGGCAACGCGCCGCCAGATGCCATCGCTCGGGTTGTGGGCGCCATCAATGGAATGCAGGTGCCGTTCGGTTCGTTCCTCACCTACTTCGATCCAAGGACCGGAAAGCCCGCCCAGTTCTGCCCGACCGAGGACAACTGCACCGTGTACGACGGTGTGGACATCTACAGCGACCGGATCATCACCAGCGAGGAGCGTATCGATCTTTCCGCCGACTATTTGCGTGTCGCGGATAGCGTGCACGGCGACCTGAATCCTTACTTCTACGCGGCGCAATACGAGTACGCCGCGGGCTATGGTGTGGACGCTGAAGGGGCGCCAGCCCCGTTCGACGCGGCCAAAATCGCCTCGGGCGATGTATTTGGCATGATCCGACTTGAGCGCGGGGGATCGTGGCTGGCGGATACGTCCAGCGGTGCGGAGATCCTCTGGGCGGAAAAGGGAAAAGTGGATGTGACCGCCGGTGGCCGTCTGGTGACGCTGTACACCATTGTCGGAAGCGAGGGTTCCGTCACGCTGCAGGGGGGGCAACTGAAAGCTGAGGATACGGCCGTGTCGGGCCTGTTCGGCATTGGCGCCGGTGGCGAGCTGGACAACAAGGACACGGTGCTGGTCAAGCGCGGTGGCCGGGTCGCTCTGGCGGGAGGGACGCTGAGAACTGCGGTCGCCACGCTGGACGCCGGCGCCCGGCTGGAGGGTCATGGGACGATCGCTGCGACCGGTTACGTAGCGTTCCCCGGCGAGCCCGGCGTTGCGTGGAATGTTCCACAGGTGACGCGGGTGAGGGTGGCCGGTGGCGATCTTCATCCTCAGGGTGGTCAGTTGACGGTCAACGGCTATGTCAGCTTCGCCTATCCCAATGCCGGCCGACTGCTGTTCGACATCACCCCGGAAACGCGTCAGGCAGGCCTTGTGCTGGGGGCATTCGAGGTGCATCGCTGCGAAAGCGTCAGCACATACTCCCTGTGTGCGGACGGCCCGGTCGCGACCGCACCGGGCTTCCTGATCGGTGGCACAGTCGGCAAACTCGCGCTGGATATCGCACCGGGCTACTACCGCCAGGATCTTTCGATCCCGCTGGTGCAAGGACGCATTTACGGGAGCGCCGAAGGTAGCCAGCTGACCGGCAAGCTGTTGAATGACCGCGAGAGCGAGTTCGATGCCAGCGTGCCGCAGCTGCAGGCCGGACAGGTCGCTTTCACCCGTGCCGAGCGGCAGGATGGCTCGGGCTACAGTGCCGATCTGACCAGTGGCGACGCGGCACAGCGCAGGTTCCATCCGCGCGAGAACTCGCTGCTCACGTTCAATATCGTGCAGACCGGCGACGGCATCTGGGCGGTCGCCAATCCGGCCTTCGATGACGTGTCTCCGTTCGCCAACGTGGCGTCGGGCTCGGGCCTCGGCCAGGCATTGAGGACGGCCGTGTCGCAGCCGGCGTCGGCGCTGGATCCGCTGCTGGGTGCACTGCAGTTTGCCGACCGCGACGTGGTCGCGCAGCAGGCCGGTGCGCTGCGTGGCGATGCGCACGCCACCCTGCGCCTGGCCGACAACGCCCTGCTGGGCAGCATCGGCAACGTGGTCCAGCAGCATCAGGCGGCGATGCGCAGTGCCGGTGGCGATGCCGATGGCCTGGCCGCGCAGGTCGCGCAGTCGATGTCGGCACAGCCGGGCATGCGCCATGGCACTCTGTTCAACCAGCTGGCAATGCATCTGGTCGAGCCGACGGCAGCAGGTGCGGGGGCCAATGGCGATGGCCAGCGTGGCCACGGTCTGTGGGCACGCGGCTTCGCCAGCCATGGCCGGATCGATGCCGATGCCGGCGTGGCCGGGATGAGCCATACCGTGGGCGGCATCGTGGTCGGTGCCGATGCGCGCCTGGCCGATGACCGTGTCGGCCTGGGCGTGAGCGTGGCGGCCGCGGACATGTCGACCAAGGCCCGTGGCGCCTCCCGCTTCACCGGCGACGTGCGTGCGCTGGATGTGGGCGGTTATCTGGACGCGATCTACGCGCGCGGTTATCTGTCCGCGGCG
>NZ_JCAFTD010000016.1:0-7516 GCF_059369935.1 Stenotrophomonas sp. YJH_SMC_36 | reverse complement strand
TTCTGCTGGGTGGTCTCGTCCATCTGCACCACGGTCTGGTTGACCTGCTCGATGCCGGCGCTCTGTTCCTGCGAGGCCGCGGAAATCTCGGCCATGATGTCGGTTACGCGCTGCACCGAGGCAACGATCTCGCCCATGGTGGCGCCGGCCTTGTGCACCAGTGCAGAACCATCGGCGACCTTGCCCACCGAGTCATCGATCAGGCCCTTGATCTCCTTGGCGGCAGCGGCCGAGCGCTGGGCGAGGGTGCGTACTTCGCTGGCGACCACCGCAAAGCCGCGGCCCTGTTCACCGGCACGGGCGGCCTCGACCGCGGCGTTGAGGGCCAGGATGTTGGTCTGGAAGGCGATGCCGTCGATGACGCTGATGATCTCGGCGATCTTCTTCGAGGAGGCTTCGATGGCGGACATGGTGGTAACCACCTGGCCGACCACTTCGCCGCCCTGGGAGGCGACGCCATGGGCACCGATGGCGAGCTGGTTGGCCTGGCGGGCGTGCTCGGCGTTCTGGCGCACGGTGGAGGTCAGCTCCTCCATCGAGGCGGCAGTTTCTTCCAGGTTGGCGGCCTGCTGTTCGGTACGGCGCGACAGGTCGTTGTTGCCCGAGGCGATCTCGCCGGCGGCAGTACTGATTGCCCGGCTGGACTGCTTGATGCGGGTGACGATCTCGCTCAGCTGCGCGGCAGTGGCATTGGCATCGTCACGCATGCGAGCGAATACGCCCTGGTAGTCGCCATGCATGCGCACGGTGAGGTCACCCTGCGACAGCGCGGCGAGCAGGCCGGAAATCTGTTCGATGCTGCCAGCGTTGGCGTCGAGCAGGCCGTTGATCTGCTGGGCCAGCTGCAGGAAGAAGCCTTCCTTGTCGCTGGTTTCGATCCGGCCGGACAGGTCGCCGGCGGCGGCGCGGGCGATCACCCGGGCCACTTCGGCCTCGACCTGCGCTTCCTGGGTACGGTCACGCCATTCCACCACGCAGCCGACGGTGTCGCCGTCCTCGTTGCGGATGGTCGACACGACCTGGGCGAACTGGGCATCGCCGTACTGCATCGGGCGACGGGCCACGCCGTGCTGCTTGAGGTTCGCCAGCAGGGACGGGTCCATCTCGCCACGGTGTTCCAGCACCGTGACCGGCTTGCCGATCAGCGAGTCCTGTGCATCGAAGTCAGGCAGGTCGCGGCGCACATCGTCCTGGTACTGGCTCAACGTCTGCTGCAGGGCACGGTTGCTGTAGACGATGGTGTTGTTGGCATCGGTCAGGTAGACGCCGGTCGAACTGTAGTCCAGCGCGGTCCGGATGCGCAGGTTCTCGCGGGCGATGGCCTGGTCGGTCTCGATGCGCTCACGCAGATCACGCTGCATGCGCTGCATGGCCTGCATCAGTTCGCCCACTTCATCCTGGCGGCTGACATCGATGTGACCGTCGAGTTTGCCGCCGGCGACATCATTGGCCACCGAGACGGCACCACGCACGCTGCCGACGAGGGCGCGGGCGAACAGCCACACCAGCACCAGGCCGAGTGCGGCGCCACCCAGCAGGGCGATCACGGTCAGGACGGACGAAGCGGCATAGGTGGATTCGGCCTGTTCGCGCGAGGCGCGTGCGAGGCGGTTGTCTTCGGCAATCAGGGCTTCCAGCGCCGCGGCGGCCTTGCGGTGCTTGGTGCGGGTCTCGCCGACGAAGGTATCGATGGCGTCGTCCGGCAGGTCCAGTTCCAGCATCTCGGTGACGCTGTCGTAGGAGGCCAGGGCGTCCTTCCAGTCCTTGGCGAAGGTGTCGAACAGCTTCTTCTGCTGGGCGTTGTCCACCAGCTTCGGATAGTCCTTGATGGAACTGTCCATGCTGGTACGCAGCGCGGCAGCCTGCTTGCGCGCGTCGGCCTTGACGTCATCGCTGGCACGGATCAGCTGCTGGTAGGCACTGTTGCGGTACTCGCCGAGCATGCCGCGCATCTCGCCGGCCAGGCGGATGCTTTCCATGCGCGAACCGGCCAACTCGGTGGTGACGTTGTTCAGCGAATGCAGGCCACGATAGGCGACGATGCCCTGCAGCAGCATCACCAGCAGGATGACGCCGAAGGTCACCATCAGCTTCGGCATCAGTTTCAGGTTGTTGATCCAAGGCATGGGCGTTGCGATCTCCTAAGGCAGACGCGCACGGGCATCGGGCCCGGTTGCGGCGGCGGCCACGCCGGCACCAGGACCGGCGTGACTGCGACGGACAGCGGATTACTTGATGTTGGCCAGCTTCAGGCCGGCCGGCGAGCTGACTTCGATCTCGGCGCGCGAGGCATCGCGCTGGATCTTGCCGATCACGCACACGGTCTTGCCTTCCAGCGTTTCCAGCGGGAACGAGAACTTGCTGCGGTTTTCACCGGCGATGCGCGCCGAGAAGGTGTGGCGCGGGAAGGCGCCGCCCATGTACAGGAACGTCGGCTGGCCTTCGGAACCTTCGGCGAAGCGGGCCTTCTCGACCTTGCCGCAGACCATGCCGTCCTTGCCCACCGAGCGCGGGGCCAGTTCCGGCGGGATCATGTCCGAGGACTGGGCGAGGGCGGACGACGCGGTGGTGGCCAGGGCGGCAGCCGAAACGAGCGCGAGCAGGGACTTCATCGGGGTGGTTCTCCGGGAGGGTGATGGTTTTTTGCCGGTGGTACGCGTTCCCGCGCGGCCGGCCTCTGTCCCCCTATCGGCACCGCCGCAGGGAACTGAAGGGTTTCGTGACAGCAACGTGAAGCGGTACGCAGACTCAGGCGGCGGCGTCCTCGAGCAGGGCCGGCTGGCCCATGTCCGCGCTGTCCAGCAGGGTCTCGATGTCCAGCAGGATCAGCATGCGGTCGTCCTGGGTGCCGATGCCCGAGATGAACCGGGTATCGACCGCAGCGCCGAATTCAGGGGTCGGGCGGATCTGTTCGGACGACAGCGGGATGACGTCCGAGACGCTGTCCACCACGATGCCGACCACACGGTCATCGACATTGAGCACGATCATCACGGTAAAGGCGTCGTAGCGCGCGTTCTCCAGGCGCAGCTTCAGGCGCAGGTCGATCACCGGCACGATGGTTCCGCGCAGGTTGATTACGCCCTTGATGTAATCCGGTGCGTCCGGCACCCGGGTGACGGCATCGTAGCCGCGGATTTCCTGCACCTTGAGGATATCCACGCCGTAATGCTCGGCGCCGAGCGTGAAGCTGAGGAATTCGCCGCCGGCGCTGGCGGCGGAGCGGGTCTGGTCGTTCATCGAGGGGTCCTGGTTCTGCCGGAAGTCCCGGTGTCAGGCTCGATATCGGCCCCGCGCGGGGGGACTTTAGGCAGGGCCGTGACAGGACCTCCCCGGCTGGTGAGGACCGGATGGCGCCAGGCCACGGCCGGCGCCAGCTACATCTCTCCGTTCCTGCGTGCCTTGCGCTGGCGGTCGATCCGGAAGATGTAGCGCTGGATGGCGCTGTCGCCACCGCGAGGCAGACTGTCGAAGCGCATCCCCACGCGCTTGATTTCGGTACCGTTGGGCTGGCGCTGCGGCAGCAGGTTGCAGACCACCAGTTCGATATCCAGATCCGGCCCATCCGACAGCGACAGCACCGCCGCGTAGCGCTGCTGCAGGCCGAACACGGCGCAGTCGCTGGGCACCGCGACGGCAAGGCCACCGCCGCTGATGTCCACCACGCGCATCGACAACGCCTCGGGGCGTCCGTCCGCAGCCGGCAGCAGCAGCTGGGGCGAGTCGGTGATGGGGGTCTCCAGCCGGTACAGTTCGCGCCGCTGCAGATGCATCAGTTCCTCTGGCAGCGCAGCGCGGAAGGCGACGTGGCCGTCGTTGTCCACGCGCTGCAGCCCCTGCAGACGGAAGCGCACCAGCACGCGCTCAAGCTGGGCGAAACACAGCACATGATCGGCCTGCTCGGCTGCCCGGTTGGACGCCTCCTGCGGGCTGCCATCGATCAGCAGCACGTCCTCGTCCTCGTCCAGTTCCAACAGCGCGGTCGGGAACGAGCGATCGCGGCCGTCGATATGCGCGTTTATCAGGGAGCGCTGCTCGATCAGCGAGCGCAGCAGCTGCCGCAGCTGGCGCGGATTACGGACCAGGAAGCGTTCATCCGCGGCGTCGGCCGCATGGACATCGTGCACTGCTGTGTCGTTGCCGTCGGACATGGAATCTGTGGTCAGGGGCGGGCGCCTGCGCGCGCCGGCGCGTGGCTCGATGGGGATATCGGCCACCGCGCCGGATTATGAAGTGTGAGTCTCATCACCTTCCATCGGCCGGGCCGGGATCGAAGGAATGGGCCGGAGGCATCATTCCTCGATACCGGCGATCTGCCGCACACGCTGCATCACCGCCGGATTGTCGTCCCCTCCGTGCAGGTGGAAGCGCGCTACCGCGGCCGCCAGCAGCTGTGCCTGTTCGGCCATGCCGTGGGTGGCGGCGGTGGACGCCTCCACCAGCGTGGCGTTCTGGCGGGTGCTGGCGTCCATCTGCGCGATGCTCTGGTTCACCTGCTCGATGCCCATGCTCTGTTCCTGCGAGGCGGAGGAGATCTCGCCCATGATCTGGTTCACCTGCTGCACCGCGGCCACGACCCGCTGCATGGTGCTGCCGGCCTGTTGCACCAGTGCGGCGCCATCGCTGACCTTGCCGACAGAGGCGTCGATCAGGCCCTTGATCTCCTTGGCAGCACCCGCCGAGCGTTGGGCGAGGGTGCGCACTTCGCTGGCGACCACGGCAAAGCCGCGGCCCTGCTCACCGGCACGGGCGGCTTCGACCGCGGCATTGAGGGCCAGGATGTTGGTCTGGAAGGCGATGCCGTCGATGACGCTGATGATCTCGGCGATCTTCTTCGAGGAGGCTTCAATGGCGGACATGGTGGTGACCACCTGGCCGACGACCGTGCGCCCCTCGCCGGCGATGTCGGCCGCATCGGTGGCCAGCTGGTTGGCCTGCCGCGCATGTCCCGCGTTCTGGCGCACGGTCGCGGTCAACTCCTCCATGGTGGCGGCGGTTTCCTCCAGGCTGGCCGCCTGCTGTTCGGTACGGCTGGCCAGGTGGCCATTGCCCTGCGCCAGTCCGGCGGCGGCGCCGGTGAGGCGGCTGGAGGCTGCCTGGATGCTGCCGACGATGCGGGTCAGCTCGGCGATGGTGGTGTTGGCATCGTCGCGGATGCGGGCGTAAACGCCGTGGAAGTCGCCCTGCATCTGCACGGTGAGGTCGCCGCGCGAGAGCGAGGACAGCAGCTGCGAGATCTGCTCGATGCTGCGTGCGTTGGCATCCAGCAGGCCGTTGAGGCGTTCCGCCAGCTGCAGGAAGAAGCCTTCCTTGCCGGCGGTGCCTACGCGGCCGCTGAAGTCGCCCTGCGCGGCGGCATCGACGATATGGCCGAGTTCTTCTTCGACCTCGATCTCGGCTGTGCGGTCGGCCCACTCCACCACGAATCCCTGGCGCTGTTCGTCGTCGCCGATGATCGGATTGACGATCAGCTGCAGGGCCCGGCCGCCGACGCGGATCTGCGTGCGGTAGGTGCCGGTGAGGCGGTCGAGCAGGGTGGCCTGGTGGGCCGGATTGCGGTGGAAGATGTCGATGTTGCGGCCCAGCAGGTCGGCGGCGCTGAACTGCGGCAGGTCACGGCGCAGGTCGGCTTCGGCGGCGGCCAGCATTTTCTGCAGTGGACGGTTGACGAAGACGATGTTGCGGTCACGGTCGGCGATCATCACGTTGGTGGTGACATCGTCCAGCGCGCTGCGGATGCGCAGCGATTCGCCACTGGCCGCCAGCTCGCGCTGGCGGCGCTGCAGCAGCCGGGTGCTGGCCTGGACCAGGGCGGCGGCCAGCGAGTCCTGCGGGAACTGGCTGGCATGCAGCGCCTCGGGCAGGGGCTGGTCGTCGGCCAGGCCGTGTGCCAGGTGTGCCAGTTGCTGCGGGTCGTGGCCGAGCAGCAGAAGCTGGCGGCGCATCTGGACGGCCATCACCGACAGCAGGCCGGCCTCGATGGTGACGTACAGGGCGTGCAGGACCAGCACGCCCAGACCACTGCCGGCGGCGAATACCGGGTACGGCAGGCCGCGCGTCTGCAGGGCGAAGAACAGCACGTGATGCACGGCGATCGCCACGGCGGCCACCACGATCGGCAGCCAGTCGCGGTAGTACAGCAGCAGTGCGATCAGCACGATGACCGTGAAGTGGGTCTCCAGCTGTCCGTGCGTCTGGTGGATCAAGGTGGCCGACAGCACCATCCACGCCAGCGCTGTCGTGCAGCGGCTGAGGCGGCTGCCGGGTTGCAGGTGGACCTGCACCGCGCTGACCAGCAGCGCAGGCAGTGCGACCAGCAGCCACGGTGTCCATTGACCATGGCGCACGGCCAGTGCCAGCGAGGCCAGGACCAGCCCTGCACTGACCAGCAGGAACAGGCGGTCGGCACCCGCGGCCAGCGTGCGCAGGTAAGGCGGTGTCGGCTGACCGGTCGGCGCGGCGGTATTACGGGTGGAGGCATGCATGCGCTACTCCTTGTGGCATGGGCAATGATGGGAAAGGATCACGGGCGCCTGTGCATTGCGCAGCAGCCCCGCAACCAGTGGAGCGGCTGCGAGCGGACGGCCGCCGCAGCCCGCGTCGAGAAGGGAGGGCCCGGCATAGACAAGGCGCTGCTGGTACAGCACCAACCATTCGAAGGGCAGCGGCGTGCGGGCCTCCCGCAGGTCGATGCCGTCGGGTGTGCGCGCCGGTGGGGCGCAGCCACAGACGATGGACTGCCGCAGCAGCAGGGGATGCTGGTGGCTGGCGGCAAGCACGGCGGGCGACAGCTGCGCCAGCACGTCCGCGGCGCGCCAGCGGCCGGCCGGTGGCTGTGAAGCATCGGCCTGCGCCCACAGCGCGGCGAGGGTCCATCCCAGCCACGCAGCGAGCAGCAGCACGCCGGCCAGCATTCGCCCACGCTGTACCGGTATCGGGTCGGGGTCGTTGCTGGCTGGCATCGCTGGCTCGCGTAGGACCGTGTCCCGTTAGCGGCGAGCGGCGGCTGAACCTGAAGAAAAATTCAATCAGTTGGCCGGGGCAACGCTGGAACTGTGATGCGTTGCGACGACCGGCGAGGAGTCACGGCGAGCAGACCGGGCCGGTCGAGGGTCGGATCCCTGCCAGTGTGCAGGAATCCGACGCGTCCCGGTTCCGATGAGGTCAGAACTCCTGCCAGTCGCCGTCGAGTGCCAGCGCCGGCTGCGCCGCCGCGGCGCGTGCGACGCGCTGGGGTGCCGGCCTGGCCGCTGGAGCTGCCGCTGGCGTTCTGCGCTGCGCCGCCACGACCACCGCCGGTAGCGGTGCTTCGTTCTGTGACTCCAGGCGGAAGCGGGCCACGGCCTCACCCAGCTGCACAGCCTGTTCCTCCATTGCCCGCGCAGCGGCGGTGGCTTCCTCCACCAGCGCGGCATTCTGCTGGGTGGTCTCGTCCATCTGCACCACGGTCTGGTTGACCTGCTCGATGCCGGCGCTCTGTTCCTGCGAGGCCGCGGAAATCTCGGCCATGATGTCG
>NZ_JCAFTD010000015.1:0-13424 GCF_059369935.1 Stenotrophomonas sp. YJH_SMC_36 | reverse complement strand
GCTGCTGGACCACGTTGCCGATGCTGCCCAGCAGGGCGTTGTCGGCCAGGCGCAGGGTGGCATGCGCATCGCCACGCAGCGCACCGGCCTGCTGCGCGACCACGTCGCGGTCGGCAAACTGCAATGCGCCCAGCAGCGGCTCCAGCGCCGACGCCGGCTGCGATGCCGCCGTCCTCAATGCCTGGCCGAGGCCCGCGCCCGACGCCACGCTGGCGAACGGAGACACGTCATCGAAGGCCGGATTGGCAACCGCCCAGATGCCGTCGCCGGTCTGCACGATATTGAACGTGAGCAGCGAGTTCTCGCGCGGATGGAACCTGCGCTGTGCCGTGTCGGCACTGGTCAGATCGGCGCTGTAGCCCGAGCCGTCCTGCCGCTCGGCACGGGTGAAGGCGACCTGTCCGGCCTGCAGCTGCGGCACGCTGGCATCGAACTCGCTGTCACTGTCGTTCAACAGCGCGGTGGTCAGCTCGTTGCCTTCCTTGCTGCCATAGATACGTCCCTGTACCAGCGGGATCGAAAGATCCTGGCGGTAGTAGCCCGGTGCGATATCCAGCGCGAGCTTGCCGACCGTGCCGCCGATCAGGAAGCCCGGCGCAGTGGTGGCCGCCCCGTTTCCGCAATAGTAGTAGCTGCCCTGGCTGTCGCAGCGATGGACCTCGAATGCGTCCAGTACAAGGCCCGCCTGGCGCGTTTCCGGCGTGATGTCGAACAGCAGCCGGCCGGCATTGGGATAGGCGAAGCTGACATAGCCGTTGACCGTCAACGGGCCGCCCTGCGGATGAAGATCGCCACCGGCCACCCTCACCCGCGCCACCTGCGGAACATTCCAGGGGAAGTCGGGATAGTCCGGATCCCCGACATAGGCCGTCGCGCCGATGGTTCCATGCCCCTTCAGTGCGGCCCCTGGATCCAGCGTCACGACGGCCGTGGAGATTCGACCACCGGCCATCGCCACCTCACCTCCACGCCGGACCAGCAGCGTATCGCTGTTGTCCAGTTCGCCGGTCGAGGCGAGGGACAGCGAACCGTCCACGATCGTGCTCCCGGCCTTCAGCAGACCGTCCCTCACATCGACGGCACCGTTGCGTCCTATCACGCTGTTGCCGGTAAGCAGGCTGCTCTGCGCTGTGATGTCCAGCCTCCCCGAGTCCACCCACAGAATCGACGCACCGCTGTCTTCCGTCGCGGACCAATGGGCGCCCGCGGTGAGCTTGATCACGCCAAAGGCATCGCCGCCGACGACCTTGTCCACGTCCACATCGCGCACATAGGAGAACTGCGCGGGATCGAATGCCGGATTGATGTTTCCGCTCACCCGCTTGCCATCGATGACCAGGACATCGTTGGTCGTTGCATAGTCCATCGAGGTCGCCACCCTGTCGCTGAACAGCGTCACGTCCGGATAGGCCGTGCAGCCACCGTCCTCGCTGGTGTCGCGCGTCGGGCAGAAGCGGGTCGCGATGGCCATCGTGGCCGGATCGAAATAGCGCAGGAAGCCGGAGCTTTCCGTCAGTTCGTAGTGGGCCTGGGTGATCCGGCCTTCAATGACGGCAAAGTCCCTGGCGCCAAACATGTCCCGGTAGTACTGGATGTACTTCTCCTGGCCCGGGTACGGCGTGGGAACACCATCCCGGGCTTCGCCATGGATCCCCAGCACGGTCATGTCGTAACCGTCATACACCGGCAGGGCGAAGCGGGTGATCCGACGATTGACACCGGCGACGAACGCATCGGCACACGCCGAGTAGCAACCACCGTCCAGCACGGTATCCAGGCCATTGCGACGGATGACCTCGCCCATGCCAACGCCACCGCTGGCAGCACCACCGGGTGAATTGCGGAAGACGATCTGGCGGATGGTCCGTCCCTGCCGGTTCGCCGCGCTGAGAATGCGCTCCAAGGTCCTGGGATCGCTGCTCTCGACGCCGCCGGAGTAGTAGATCGTGTCGCCGTTCAGATGGAAGGTGCTTGCCTGCGCATCGAGCGTGGAGAGTCCCGCCATCAGAGCGAACGACATCGCCATGCTCAGCCTGGACCGGGAAGTGAGGGGGGAGATCGACGAGTTCGACATGCGGGTTACCTGTGTTCGAGAGAGTGCCGCCCCGCCAACGCCCCTGCCTATGCAGGGCCACTGGACGTCGCAGTGCCATCCGTCGCGCCTGTGGCCGACGACAGGAAGCACTAACGGCCGAAGGTCGCCCTCACCCCCAGTCGGGCGGCGAATCGCGCCACCTGCCCTCGTATTCCGCCGGGCATGGCCCGGCGCCACCAGACACAAAAAAGCCCCGACCAGGGCCGGGGCTTTTCATCAAACATGGTGCCGGAAACAGGAGTCGAACCTGCGACCAGTTGATTATGATTCTAAATGAACGAATCCTCAGTCGCTGGATGCACGAGTTTGATCAGCGATAGAGCTGACGAAATCGATGATCTCCTCGATCTCGACGCCTCGTTGATTAGGCTCATCGTCCGATCCCAAACCCGTCTCCGAGAGCTCTTGCAGCAATACATCGATCAGCAACTCTCGGTCACGCTCGAGCAGATGTTTGACTCCTTCTTCAGGCAACTTAAAGCTGTGCCTCGCTGCGATTTCGGCCAACAGCGAATTCAGATGGGAGGAGATGGACTGTGTCATTTTACTTCACCCTCGGGTCTCTCAACCCATCACTATTTTTTGGAATCGCAGTTATGACCTTCCCTTCACCATTCAGGACCACCCTCGCATCCTTCCCGGTGTAGGCAGTCTTGCCACCGGCCTGCTCGGCGACCTTCACAGGTTCTTTTACTGCCGATAGTATGGCCCTTGGGGAGACACCTCTGCCCCCATCGCGGGAGATTGCCTGATTCAACCCATGCTTCGTGTAACCAGTGATCTTTCCCGCCAGCGCGCCTGACGTACCCGTAACGCCAGCAGCTCCTGCACCAATTTCGGCTGCAGTGGCAACTGCTGCTGGATTTGCCATCGCAGATAGACCTACCTCTGCCAGCACTGGAGCGGCCAGAACTGCAGTCAATGCAACGCCAATTGCCGGCCCGAGTCTGTCGTTGGGATTCCTTGGCGGTGGAGTCACCGGCTGCCCATTCGTGGCGTCGTTGACTACCTTGAAGGCTGCACCGCTCTCCCGCCCATCAGGATCCGTGAATCTGTAAGGATTGCCGTTCGCATACCGGTACCGGTTGAACTGCCCAATCGGCTGCTCATACGCCGTCACCGGATCCACCGACAGGAACACCCCAAGCTGCGGGTCCATGTACCGCTGCTGCATGTAGCTCAGTCCGGTCGACGAATCGCTCACATGCCCCGTGTACCCAGGCCCATCGCCGACCTGCCCGCCCACCACCGCCCCGTATGGCTCGTAGACATGGCGCTTGATGACGCTGCCGTTGGCATCGCTCTCGGCCACGACCGAGCCGAGGACATCAGTGTGGACGTAGGTGACCGTCTGTGCAGCGGCATCGAACACCAGCGCCACGACGGCAAGCAACAACAACAGACAGATGCGCCTGATCATCCCGGACATGGTGTGCTCTCCGTTCAGAGGGGCGGATCGCCCGGGTTTTCCGGCTTCGGATCCCGCTCAACCGTGGGCTCGAAAGGTGACGACCAGCCTGAGCAGCCAGCGGCATTGCATGCCCGCACTACATAGGGACTGGTGCAGTATGCAATCGAGTAGCTCTCCCCCTGGATCTCGTTGAGTGGCCCGGAATACATCTGGCCATACACGGTCGTGCCATCGCCTGCATGGAGTTCGTACCGCTCCGCACCGCTCGAGGCAGTCCAGCTGACACTGCAGTTTGCGAACTCGCTGTCGTGCGGTCCGGCGTAGTACCAGTGATGATGTGCATAGGTGATCGTAGGGGTCGACGGCGGACGTATCACATTGACCGTCCTTGTCGCAGACCAGGCACTACACCCGCTGCTGTTGCATGCGGACGCGCGATAGGCATAGCTGCCGGGTGCGCCGGGATTCAACGAAGCGCTTGTACCGGAGTGATCGCCAGCTCCCGCCCACGCAGCGCCGTTCACGCTCTGCTGCAAACTGTAGCGTGTCGCGGCGCTCACCGCTGACCAGCTGACCGTATATGCCGCCGTCGCCGAGGCCGGAGCATTCAGCGTTGGAGCGCTCTGAGGCGCGAGCAGAACCGTGACCATGCCAGTGCTTGAGTAGCTGCTGCAGCCTCCCGTATTACAGGCTCTTACCCGGAACGAGTAGCTGCCATTAGCCCGTCCGCTGACCGAGATACTGGTACCCGCGCCGCTCTGGATCTGCGACCACGCCCCGGATGTCAGCTCCTCCAGTCGGTACTCGGTTGTCGCGGCAACCGTCGTCCATGTGACAGTAAAACCGCCATTCGTACTGGATGCAGGCACAGCCAAAGCCGGCGCAGCGGATGGAGGCAGGACCACGACCGTTTTGACCGTTGCAGAGTAGTTTCCACAGCCACTGGCGTTGCAGGCCCGGGCGCGGTACTCATATGAACCGCTTGGCTTGCCACTGACTGCCTTGCTGATTGCGGAAGCATCCTGCACGTTGGCCCATGCTCCCCCCGCAATACGCTCTTCAAGCTGATAGGACGATGCTGTCGGAACCGACAGCCAGCTCACCGTCCAAGCTCCCGAGCTATTGGTAGCGGGAGCCGTGACGGCGGGCGCGGCGGGCACCAGCAGCACAATGATCGCCTTCTCGGCTGACCAGGCGCTACAGCCACCGGCGTTGCAGGCCTGAACCCGATAGCTCCAAGTGCCGGAAGTCTTTCCGGAAACACTGCGCTGCGTCGCTCCTTCCGCCTGCAACTCCTTCCAGGTTCCAGTGCCCAGCCTTTCCTCCAGCCGATACTCCACAGCGCCGGCAACGCTGCTCCAGCTCACAGGGAATGCTCCGGTGCTGTTGCTTCCGGCCAGTGAAATGGTCGGCGCCCCTGCCGGCGGCAGGAGCACCGTGGTCGAAACGATATTTGACCAGGGCCCACAACCTGCAGAGTTGCATGCGCGCACCTGGTAGCCGTAACTGCCCGTGGCTTTGCCGCTGATCGCCGCGGACGTCCCAGAAGTACTGGCCAGATCGGTCCAGGCCGCCGTCCCAAGCCGCTCCCTGGGTTCGTACCGGACGCTGCCCGCCACCGGCGTCCAGCTTACGGTGAAGGCACCGGAATAGCTGCTGGCAGGCGCAGTGACAGTTGGCGCCGTGTCCGTCGGGTAGATCACGGTCATCGTCTGCGCGGCCGAATAGGGCCCACATCCAGACACATTGCATGCCCGCGCTCGATAACTGTAGTTGCCGGCCGCCCTTCCACTCAATGTGACACTCAGGGCTGCGGCGTCGTGTACAACAACCCACGCTCCGTTGCCGGCCTGTTCCTCGACAACGTAGCGGCTTGCATCCGCCACGGCCGACCAGCTTATGGTGTGGGTACCACTGAGACCGACCGCTGGCAGCGCCAACGAAGGTGCCACTGCCGGCACCGGAACATGGTTGACGACGACGGAGCCGCTCCAATCCCCGCACCCGCTTCCCTGACAGGCTCGGACTTGATAGTGGCGTGGACCTTTGGCAACCCCCGAGACAGCGAAGGAAAGCGCACTACCTGCGTAGGCGCTGCTCCAGGATGCACCCGAACTGCTGGACGCACGGAGCTCATAACGATTCGCGTTTCCGATCGAACTCCAGCTGACCGTGTAACTTCCGGTTGCTACAGTGGCTGGGGCAGTGAGGACAGGAGCTACAAGAACAACCGCCGTTTCCACCTGCGCAATCAGATGGCTGCCCAGACTCACGTACTCAAGCTCCTTTCCGGTGCGCTTGTTGTGCTGTCGACGCAGCACTCCATCATTGCCGTAGAAGGAGAGGATGTCTCCGGCCGAGGCGTTGTAACTGCCTACTCGTCGCCCGTGAGCATCGTATGCATAGGTCTCGCGGCCGCCAACGTTACGCAGGCGATTGCCGAGATCAAAACGGAACACCTCACCATTCTTCATGGCAAGGTTGCCCTGCACGTCGTAGTCGAGGCCGATGATGGCACTCCCGTCATCCTGATTCACGGTCGTCATGCGGTTACGTGCGTCGTACCAGTAATTGTGCTGCTTGATGCCGCCCAGCTTGGCACTGCGCAGGTTGTCCAGAACGTCGTACGTGAAGCGATAGATTTTGTCGCCACCGAAGGAGGCCGAGCTGGCCTGCGTCAGGCGATCGGAGGCGTCATACTGCATCTGCCGCGACTTGGTTGCTTCGATCGCGTCCGTGATGCTGGCAACGTTGCCGTTCTTGTCGTAGGCGATGCTGGTGTCCAGAACTCCAGAATCGATCGCACGGGACGGCAGTCCGCGAGTGTTCTGGGCCATGCTGTGGGCGATGCCATTGCCGTAGCTGAAAGCCCGCAGCGCGCCATTGGGATAGTAGGCAACGCCGGTGGCAAAGGTCCCAACCCGGGTTGGTTGACCGAGCGCGTTTGGAGCCAGCGCCACCTGCAGACCACTGGGATACTGCAGACTGGCCAAGGCACCATTGGCGTCGTAGCCATAGCCCATCGCCCAGATTCCCGACCCCGACTGCTGCAGGGTTTCGCTGATGATCAATCCTCGCTTGGCGTAGTCATAGGTATTGATGACCTGCCTTCCGTCCGGATTGCCGGTTACCACCTGCGTCGGAAGACCGGCGCCGTTGTATGACCACACCTGGTCACCACTACCGTCGGCGAAGATGAGCTGTTTCAGCCGATTGCGAGCATCGTAGGTGCGATCGACACGGCGGCCTGAGGCTTGCGCTGCAGCCGAATCACAGGTGTTGGTCGCATTCTGAGTCAGCCCGGCCGCGGACCATGCAAGATTTCCGGCTGCGTCGTAGCCCATGGCCGTCGCGCCAGTTTCGGGCTCGACACTCTTGCAGAGCTCCTGCTGGGGGTTGTAAACGTAGGAACGCGTAACCGACACGCCGCTGGTTGCGTTTCGGCGCTTGATGGATGTCGGCTTTCCGAACAGGTCACGCCCGATGTCGGTGAAAGCGCCACCCGGGTGCTCGATTGCTACCGCCTGATCATAGGATGGCGTGTCGTAGACTCGATGCTGGGTAATAGTTGATTGCCCGCGCGCATCAGTGACACGTACACGCATGCCTGACTGATAGGTCGTCAAGGTGGTCAACAGACCCTGTTCGCTATCGATTGAACTTGACGTTGGCCGTCCCAGCGCGTCGAACTCGCTCCACTGACCGGTGCTTGGACTAGCCCCCGCAGCTGGATAAGACTGGAACGTCGTGCGACCCGCATGGTCATACGTGAATCGTTGATAGCGCCCGGTCGCGGAGGGGCTGTTCGCATCCTGCTCAAGGGTCAATGCAGGGCGCCACATCGCATCGAACCACGTCACCTTGTTGCGGTTTCCGGTACTTGTCGTCAGTCGCCAGTGGCCACCCGCCATTCCATGCTCGACAGCGTCGACCCGCTCGAAGACCTGGGTAGTCGGGCTCCACGCCACGGTGTCGCCCACCGCAAATGCCTTGCGTGTCTGCCTGCCCATCGCGTCATAGTCGAAGCTCGTCTGGTAGCCCAGCTCGTTGGTGACCGAGCGTATCCACCCATTGTCGTCGACACTTGCCGACATCGATGTGCCATCCGCGAAGCCTATCGCCTGTGGGATACCGCGCTTCCAGCTACTCAGTGTCGTGCTGTTGCCACGACCATCGGCAAAGCTGGCCACAGTGCCATCAGCATGGTAACTCAGCGTTTGAAGAAGCTTGCCGAACCGCCGCTGTTCGGTAGGCATGGCCTTTGCGTTGTAGACCGTCTGGACTTCAACCAGACCGGTATTGTCGTTGGTCTGACTGGATACCTGGCCAAGGATCCAGGCACTGGTGTCATTGTAGTAGCCGGTAGTATCAGTGCGACTGGCGCCTTGTGAACTGCTCCGCGTAACGCGCGATGGCCGGCCATAGCTGTCAAAGGCGTCCACGTGCCAGGTCATCGTTACGCCATCGCGTCGGATCTGCCGCGTCCGCAGGGGACGGACGAGCGCTGACGTCCCATCGAATCCGCCCCACGCCCAACCGTACCGGTCGGGGAACGGAAATGATGCCGCCTCGGCAGAAGAAACGTAACTGAGTTCCTCCGTCTCCAGCACCACACCAGATGCGGCCACCGTCTTGCGCCCGAGCAGTTTTCCTTCGTTGTGCTCGAAGACGATCCCGTAGGTCTCTTCGATCCAGCTGCCGTCAGGCTGTGTGATCTTCACGACCTTGGTCTGCGGGCAGCTCGTGCACGGAGTTACCGCCCCCTCCCACATCGGCTGGAAATCACCAGAATCGCCATACGTCCACCGCATCTGAGACAGCCCCGGGCCGTCAATGGTCTTCTCGGTCAATGCCAGCAGGTCGGAGTAATAAGGAACACCGAGCACGTGACGCAGAATCCCCTCTCCCGCGGACTCCGGCGCGCAGTAGTGCACAGGGACGCCGGCCCTGTAATGGCGTTGATGATCGAATCTGAAGTTGCCGACGGCACCGGATGGATGCCTGATGCGAAGGCGGTACACCTTCTCACGCAGGGGCGCGACGCCACCGCACCCTTGGCCGGGGTCCTCCGTCCAGTTTTCATAGGCGATGCGATTATTGTCCAGGTGCTCGATCTCCCAGGATGAGCCATCCGGTTGGGTGACCCGCTGCAGTGCAGCCCCCGCATATCCGTAGTTCCACGTACGCCCGTTCGCCGAAGCACTCTGCAGCTTCGAACCGCTGTAGTTCAGTGTGATAAGACGACCGTCGCTACCGGCGATACTGGTCGGATGCCCGCTCGCGTTGTAGCTGATGCTGACACTGTTCCCGAATCGATCTTCGATTCGGCTTGCGAGCAGATAGACCTCCATCCGTGTCTTGATGTATCCGATGGAGGAATCGACCATCATCTGCCCGACGGTACGCTGCGTACCCACATTGAAGGTGTATTTGATTCCATCCTTTGTCTGCAGGATGAAGCCCTCACCTTCATAGCCCGCCACCATGGGCGTGCAGCTCACCGCGTCCAGTTCGTTGGTCGTCCAGCTCCAGTTGTCCGCGCGCCGCGCATCGGGACGGAAGCTGGCAGGAGGACTGCCGATCAGCGACCGGGCACCATGACCCGGTAGATTCACCGAGTAGCCTGACCAGAGGTCGTTGATTCTGAAGGGCAGCTCGGTGTAGGGAATGAAGTTCGCGCTGCAACGTGGAACCTTGGTCGATCCCCGATATGTCCACCCGTAATCCGCGTCGAAAACACCGGAGATGTACGGGACGTCGATGTTCCAATCGCCTGCACCGCCGTAGATCTCAGGGTCCTGGCCAAGATGCGGTATCGGACGGATGTTGAATCTGCGGGCGAGTGCCACCGGCAACGCGTTGCTGCCCGGCAACGAGATATCGGTTTGCCGGAAGTGCGCGGCCCGATCGAACGCGTTCACCGAGTCCCCGAACAGATCAGACGTGAGTGGGCCAACCAGTTCCGCCGAGCGCAGCTTTTTGTCGTACTCCTGGTAGGGCTGCTGCACCGCCTGCTGCGCCTGTGCCGCGCCTGCCATCCACAGAATCAGGAAAGCCGCGCTGATGGACTCGAGTACCAGGCGACCACTCTTCTTTGCAGCTGTTTCCATCCCGCCCCCTCATCCCTTGATCGAGAATTGTGATCCCACTTCCAGACTTCAGTTACGCTGCGCCCGTGGTTGCAAACAGAACCGCACGGCCTTCCCGCTCGCGCCGATACGCCCCCGGCCCAGGGTCGGCGTCAGCCCGGGCACGCTTACTCGAAAAATTCTGACCCCGACTCGTGACCCGGACTCCCAGGGTCACGAGGCAAGATTGCGCTAACAGATACGAAGCGCGAGCACCCCAGCAGCGCCGCCGGCTATGTGGTGCCAATAGCGGGAAGATCGAGCAGGCGCTCTCGACGACGGCCGAGCCAACGGCATCGGTAGGATGTACGAGCGCCGTCTGGGCAAGCACGAACGGCGACAGCCGAGGTCAGTCGGCAGCACACAGCGCAGCCAGCGGCCCGCCGCAGCCAGCGTCCGGATTCGATCTTCAAATCCCCTGAAGCGGATCAACACAACGCCTGCAGTTCCCCCGAACCTGCACATCCTTCCAATCCCTGAAAGAGCCTTGAAGCAAGGCTGGGTATTCATAACACAGAACCGGGGCCTGGATGGCGGGACTGCAGCATTGACGCCAGAGGCACCAGCCCGCGCGGCAGCCACCGAGCGCCCGGAAGCCTCGGGAGGGGCCGGATCAATCAACAGCAGGAGGCGCTCCCGGGCTGCCAACCAATCCGCATTCCGCCGGGCACTGCCCGACGCTACCAGAGCAGGAAAAAAGCCCCGACCCGGTCCGGGGCACTTCATGCAACGGGTGCCGGAAACAGGAGTCGAACCTGCGACCCACGCATTACGATCGACCTCTCCCAACCAGTCAATTGCGCCGTGCAACCATGTCGACCAAGCGTCATGGTGATGGGCGGAACTTCGTGACCTTATTGCGAAGGCAGTCGGTTAATCCGCCGATGGCCATACGGACACAGGACTGGTCGACCATGAAGCTGAAACTGGCTGTCATCACCAGACCGGAGAAGTAGCTAAAGGTAAACACAGCCTTATTCGTGGATCGAACAAAGCGCGGATCATCTCCCAAGCCGACTTCAAGCACCTGCCCACCTCCATCTGCAGGCTGGAGCGCGCGCGAGAATGATCCACCGTCATCCAGCCAATCTACAAAAGACTGCCTAAGCCCTTCCAATGCGTCTCGCGCCACGACGACTTGCGGAAGCACAACGCGAAAATCCTCAGTTGCCTCCCGCCCCCCCTCTGGCGCTCGATTCCAGTACTCGCCGACCAGCGTGAAGCGACAGACCATTTCGCGATCTGTGCTCTCCACAACTTCACACTCGAGATTCTCCATTCCTCGATTTGAGGGCAGCGACCATCTACGATCAGTCATCGAGACCTCCCTGTTGGATTTCCCTTGGGTCGGCGAGAATGCTCCTCGTTTCTATTGACATTTCTTTCTCCGGTATCGTGAGGAGTCCTTCCCCTGCTCGCATGCCCTCCTTGATCACTTCCGGGCCCACGGTCAGGAATCACCGAGTCGGGATCGCTACTTGAAGCGCCTTCATTTCTTCTCGTTTCAGACTGCCGCCCACTTGTACTCTCAGGTGAATATGGATCACTCGGGATGAATGGCGATGGCGATCGTCCCGATTCGCCCCTGCTTCCAGGAATAGGCTGCCCATCTCGCCCCCGCCGCACTGTATCCCGACCTGCGGGACGTTCAGTGGGCCTCGAAGTTGGCCTTCCACTTGGCCCGCTCTCGCGATTCCCCCCGGATGTATCCTCACTGCGCTGGATGTTTCCACCGGGGTGGGGAACCGGGATGGGAAGGATGTAAGGGGCCGGCATCGGAATCGCCTGCCGTCCATCAGGATCAGTGAACTTGTACGGATTCCCGTTGGCATACCTGTACCGATTGAACTGCTCAACCGGTTTCTGATACGCCGTCACCGGATCCACCGACAGGAACACACCCAACTGCGGATCCATGTACCGCTGCTGCATGTAACTCAGCCCGGTGGCCGAGTCGCTCACATGCCCGGTATACCCCGGGCCATCCGTGACCTGACCACCGACCACAGCACCGTAAGGCTCGTAGTCATAGCGCTTGATCACGTTGCCGTTGGCATCGCTCTCGGCCACGACCGAGCCCAGCGCGTCCGTGTGGATGTACGTCACCGTCGTCTGGGCAATTGCGGCTGGCGACACGCCAAGGCCAAGCAGCAGCACGCAGCACAGCCAGGCGCCGAATGCCCCCAGCTTCCGAATTCGATCTTCAATTCTCCTGAAGCGGGTCGACACACCACCTGCAGTTCCCCCGAACCTGCGCATCCTTCCAATCCCTGAAAGAGCCTTGAAGCAAGGCTGGGTATTCATAGCACAGGAATGACCGGCTGCGGTTGCCACGTCAGGAACTGCGCGAGGAGCCAAGCGCTCGGGAAGCCGGAGGGACGAGTAGGCCGCGAGACTCGGAAATTGCGGCTGCCCGCCATGGGTTGGCACTGCTGGGGAACTCGCATTCCGCCGGGCATGGCCCGGCGCTACCAGACACAAAAAAGCCCCGACCAGGGCCGGGGCTTTTCATCAAACATGGTGCCGGAAACAGGAGTCGAACCTACATTTCATCTCAGTCCCGGGTCTGTCGGTCCAGCGATATCTCCGGTTCCGACCATCCTGTCCAGACTCTCCTCAAATACCTCACCATCTTCAATGTAGAGCTGGACTTCGTGGTCAGATGATAGCCGGATGTCCAGTACCCATACTTGCGGCGCGCCAGCAAGCGCATCGCACAGATCACCCGTCGACACCTCTAACGGCCTGTTCACCATCCGCTCTCGAAGATGACCCAAGGTCGCTTTTGACTCCGCTCCCGAAGGGACATCCAAATGCGATAGCAGCCAAATATCATTCGTGCTGAAGTTCTCTCTTAACGCCTCAACTACCCTGTCTCCCGTGATTGGGAAGCCCCAAGCGTTTACGGTCATGACTATCCGCCTCCGTTAAGCGGCCGCGCGGGTCCGCGTGAAGGAGTGCCCCCGGTAGCACTCGGCTCGTAAGGATGTTCGTGCGGGTTCGTATGACTGCCCGGCCGGCCGTGGTCAGTAAAATCAATAGTCTTTGCCGGCCTCCCCTGACCGTCGAATTCTCTCGCCTGGTCGTACTTTCCATTTCTACCATCTCGCTGACCCAGTTGCGTATGCGGGCCAGCCGCATCCGGTTCTGGTGCAGGCTCACCATTGGGCTTCGTGGGTAGTGGTCTGTCGGGGAAACGATTGGGTATTGGCTGCCCGTCTCGCCCCCGTCGAACTGTATCCCGACCTGCGGGGCGTTCAGTGGGCCTCGAAGTTGGCCTTCCACTTGGCCCGCTCTCGCGATTCCCCCCGGATGTATCCTCACTGCGCTGGATGTTTCCACCGGGGTGGGGAACCGGGATGGGAAGGATGTAAGGGCCCGGCATCGGAATCGCCTGCCGTCCATCAGGATCAGTGAACTTGTAAGGATTCCCGTTCGCATACCGATACCGATTGAACTACCCAACCGGCTGCTCATACGCCGTCACCGGATCCACCGACAGGAACACACTCAACTGCGGATCCATGTACCGCTGCTGCATGTAACTCAGCCCGGTGGCCGAGTCGCTCACATGCCCCGTATACCCCGGGCCATCCGTGACCTGACCACCGACCACAGCACCGTAAGGCTCGTAGTCATAGCGCTTGGCCACGTTGCCGTTGGCATCGCTCTCGGCCACGACCGAGCCCAGCGCGTCCGTGTGGATGTACGTCACCGTCGTCTGGGCAATTGCGGCTGGCGACACGCCAAGGCCGAGCAGCAGCACGCAGCACAGCCAGGCGCCCAATGC
>NZ_JCAFTD010000014.1:0-15858 GCF_059369935.1 Stenotrophomonas sp. YJH_SMC_36 | reverse complement strand
CGCGGTTGCGAACCACCGGTTCGCGCGCCTCCGCAGCGCCCCGGCGGTGACGCCGGGGCCGGGCTTCCGCCCGCCGGATGCCGCCCGCCGGGTCAGCGGGCAGCCAGCTGACGCAGCACGTACTGCAGCAGGCCGCCGTGGCGGAAGTATTCCACTTCCTTCGGTGTCAGCAGCATCACCGACACCTCGAAGCGCTTCTGCGTGCCATCGGCCCGGGTCGCGGTGACCGTGGCGCGCTTGCTGGCACCGTCCTCCAGGCCGGTGATGTCGATGACTTCCGAGCCATCCAGCCCCAGCGACTGCGCGTTCTCACCATTGCGGAACTGCAGCGGCAGCACGCCCATGCCGACCAGGTTGGAGCGGTGGATGCGCTCGAAGCTCTCGGCGATGACCGCCTTCACGCCCAGCAGCAGGGTGCCCTTGGCGGCCCAGTCGCGCGACGAACCGGTGCCGTACTCCTTCCCGGCCAGCACGACCAGCGGCACCTTGTCGGCCTTGTACTTCATCGCCGCGTCGTAGATCGCCAGCTTCTCCGGCTGACCACCGCCGGCCGGGTAGTACAGGGTGTTGCCACCCTCCTCGCCGCCGAACATCAGGTTCTTGATGCGGATGTTGGCGAAGGTGCCGCGGACCATCACGTCATCATTGCCGCGGCGGCTGCCGTAGCTGTTGAAGTCGGCGGGCTGCACGCCCCGGGCCTGCAGGTAACGCCCCGCGGGCGAATCCTTCTTGATGTTGCCGGCCGGCGAGATATGGTCGGTGGTGATCGAGTCACCGAACAGACCCATCACGCGCGCGCCATGCACGTCGTCGATGCTGCCGGTCTGCATGGTCATGCCATCGAAGTACGGCGGGTTCTTGATGTAGGTGGAGTCATCACTCCACTCGTACAGATTGCCGTCCGGCGAGGCGATGGTGTTCCAGCGCGTATCGCCCTTGAACACGTCGGCGTAGTTCTGCTTGAACATCTCCGGGCCGATGGTGGCGGCGATGACATCGCCGATTTCCTTGTTGCTCGGCCAGATGTCGCGCAGGTAGACCGGCTGGCCGTCGCTGCCGGTGCCCAGCGGCTGGGTGGTCAGATCGATGTCGGTGGTGCCGGCGATGGCGTAGGCGACCACCAGTGGCGGGCTGGCCAGGTAGTTCATCTTCACTTCGGGATGCACGCGGCCTTCGAAATTACGGTTGCCCGACAGCACGGAGGTCACCACCAGGTCACCGGCGGCGATGCCGGCACTGACCTCGGTCGGCAGCGGGCCGGAGTTGCCGATGCAGGTGGTGCAGCCGTAGCCGACCACGTAGAAGCCGATCTTCTCCAGCTCCTTCAGCACCCCGGCCTTTTCCAGATAGTCGGTGACCACGCGCGAGCCTGGGCCCAGCGAAGTCTTCACCCAGGGCTTGCGATCCAGGCCCTTGGCCGCCGCGTTGCGCGCCAGCAGGCCGGCACCGATCATCACCGCCGGGTTGGACGTGTTGGTACAGGAGGTGATCGCGGCGATGACCACCGCGCCATCCTTCAGGCGGACCTTCCGGCCTTCGATCTCGATGTCGGCGAAGCCCTTGGCCAGCTGTTCGTTGCCGACCGCGGTGCCGCCGCCCTCGTTGAGGAAGGAGGCCACATCGTCGCTGCGCTTGTCGCGGTTGCTGGTCAGGCCGACCAGGGCTTCGCGGTAGTTCTTCTGCACGTCTTCCAGCAGCACGCGGTCCTGCGGGCGCTTCGGTCCGGCCAGTGACGGCTTCACCGTGCCCATGTCCAGCTCCAGCGTGGTGCTGTACTGGGCATGGGGGCTGTCCGGTTCGTGCCACAGGCCCTGCGCCTTGGCGTAGGCCTCGACCAGTTCGATCTGTTCTTCGCTGCGACCGGACAGGCGCAGGTAGTTCAGTGATTCGGCGTCGATCGGGAAGATGCCGCAGGTGGCGCCGTATTCCGGTGCCATGTTGCCGATCGTGGCGCGGTCGGCCAGTGGCAGGTGCTGCAGGCCATCGCCATAGAATTCGACGAACTTGCCGACCACGCCCAGCTTGCGCAGCATCTGGGTGACGGTCAGCACCAGGTCGGTGGCGGTGGCGCCCTCAGGCAGCCGGCCGGTGAGCTTGAAGCCGACCACCTGCGGGATCAGCATCGACGACGGCTGGCCCAGCATGGCCGCTTCGGCTTCGATGCCGCCCACGCCCCAGCCAAGCACGCCGATGCCGTTGATCATCGTGGTGTGGCTGTCGGTACCGAACACGGTGTCCGGGTAGGCCACGGCCCTGCCATCCTTGTCCGCGGTCATCACCACGCGGGCCAGGTTCTCCAGGTTCACCTGGTGGACGATGCCGGTGTTGGGCGGCACCACCTTGAAGTTGTCGAACGCCTTCTGGCCCCAGCGCAGGAACCCGTAGCGTTCCTGGTTGCGCTGGAATTCGATCTTGCCATTGAGATCGAGCGCGTCCGGCTTGCCGAACACATCGACCTGTACCGAATGGTCGATCACCAGTTCCGAAGGGATCTGCGGGTTGATCTGTTCCGGCTTGCCGCCCAGCTTGACCACCGCATCGCGCATGGCGGCCAGATCGACGACACACGGTACGCCGGTGAAGTCCTGCAGGACCACGCGCGCGGGCATGAAGGCGATTTCGGTGTCCGGCTCGGCCGCCGGGCTCCAGCGGGCAACGGCCTCGATGTGCTCCTTGCCGACGGTGACGCCGCCGTCTTCGTGCCGGAGCAGATTCTCCAGCAGGATCTTCATCGAGTAGGGAAGGTGGGAGATGTCGAAGCGCTGGCCCAGTGTGGGCAGGCTGAAGTAGTCGTAGGTCTTGCCGCCGACGTCCAGCTGGCTTCGGGTGGAGAACGAATCGCTCATGCGGGATGACTCCTTCTTGCGGATGGCTTGCAGTGGCCCGTGCATGGACGGACCTGCTTGCGTATGCCGGGGCTCTCCGCCACCGGATCCCCGCCAGTATGGCGGAGCCGGCGCGGCCGGGAACGTCCTCGGCGCAGGACGCAAGGTTACATGGCTGTATGTAGTGCCGATGTCACGGCTTGCCCCGCCACTGGCTCATCAGCATCTGCAGGAAGCGTTCGGCCGTGGGCGAGAGCAGGGCACCACGGCGGCGCACGATGCCGATGGTGCGCGAGACCACCGGATTGCCGATCGGCCGGGTCACCAGGATGGGATGGTCGCCGTCCGGGGTAGCCATCTTCGGCAGCACCGACACGCCGATCCCGGCCTCGACCATGCCCAGGGAGGTGGACAGGTGGGTCACTTCGTAATGCCAGCTCAGCTTCAGGTTCTCACGGGCGAGGGCGCCATCGAGCAGGGTCCGGTTGCCACTGGTGCGATGCACGGTGATCAGCTGGTGCTGGGCAAGATCGGCCCATTCCACGCGGCGCTTGCGGGCCAGCGGATGATCGCGGCGGCAGGCCAGCACGAACGGGTCCTCGGCCAGTACATCGAAATCCAGGTTGGGATCGTTGGCACCCATGAAATTGATGCCGAACTCCACTTCGCCGCGTTCCACTGCCTGCAACCCCTCGGTGGCGGGAATGTCGAGGATGCGGAAGCGGACGTGCGGATGCGCGTCGTGGAAGCGTGCCATGACACTGGGCAGGAAGTAGAACGCCGCGGTGGGCAGGCAGGCGATGGTGACCGTGGCGCCGCGCGTGTCGTCGTGCCCGCGCAGCGAGAACAGCGAACCATCGAATTCCTCCAGCATGCGCCGTACCAGCGGCAGCAGGTTCTCGCCGACCGCGGTGGTGCTGACGCTGCGGGTGGTGCGTTCGAGCAGCGGTGAGCCGACGGCCTGCTCCAGCTTCTGGATCCGGCGGCTGAGCGCGGGCTGCGAGACGTGCAGGGTTTCGGCGGCGCGATGGAAGCTGCGCGTCTCGGCGACGAGCAGGAACGCGCGCAGATCGAGGATTTCGCAATTGATGCTCATACGGTATCAATCATCCAAAAATCAGCAATTCACAGATCAATCCGGCTCATGCCAGTATCGAATCACAGAGGGGTCATTCATCCCCTATACGCATCAATCTAGCACACGTATGTCGAACGATCTGCTCAGTATCCCCTGCGTCCTCATGCGTGGCGGCACGTCCAAGGGGCCGTTCTTCCTGGCCTCGGACCTGCCGGCCGACGCCGGCCTGCGCGACCAGCTGCTGCTGGAGGTGATGGGCTCGGGCCATCCGCTGCAGATCGATGGCATCGGCGGTGGCAATGCGCTGACCAGCAAGGTGGCGATCGTCAGCCCCGCCAGCCGCGCCGATGCCGATGTCGACTATCTGTTCGCGCAGGTCCGTGTCGAGCAGCGGGTGGTGGATACCACCCCCAACTGCGGCAACATGCTGGCGGCGGTCGGTCCCTTCGCGATCGAACGCGGACTGGTTCCTGCGCGCCACCCGCGCACCGAAGTGCGCATCCACAACGTCAACACCGGCAAGCTGATCGTGGCCACGGTGGAAACCCCGAACGGCCAGGTGGCCTACCGGGGCGACACGCGTATCGCGGGCGCGCCTGGCGCTGCCGCGCCGGTCCGCCTGGCCTTCCTAGATGCGGCCGGTGCACGTACCGGCCGGCTGCTGCCCAGTGGGCGGTCGCAGGATATGATCGACGGCATCGCCGTCAGCCTGGTGGATTGCGCGATGCCGATGATGATGGTGCGCGCGACCGATATGGGTGTCCGCGGTGACGCCTCGCCGGCGGAACTGAACGCGGATCATGCGCTGCTGGCGCGGTTGGAAGCGATGCGCATCGAGGCGGGTACGCGCATGGGCATCGCAGACGCGGGCAGCAAGGTGATTCCCAAGCCAGTGCTGCTTTCCGCACCGCAGCAGGGCGGCGACCTGCAGGTGCGCTACTTCATGCCCCACCAATGCCACACCGCGCTTGCCATTACCGGCGCGGTCGGTCTGGCCACCGCCGCAGTCACGCCCGGCACCCTGGCCAACACTTTCGTCGGATGCCTGCCGATGCCGGGCAGCATTACCCTCGAACATCCGAGCGGCCTGCTGGAAGTGGGCCTGAGCCGCAGCTCGGACGATGCGCCGGTCGTTGCCAGCGTGGTCCGTACCGCGCGCCGCCTGTTCGAAGGGCGCGTGTTCGCGACTTCGCCTGCCACTGCCGAAACCCATTCCACCGAAGCCCGCCAATGGACCTCAGCGGCATGACCTGAAACCGGTCGGGGCCGCGCAGATGCGCGTGGCCAGGCCACTACAACGCAGATGCTTCACTCCTGGGAGGGATGATGTACAAGCAGTTCTTCATGGCCGCGCTGTGCGCGGCGAGCCTGGCCGTGTCCGGTTGCGGCAAAGACGATGCCAGCGGGGCCTCGGCGCCCGGCGGCGACAATGCGCCGGTGCGGATCAGCGTCGGTTCCTACAACCTCAACAACCTGCCGTTCTTCATCGCCGACGCCAAGGGCTACTTCAAGGACGTCGGCCTGCAGGTGAAGACCGAGAACTTCGCGCAGGGCGGCTCCAAGGTGCTGCAGGCCCTGGTCGCCAATTCGACCGACGTGGCGGTCGGCTTCTACGACCACACCATCCAGATGCAGGCCAAGCACAAGGACGTGGTCGGCTTCGTGCTGCTGTCACGCAATTCGGGCCTGGTGATGGCTGGCCGCGAGGATGCCAGCTTCGATCCGGCGCGCCCGCAGACCATCAAGGGCCAGAAGATCGGCATTACCGCCCCGGGTTCGTCATCGGACTTCTTCGTGCGCCACTTCCTGGCCCAGCACGACATCCCGGTGGACAGCATCTCGCTGATCGGCGTGGGTTCTGGTGCGGCGGCGGTGGCGGCGCTCGAGCAGGGCAAGATCGACCTGCTGGTCAACTACGATCCGGCCGCGACCCTGATCACTGAGCGCAAGGTCGGCAGGATCATCATTGATGCGCGCAGCGACGAGGGGGCACGCCAGGTGTACGGCGGTCTCTATCCCACCTCGGTGATGTACGCCAACCGCAGCTTCCTGGAAGCACGTCCCGAAGCAGCCGAGAAGATCGCCCGCGCCGAGCAGATGGCATTGAAGTTCATCGCCGACAACAGTGCCGAGGACATCGTCGCTGCGCTGCCGGACAGCTACGTCTCCGGCGACCGCGCCACCTACGCGCGCGCCGTGGAGAACGCCCGCGCCATCTTCACCACCGATGGCCACTTCACGCCCGCGGACCTGGAAACGCCGTTGAAGGTGCTGCGCGAGTTCAACAAGGACGTGGCCAACGCGGACATTGACCTGTCCCGGACCTACACCAATGCCTTCGTCGAGCGCGCCAGCGCCGCGACGCAGGCAACCCAACCGTAAGCGGAGATAACCCATGGCCCTCAATGCCACCGTGCGCCAGTTCAATGGCGCACCGCAGCTGGAGCCCGCACAGACCATGGTCGCCATCAACAAGGTGACCATGTCCTTCGGTGACTTCACCGCCGTGCGCGATGTCGATATCCAGGTCGGTGATGGCGAGTTCCTCGCCATCGTCGGTCCCACCGGGTGCGGCAAGAGCACCATCCTCAATTCCGTGGCGGGCCTGCTCAAGCCCAGCGCCGGTGACGTGAGCATCGACGGACGCGCCGTCAATGGCGTGCAGGCGTCCGTCGGCTACCTGTTCCAGCAGGACGCGCTGCTGCCGTGGAAGACCGCCTTCCAGAACGTGGAACTGGGCCTGAAGTTCCGCGGCGTCGATGAAGCCGAGCGCCGGCAGAAGGTCACCACCTGGTTGGCCAAGGTCGGCCTGACCGGCTTCGAGCACCGCTATCCGCACCAGCTCTCCGGCGGCCAGCGCAAGCGCGTGCAGATGGCACAGGCACTGATCGTGGAGCCCAAGGTGATCCTGATGGACGAGCCGTTCTCGGCATTGGACATCCACACCCGCCATCTGATGCAGAACGAACTGCTGCGCCTGTGGCAGGAAGACCGTCGCTCGGTGATCCTGATCACCCACGACCTGGAAGAGGCCATCGCGCTGGGCGACCGCGTGGTGGTGCTGTCCTCGGGTCCGTCAAGCCGCGTGGTGCGCAGCTTCGATGTGGACCTGGAACGCCCCCGCAACGTTGCCGAGATCAAGCTCGACGAACGTTTTACCGACCTGTACCGCGACATCTGGGCCTGCCTGCGCGGCGAAGTGGAGAAGAGCTATGCACGCCAGGGCTGACCGTTTCATCCAGATCGCACTGGTCATCGCCGTGTTCGGTGGCTGGGAGGGCGGCATCGCACTGGGCTGGATCGACCCGTTCTTCTTCCCCGCGCCCACGGCCATCGCCCAGCAGGCGTGGAACTGGTTGTCGGATACCTCGTTCTACCAGCACGTGTACATCACCCTGACCGAAACCGCGCTGGGCTACCTCATCGGTACCGGGCTGGGCGTTGCAGGCGGTGTGTGGCTGGGCCTGAGCCGGCGCTCGGCGCGCATCCTCGATCCCTTCATCAAGGGCTTCAATGCCATCCCGCGCGTGGTGCTGGCGCCGATCTTCGTGCTGTGGCTGGGCCTGGGTCTGTGGTCGAAGGTGGCACTGGCGGTGACGCTGGTGTTCTTCACCACGTTCTTCAATGCCATGCAGGGCGTGCGCGAAGTGAACCCGGTGGTGCTGGCCAATGCCCGCATTCTCGGTGCCAGCCGCAGTGACCTGCTGCGTCACGTGTACTTCCCGGCGGCGGCGAGCTGGATCCTGTCCTCGCTGCGCACCTCGGTGGGCTTTGCCGTGGTCGGCGCGATCATCGGCGAATATCTGGGTGCCTCGGCGGGCCTGGGTTACCTGATCGCGCAGGCAGAAGGCAACTTCAATGCCGTGGGTGTGTTCGCCGGCATCATCATTCTGGCCGCCTTCGTGCTGGTCATCGATGCACTGCTCGACGTGGTCGAGAACAAGCTCATCACCTGGCGTCCAAACGCCCAGGCCCAGGCCACCAGCTGAGCCTGCCTGGCGCGCCGCTGGAATGATCCGGCGGCGCGCCCTTCCGTAATTCCCCCGCATCATCGCAACGGGCCAGCGCCAGGCCAGGGGGCCGGCTGGCTGGAGAGAACACCATGCATAGCCATCCCGTGCTGCCGCGTGCAGCGCTGACGGTCGCCCTTGGCCTGCTGCTGGCCAGCGGCCATGCCGGAGCACAGGCCGCCACAGCCCCACCGGCCCCGCTGAGCCAGGCCGAACTTGCCGCGCTGGTGCAGCAGCAGGCGCAGCAGATCCAGCAACTGCAGTCGCGACTGGATGCGCTGGAAGGCGTCGGTACGACCGCCAGCAACGCAGCGGCTGCCCCTCCTGCGTCTGCCCTGGAAACCCGTGTTGCGGCGCTGGAAACCCAGCAGTCCAAGGCGCCGAAGGTGTCGTGGTCGAAGGGCGCGCCGGAATTCAGCAGCGCTGACGGCAACGTGATCTTCCGCCCGCGCGGTCGTCTGTTCGTGGACGGCTCCAGCACCGACGGCTCGTCCAGCAGCGACCGCAACATCTCCGGTACCGAGATCCGTTCGGTGCGCCTGGGCGCGGAGGGCCGCTACGGCACGCTCGGCTGGGTGGTGGAGGGCGACTTCGCTGACAACGAGGTGGCGTGGAAGTCGGTGTATGCCACTGTGGACCACAGGCTGTTCGGCCTGCCTGCCGACCTCACCGTGGGCAACCGCCTCAACGACCGCGGCATCGATGGCTCCAGCAGCACCTCCAACACGCCGTTCCCGGACCGCAACGTGGTGGGCACGCTGATGCTGCCGCAGCGGGGCCTGTTCGGCGTCGGCCTCACCGAGCGCGTGTACGGAAAGGGCTGGCACGCCAGCCTGTCAGTGGCCGGCAACGACCTCAACAATGCCGGTGACAACAACGACAGCCAGACCTGGGCCACCCGCGTCCACTGGAACCCGATCGACAGCAAGGCCGCGACCGTGCATCTGGGGGCGTGGGCGTTCCACGAAGAGATCGCCGCAGGCTCCTCGGGCGTGCTGCGCAGCTCCGCCATTGCCGGCCACTTCAACGATCTGGTCAAGATCACACCGGGCACGCTGGTCGGCACCGATCGCAGCACCGCCTACGGTGTGGAGGCGGCGGGCTTCTTTGGCCAGGGCTGGGCCACGGGCGAGTGGGGTACGCGCAACCTGCGCGGTGCCGATGCCAGCGGCCGTTACGACCTCGATCACCAGGCCTGGGCGATTTCCGCCGGCTGGTTCCTTGGCGGGGCCAGCCCGGCGTACTCGGGCAAGACCGGCACCTGGGGCCGGGTCAAGGTGGCCGATCCGGTCACCCGTGGCGGGCGGGGCGCATGGGAGCTGCGTGCGCGCTACGAAGACGTGGACTACTCGGAACTGCCGACCGGCGGCACCGGACATGCGTGGACGGTGGGTGCCAACTGGTATCTCAACGACTACAGCCGGGTGATGCTCGACGTGATCCGCTGGCAGACCGACAACCCCACCGGTGCGGTGCGCGGCAAGGACGAGGGCACGACGGTCAATACCCGGCTGCAGGTTGCGTTCTGAGTGAAGGCATCAAGCTGAACGGACAATGCCGGCCACGTGCCGGCATTGCCGTAAGGGGGGGGCGGCTGGCGGTATGACGCCTTGAGTATGTATAATTCGTACATACCGAAGAGGGCCTACCCATGGAAGCCACTGTCGCCGAACGCGGTCAGATCACCCTGCCCAAGGCTGTGCGTGACGCCCTGGGCCTGACCAAGGGCACCCAGCTCAAGGTCGAACTGGACGGCAGCCGCATCATTCTGCGCAAGAGTGTTGACGACGCGATTTCACGGGCGCGCGGCAAGTTCGCGCTGGACGGCTTTGATTCCGCCGACGCCGCCGTACGCGCGGTGCGCGACGAGGACTAAGCCGTGATGATCGCCGTCGATTCCCCTGTGCTGGTCGAACTGCTGAGCAATGGCCCGCAGGCCGACGCCGTCGAGGCCTGCCTGCGGCAGAGCCTGGTCGGCGGCAAGGTGGTGGTGTGCGGGGCGACCCTGGCCGAAGTCTGCGCCAGCCTGCGCGGCGGGGCCGAGGTGCTGGAAGCGCTGGAAGAGATGGGCGTCCACTTCAACGCGCTGGAAGCCAAATCGGCATTGCGCGCCGGCGAGATGCATCGCCGCCACCGCCAGCGTGGTACCCAGCGCCGCAGCCTGGACGACTTCATGGTGGGGGCCCATGCACTGCTGCAGTGCGACGGGCTCATCACCTGGAACGACACGTTTTACCGCGACTACTTCAAGGGCCTGAAGCTGATCGTGCCGCACGCCTGAGCCCGTTGCATTCCTTTCACTGTTCCATAACCGCATTACCCGGGAGTTGTCATGTTGGAAGCCTATCGCCACCACGTAGCCGAGCGCGCCGCGCTTGGCATCCCGCCGCTGCCGCTGACCGCCCAGCAGACGGCAGACGTCATTGAACTGTTGAAGAACCCGCCGGCGGGCGAGGCCGAGTTCCTGCTCGACCTGCTGACCCACCGTGTGCCGGCCGGCGTGGACGACGCCGCCAAGGTCAAGGCCTCGTACCTGGCCGCGATCGCGCTGGGCAGCGAGCAGAATCCGCTGATCAGCCGCGAGCGCGCCACCGAGCTGCTGGGCACCATGCTGGGCGGTTACAACGTGGCCCCGCTGGTGCAGCTGCTGGACGACGCCAGCGTCGGCACCATCGCCGCCGACGGCCTGAAGAACACCCTGCTGGTGTTCGATGCGTTCCACGACGTGCAGGACAAGGCCAAGGCCGGCAATGCCAATGCCCAGGCCGTGCTGCAGAGCTGGGCCGACGCCGAGTGGTTCACCAGCAAGCCGGAAGTGCCGCAGAGCCTGACCATCACCGTGTTCAAGGTGCCGGGCGAAACCAACACCGACGACCTGTCGCCGGCGCCGGACGCCACCACCCGTCCTGACATTCCGATGCACGCCCTGGCGATGCTGAAGAACAAGCGCGATGACGCGCCGTTCACTCCGGAAGAAGACGGCAAGCGCGGTCCGATCCAGCAGATCCTGTCGCTGAAGGAAAAGGGTCACCTGGTGGCCTACGTCGGCGACGTGGTCGGCACCGGCTCTTCGCGCAAGTCGGCGACCAACAGCGTGCTGTGGTGGACCGGCGACGACATCCCCTACATCCCCAACAAGCGCGCCGGTGGCGTGTGCCTGGGCGGCAAGATTGCTCCGATCTTCTACAACACCATGGAAGATGCCGGCGCGCTGCCGATCGAGCTGGATGTCTCGAAGATGGAGCACGGCGACGTTGTCGAGCTGCGTCCGTATGACGGCAAGGCACTGAAGAACGGCGAAGTGATCGCCGAGTTCGAAGTGAAGTCCGAAGTGCTGTTCGACGAAGTGCGTGCCGGCGGCCGCATTCCGCTGATCGTCGGCCGTGGCCTGACCGGCAAGGCGCGCGAAGCGCTGGGCTTGGCCCCGACCACCCTGTTCCGCCTGCCGGTGCAGCCGGCCGACACCGGCAAGGGTTTCTCGCTGGCGCAGAAGATGGTCGGCCGCGCCTGCGGTCTGCCGGAAGGCCAGGGCATGCGCCCGGGTACGTACTGCGAACCGAAGATGACCTCGGTGGGCTCGCAGGACACCACCGGTCCGATGACCCGTGACGAACTGAAGGATCTGGCCTGCCTGGGCTTCTCGGCCGACCTGGTCATGCAGTCGTTCTGCCACACCGCCGCGTATCCGAAGCCGGTGGACGTGAAGACCCACCACACGCTGCCGGAGTTCATCTCCACCCGCGGTGGCATCTCGCTGCGTCCGGGCGACGGCGTGATCCACAGCTGGCTCAACCGCATGCTGCTGCCCGACACCGTCGGCACCGGCGGCGACTCGCACACCCGTTTCCCGGTGGGCATTTCGTTCCCGGCCGGCTCGGGCCTGGTGGCCTTCGCCGCCGCTACCGGCGTGATGCCGCTGGACATGCCGGAATCAGTGCTGGTGCGCTTCAAGGGCCAGATGCAGCCGGGCGTGACCCTGCGTGACCTGGTCAACGCGATTCCGCTGTACGCGATCAAGTCGGGCCTGCTGACGGTTGCCAAGGCTGGCAAGAAGAACATCTTCTCCGGCCGCATCCTGGAAATCGAAGGCCTGCCGGAGCTGAAGGTCGAGCAGGCATTCGAGCTCTCCGACGCCTCGGCCGAGCGTTCGGCCGCCGGTTGCTCGGTGCGCCTGAACAAGGAACCGATCATCGAGTACCTGACCAGCAACATCACCCTGCTGAAGTGGATGATTGCCGAGGGTTACCAGGATCCGCGTTCGCTGCAGCGTCGCATCGAGAAGATGGAAGCCTGGCTGGCCAACCCGCAGCTGCTGGAGCCGGATGCGGACGCCGAGTACGCTGCCGTCATCGAGATCGACCTGGCCGACATCCACGAGCCGATCGTGGCCTGCCCGAACGATCCGGACGACGTGAAGACCCTGTCCGAAGTGGCCGGCGCCAAGATCGACGAAGTGTTCATCGGTTCGTGCATGACCAACATCGGTCACTTCCGTGCGGCCGCCAAGCTGCTGGAAGGCAAGCGCGACCTGCCGACCCGTCTGTGGGTGGCCCCGCCGACCAAGATGGACGCCTCCGAGCTGACCAAGGAAGGCGTTTACGGCACCTTCGGTGCGACCGGCGCGCGCATGGAAATGCCGGGCTGCTCGCTGTGCATGGGCAACCAGGCCCAGATCCGCGAAGGCTCCACCGCGATGTCGACCTCGACCCGCAACTTCCCGAACCGTCTGGGCCGCAACACCAACGTGTACCTGGGTTCGGCCGAGCTGGCCGCGATCTGCTCGCGTCTGGGCCGCATCCCGACCAAGGAAGAGTACATGGCCGACGTCGGCGTGATCGCCGCCAGCGGCAGCGAGATCTACCGCTACATGAACTTCGACCAGATCGAGGAGTACCAGGACGTGGCCAATACGGTCGCCGCCTGATGCGTTGAAACGAAAACCCCCGGCGAAAGCCGGGGGTTTTTTCATGCAGTGCGGAGCGTGCGTTCGTCGCTATTGCCCGCGGGCGAGGGCGAGCAGGCGCTCGGCGATCCGTTCCAGCGGCACCTGTTCCTCGGCCGCGCCGAGCTTGAACGCGGCGCCGGGCATGCCCCAGACCACACTGGTGGCTTCATCCTGCACCAGCGTCGGAGCGCCTGCCTGGCGCATTTCCAGCAGGCCGCGCGCGCCGTCATCGCCCATGCCGGTGAGAATGGCGCCGATGGCATTGCCCCCGGCACTCTGGGCCACCGAACGGAACAGCACATCGACCGCAGGCTTGTGCCGGTTCACGGCTGGGCCGTCATCGACGCGGCAACGCCAGCGCGCACCATCGCGGATGATCCGCAGGTGCCTGCCGCCCGGCGGCAGATAGGCATGGCCGGGCAGCACGGCTTCGCCGTCGCTGGCCTCGCGCACGGCCATCGCCGAATGCCGGTCCAGGCGTTCGGCGAAGGCGCTGCTGAAGCTGGCCGGCAGGTGCTGGGTCATCACCACCGCTGGTGCATCGGCGGGCAGGCCTTCCAGCACCACGCGCAGGGCTTCGGTGCCACCGGCTGACGAACCGATCGCAATCAGGCGGTCGGTGGTGCGGAACTGTGGTGCCACCGGGCGCGATGCCGGTGCCGCATCCAGGGTGAGTTTCGGTGCCGCAGCCCGCAGCAGCGGCCGCACCCGCGAGCGTGCGGCCATCTTCACCTTGCCGATGATTTCTTCGGCATAGCCCTGCAGTCCGCGCGCCACATCGAGCTTCGGCTTGGAAACGAAATCCACGGCACCCAGTGCCAGCGCCTGCAGGGTCGTGTCGGCCCCGCGCTCGGTCAGCGAAGAGATCATCACCACCGGCAAGGGATGCAGGCGCATCAGGTTTTCCAGGAAGGCCAGCCCGTCCATGCGCGGCATTTCTACGTCCAGGGTGATCACGTCCGGGGCGAGGCGCTTGATCTTCTCGCGTGCCAGCAGCGGATCGGCGGCGGTGCCGACCACGTCGATGGCCGGATCGCTGGAGAGGATTTCGGTCAGCATCTGCCGCACGACGGCGGAGTCGTCCACGATCAGGACCCGGCAGGGGGCGTTGCCGGTCAGGGTCATTCGAACAGCTCCACGCCACCGGTGACCGGGGCCCTGGACAGACGGGCACGCACTGCCGATTCGGTGGCGGCCACTTCCGCTTCGTGGGCATGTGGCAGGCGCTGCACGACCACGCGCCCGGTATCGGCAAAGAACCAGATCTTGCGTGGATGGATGCCGCACAGATCTTCGGCGATGATCGGAATGTGCTCGGCCTGCAGGTACTGGCGCACGAACTCGGCGTTGCGGGTTCCTACTGGATTGCTGGTGAAACCCTTGAGCACGTTGGCGCCGCCGAACACCTTGGCTTCCAGGCGCTTGCGGTGCGCGCCGCGCTTGAGCATGTCGTTGATGAGAAGCTCCATCGCATAGCTGCCGTAGCGTGCAGGCGCGCCGTCACCGGCATTGCCTTCCGGCAGCAGGAAATGGTTCATGCCGCCTATCTTCAGCACCGGATCGCGCAGACACGCAGCCACGCAGGAGCCCAGCGTGGTGGTCAGCGCAGTGGTGTCGTCGACCACCAGGTACTGGGTCGGCAACAGCTTGGCGGCGAGGGTCTGGAAGCGCGCGTCCTGGTAGCGCATCACCTCGTCGGTGCGCAGCGAGGCGTTCATGCCCCGGCCCCCTGCGCGCGTCGGTACAGGGTGCGGCCACAGGGCTGGATCAGATCGGCCGCGTGCAGGTAGTTCTCCGAGTGGCCGGTGTAGAGCAGTCCGTCATCGGTGAGATGCTGCACCAGCCGGCCAAGGATGGCGCGTTGGGTCGGCTTGTCGAAATAGATCATCACGTTGCGGCAGAACAGCGCATCGAACGGGCCGCCAACGTCGTAGCGCGGGGCAAGAAGATTCAGCGGGCGGAACTCGATCAGGTCGCGCAGTGCGGGCAGCACCCGGCACTGGCCCTCGTTGGGGCCACTGCCACGCTGGAAATACCGTCGGCGGAGCTCCGGATCGAGGCTGGCGACGCGGTCGATGGCGTACACGCCACGGCCTGCGGTGGCCAGGACCTGTGTGTCGACATCGGTGGCGATGATGCGGACCGGCGGCTTCAGGCTGCCGAACGCCTCGCACGCGGTGATCGCCATGGAGTAGGGTTCCTCGCCGGTGGACGCGGCGCAGGACCACAGCAGCAGCGGGGCGTGGCCGGAGCGCTGCCGCAGTTCCTCGCGCAGCTTGTCGAAATGGTGGGGCTCACGGAAAAAGGAGGTGAGGTTGGTGGTCAGGGCGTTGGTGAACGCCTGCCATTCGTCACCGCCCTCCTGTTCCAGATGATCGAGGTACTGCTGGAAGCTGCGCATGCCGAGTGTGCGCAGGCGACGCGACAGGCGGCCATAGACCATGTCGCGCTTGGCGGGCGCGAGGGCGATGCCTACCCGCTGGTAGATCAGGTCGCAGACACGGCGGAAATCGCGGTCGGCGAACTCGAACTCGCGCGGGCCGGTGACGATGGGGCTGGGACTATGCACGGGGGACGTGTCCATCGGCGTGGGCGGTGACCGCAGCCACCGCGGGTTCTCAGAATTCCTGCCAGTCGCTGGCGACGACGGGGGGAGTATGGGCGCGGCGGACCGGCGCGGCCGGCGCATGCGCGCGTGCCGTGTTGGCGGTCACCGTTGGTTCCACCCGTGCGGCCACCGCCTTCACTGCGGCGGCCACTTGGTTGTCGAGGCGGAAGATCGCCACGGCATCGGCCAGCTGCGCGGCCTGTTCCTCCATCGCCCGTGCAGCGGCGGTGGCTTCCTCCACCAGCGCGGCGTTCTGCTGGGTGGTCTCGTCCATCTGCACCACGGTCTGGTTGACCTGCTCGATGCCGGCGCTCTGTTCCTGCGAGGCCGCGGAAATCTCGGCCATGATGTCGGTTACGCGCTGCACCGAGGCAACGATCTCGCCCATGGTG
>NZ_JCAFTD010000013.1:0-16533 GCF_059369935.1 Stenotrophomonas sp. YJH_SMC_36 | reverse complement strand
GGCGTCATACGCCTTGAACTCGCCACCGAAGCGCTCGGCGCCGATCTTGGTCAGCGCGGCGGTCAGCGTGGTCTTGCCGTGGTCGACGTGACCGATGGTGCCGACGTTGACGTGCGGCTTGGTGCGCTCGAACTTACCCTTTGCCATTGTTATATACCTTGATTGTTCGTAAGTGGTTTCAAGAGAGGCTGAGCGAGGCTCAGCCCTTCTTCATGACGGCTTCGGCGATGTTGGTCGGAGCCGGCTCGTAGTGATCGAATTCCATGGTGAAGGTGGCGCGGCCCTGGGTCTGCGAACGCAGCGCAGTGGCGTAGCCGAACATTTCACCCAGCGGGATCATCGCGTTGATGATGCTGGCCGAACCGTCACCGGTGGTGTCGGAACCCTGCAGCACGCCGCGACGACGGCTGACGTCGCCCATCACGTCACCCTGGTAATCCTCCGGGGTCACGATCTCGACCTTCATGATCGGCTCCAGCAGCACCGGCTTGGCCTTGGCGAAGCCCTGCTTGAAGGCCATCGACGAAGCCAGCTTGAACGCCATTTCCGAGGAGTCGACGTCGTGGTACGAACCGAACACCAGCTTCACCTTGACGTCCACGACCGGGAAGCCAGCCAGCGGGCCGCTGGTGATGGTTTCGCGCAGGCCCTTCTCGACCGACGGAATGAATTCCTTCGGGATCACGCCGCCGGTGATGTCGTTGATGAACAGGAAGTCGTCCTTGATGGCCGGAGCCAGCTTCGGATCGGCACGGTCTTCAGCGGTGATCGGCGACAGCTCGATCACGACGTGACCGTACTGACCCTTACCACCGGACTGCTTGGCGTGCTTGTAGTCCGACTTGACGTCGGCCAGGGTGATCGTTTCGCGGTAGGCCACCTGCGGCGCACCGACGTTGGCTTCAACGTTGAACTCGCGCTTCAGGCGGTCGACGATGATGTCCAGGTGCAGCTCGCCCATGCCGGAGATGATGGTCTGGCCGGATTCTTCGTCGGTCTTGACGCGGAACGACGGATCTTCCTGCGCCAGACGACCCAGGGCCAGACCCATCTTTTCCTGGTCCGACTTGGTCTTCGGCTCGACGGCCATCGAGATCACCGGCTCCGGGAACGTCATGCGCTCCAGGATGATCGGGGCGTCCACGGCGCACAGGGTGTCACCGGTGGTGGTGTCCTTCAGGCCCACGGCCGCAGCGATGTCACCCGCCAGAACTTCCTTGATTTCCTCGCGGTTGTTCGAGTGCATCTGCAGGATGCGGCCGATGCGCTCCTTCTTGCCCTTCACCGAGTTCAGCACGGTGTCACCACCGTTCAGCGTGCCCGAGTAGACGCGGAAGAAGGTCAGCGCGCCGACGAACGGGTCGGTGATGATCTTGAAGGCCAGCGACGAGAACGGCGCCTTGTCATCCGACTTGCGGGTCATCTCGACGGTATCGTCGTCGACGTCCACGCCCTTCACGTCCGGCACATCGACCGGCGACGGCAGCAGCTGGATCACGCCGTCCAGCATGGCCTGCACGCCCTTGTTCTTGAACGCCGAGCCGCAGTACATCGGCACGATCTCGGTGGCCAGGGTGCGGGTACGCAGCGCGTTGATGATTTCAGCCTCGGCCAGCTCTTCGCCGCCCAGGTACTTCTCCATCAGCTCTTCGCTGGCTTCGGCAGCGGTCTCGACCATGAACTGGCGGGCTTCTTCAGCAGCTGCCTGCAGTTCAGCCGGGATGTCGCTGTACTCGAACTTCATGCCCTGCGAGGCTTCATCCCAGTGGATGGCCTTCATCTTCAGCAGGTCGACGACGCCCTTGAAGTTGTCTTCAGCGCCGATCGGCAGCTGCATCGGCACGGCAACCGCGCCCAGCTTGGCCTTCAGCTGGCCGACGACCTTCTGGAAGTTGGCACCGGTACGGTCCATCTTGTTGACGAACGCGATGCGCGGCACGTGGTACTTGTTGGCCTGGCGCCACACGGTTTCCGACTGCGGCTGCACGCCACCGACGGCACACAGCACGAACACCGCACCGTCGAGCACGCGCAGCGAGCGCTCCACTTCGATGGTGAAGTCGACGTGCCCGGGGGTGTCGATGATGTTGAAGCGATGCTCCGGCAGGGACTTGTCCATGCCCTTCCAGAACGCGGTGGTGGCAGCGGACTGGATCGTGATGCCACGCTCCTGCTCCTGCTCCATCCAGTCCATGGTGGCGGCGCCGTCATGCACTTCACCGATCTTGTGGCTCTTGCCGGTGTAGAACAGGATGCGCTCGGACGTGGTGGTCTTGCCGGCATCGATGTGAGCCATGATGCCGAAGTTACGGTAACGCTCGATGGGAGTGGAACGGGCCACGGGGAGCCTCTCAGATTTCTTGGATTTCGGATGGCCGAACGCCGCCTTTCGGCGGCCTTCGGGTTGGCGCAGTCCTTCTGGGACCGCGAGGCAGCACCTAGGTGGTGCTGCCCTGCCTGTTTTGCAAGGCCGTCAAACTCACCAGCGGTAGTGGGCGAATGCCTTGTTGGCTTCGGCCATGCGGTGGGTTTCTTCGCGCTTCTTGATGGCGCCACCACGGTTTTCCGAGGCGTCGATCAGTTCAGCAGCCAGCTTCTTCGGCATGGTGTTCTCACCACGCTTGCGCGCGGAGTCGATCAGCCAGCGCATGGCCAGAGCCATCTTGCGCGAGGCACGCACTTCGACCGGCACCTGGTAGGTGGCACCGCCGACGCGACGCGACTTGACTTCGACCGCCGGAGCGGCGTTGTCCAGCGCCTTCTGCACCAGCTCGATGGCGTTGGCGCTGCTGTTCTTCTCGGTGATCACGTCCATGGCGCCGTACACGATCTTTTCGGCGACGGACTTCTTGCCGCTCTGCATGACCATGTTGATGAAGCGGGCGATGGTTTCGCTTCCGTGCTTCGGATCGGGCAGGACGGAACGCTGCGGAGTATTACCCTTACGCGACATAGTGCTCTCTCCTTAGGCCTTCGGACGCTTGGCGCCGTACTTGGAACGGGCCTGGCGACGCTTGGCAACGCCGGCGGCGTCGAGCGAGCCACGAACGGTGTGGTAACGCACACCCGGCAGGTCCTTGACGCGACCGCCGCGGATCAGGACCACGGAGTGCTCCTGCAGGTTGTGGCCTTCACCACCGATGTAGGAAATCACTTCTTCCTGGTTGGTCAGGCGGACCTTGGCAACCTTGCGAAGGGCCGAGTTCGGCTTCTTCGGAGTGGTGGTGTAGACACGGGTGCAGACGCCACGGCGCTGCGGGCACTTGTCGAGCGCCGGCGAGGCACTCTTGTAGGTGGTCGCTTGCCGCGGCTTGCGGACCAGCTGGTTGATCGTCGCCATCAGTAGGTTCTTCTGATTGGTGGCCGGAAAATCCGGCCAGAGATGCGGAAATGTTAAAGCAGGCCAAAATTCTGGCCTGCTGAGACAGACGATTGTAGCAACCTGCCAGGAACGACGTCAAACGCGTCCTGTCAAGCCCGTCCCTGATCCCGGAACGTTACTGGGGGGCCTCCATGTACCCCGTTCAGGTTCGACCGGCCCTCCACGGATGGAGCCGCCTGCCGCTACAGCCAGGTCGGACGGCCTGCGCCGCCCTGCCCTTCAAGCCCGCCCGGGCATGTCCCCGGGCGTTACCGCAAAGGTGGGTCCGGCCTTGCGGCCGGACCGGTCACCTCATTCCTCGCCCGCAGCCTGTTCGGTCTCGGCTTCCACTGCCGGAGCCTCGACCGCCGCCGGGGTGCCGGCCAGGGTCTGCATCTCCGACTCGGTGAGGCCGGACGCGCCACGACGGCGCTGGCTGTGGTACGCCAGACCGGTACCGGCCGGAATCAGACGGCCGACGATGACGTTTTCCTTCAGGCCACGCAGGTTGTCCGAGGTGCCGCGCACGGCCGCTTCGGTCAGCACGCGGGTGGTCTCCTGGAACGACGCCGCCGAGATGAACGACTCGGTGGCCAGCGAGGCCTTGGTGATGCCCAGCAGGACCGGATCGAACCGCGCCGGCAGCTCGTTGCGGGTCGACAGGCGGGCATTCTCCTCGATAACGCGCTGGCGTTCGACCTGCTCGCCGTTCAGGAACTTGCTGCTGCCCTGATCGGTGATCTCGACCTTGCGCAGCATCTGGCGGGTGATCACCTCGATGTGCTTGTCGTTGATCTTCACGCCCTGCAGGCGGTACACGTCCTGGATTTCCTTGACCAGGTAGGCCGCCAGCGGTTCGACACCCAGCAGGCGCAGGATGTCCTGCGGGCTCGGCTCGCCGTCCACGATGGTTTCACCCTTGGTGACATGCTCGCCTTCGAACACGATGACCTGGCGGTACTTCGGAATCAGCTCTTCGTGCTCCGAACCATCGGTGTCCTTGATGATCAGGCGCTGCTTGCCCTTGGTGTCCTTGCCGAAGCTGATGATGCCCGAACGCTCGGCCAGCACCGCCGGATCCTTCGGCTTGCGCGCTTCGAAGAGGTCGGCCACGCGCGGCAGACCACCGGTGATGTCGCGGGTCTTCGAGGCTTCCTGCGGGATCTTGGCGACGACGTCACCCACGCCCACCGGGGCGCCATCCTGCAGGTTGACGATCGAGCGCGGCGGCAGCAGGTACTGCGCCGGCAGATCGGTGCCCGGGATCGACAGGTCGTTGCCCTTGGCGTCGACGATGCGCACGATCGGGCGCAGGTCCTTGGCTTGGGTACCACGACGCTTCGGATCGGTGATTTCGCGCGAGGCCAGGCCGGTCAGCTCGTCGGTCTTCTCGATGACGGTGATGCCGTCGACGAAGTCGATGAAGCGGATGAAGCCGGCCACTTCCGACACGATCGGGTGGTTATGCGGATCCCAGTTGGCCACGGTCTGGCCAGCCTTGATCGCATCGCCGTCCTTGGACGTGATGGTCGCACCGTACGGCAGCTTGTAACGCTCACGCTCACGGCCGTGGGCATCGAGCACCGAGATTTCGCCCGAGCGCGACACTGCCACCAGCGAGCCGTTGGCATGCTCGACCGACTTGAGGTTGCTGAACTTGACCGAGCCGGTGGTCTTGACGGTGATGTTGTCGACCGCAGCAGCTCGCGACGCCGCACCACCGATGTGGAAGGTACGCATGGTCAGCTGGGTACCCGGCTCACCGATGGACTGGGCGGCGATGACGCCGACCGCTTCACCGATGTTGACCAGATGACCACGGGCCAGATCGCGGCCGTAGCAGCGAGCGCAGACACCGAAGGCCGATTCGCACGAAATCGTCGAACGCACCTTGATGCTCTGCACGCCGGCATCTTCCAGCTTGGCGACCCACTGCTCGTCCAGCAGGGTGTTGCGGGTGACGATCGGATCTTCGTCGTTGCCCGGCAGGAACACGTCCTCGGCAACCACGCGACCCAGCACGCGGTCCTTCAGCGGCTCGACCACGTCACCGCCTTCCACGATCGGGGTCATGATCAGGCCTTCGGTGGTACCGCAATCCACCTCGGTGATCACCACGTCCTGCGCCACGTCGACCAGTCGACGGGTCAGGTAACCCGAGTTCGCGGTCTTCAGCGCGGTATCGGCCAGACCCTTACGGGCACCGTGGGTGGAGTTGAAGTACTCCTGCACGTTCAGGCCTTCGCGGAAGTTCGCCTTGATGGGCGTCTCGATGATCGAGCCGTCCGGGCGGGCCATCAGGCCGCGCATGCCGGCCAGCTGACGGATCTGCGCCTGGCTGCCTCGTGCACCGGAGTCGGCCATGATGTACAGCGAGTTCATCGACTTCTGATCGATGGTCTCACCCTTGGCATTGACGACCTTCTCGGTACCGATGGTGTCCATCATCGCCTTGGCGATGCGCTCGTTGGTGCGCGACCAGATGTCGACCACCTTGTTGTAGCGCTCGCCAGCGGTGACCAGACCCGACTGGTACTGCTCCTGGATTTCCAGCACTTCGGCTTCGGCCTCGGTGAGGATGCCGCGCTTTTCGTCCGGGATCAGCATGTCGTCGATACCGATCGACACGCCGGCGCGGGTTGCGTAGGCGAAGCCGGTGTACATCAGCTTGTCGGCGAACACGACCGTGTCCTTCAGACCCAGCTGACGGTAGCTGGAGTTGATCAGGCGCGAGATGTTCTTCTTGGTCAGCTCGGTGTTGGCCAGCGCGAACGGCAGGCCTTCCGGCAGGATTTCAGCCAGCAGGGCGCGACCGATCGTGGTATCCACGATCGAGGTCTTGTTCTGCTTGTTGCCTTCCTCGTCGGTCACCACTTCGGTGATGCGGACCTTGACCTTGGCGTGCAGTTCCACCACGCGGTTGTCGTAGGCGCGCTTGACTTCGGCGATGTTGGCGAAGGCCATGCCCTCGCCCTTCTTGTTTTCCAGCGAGCGGGTCATGTAGTACAGACCCAGCACGACGTCCTGCGACGGCACGATGATCGGCTCGCCGTTGGCCGGCGACAGGATGTTGTTGGTCGACATCATCAGCGCACGCGCTTCCAGCTGGGCTTCCAGCGAGAGCGGCACGTGGACGGCCATCTGGTCACCGTCGAAGTCGGCGTTGAACGCGGTGCAGACCAGCGGATGCAGCTGGATGGCCTTGCCTTCGATCAGCACCGGCTCGAACGCCTGGATGCCCAGACGGTGCAGGGTCGGCGCGCGGTTCAGCATCACCGGATGCTCGCGGATGACCTCTTCCAGGATGTCCCAGACTTCGGCTTCTTCGCGCTCGACCAGCTTCTTGGCGGCCTTGATGGTGGTGGCCAGGCCACGACGCTGCAGCTTGGCGAACACGAACGGCTTGAACAGCTCCAGCGCCATCTTCTTCGGCAGGCCGCACTGGTGCAGGCGCAGGTACGGACCGACCACGATGACCGAACGGCCCGAGTAGTCCACGCGCTTGCCCAGCAGGTTCTGACGGAAGCGACCCTGCTTGCCCTTGATCATGTCGGCCAGCGACTTCAGCGGGCGCTTGTTGGTGCCGGTGATGGCACGGCCACGGCGACCGTTGTCCAGCAGCGCATCGACCGATTCCTGCAGCATGCGCTTTTCATTGCGCACGATGATGTCCGGCGCGCTCAGTTCGAGCAGGCGGCGCAGGCGGTTGTTGCGGTTGATGACGCGACGGTACAGGTCGTTCAGGTCCGAGGTCGCGAAGCGGCCACCGTCCAGCGGCACCAGCGGACGCAGGTCCGGCGGCAGCACCGGCAGCACGGTCATCACCATCCATTCCGGACGGTTGCCCGACTCCAGGAAGGCCTCGATCAGCTTGATGCGCTTGGTCAGTCGCTTCAGCTTGGTTTCCGAACCGGTCGCGGCGATCTCCTCGCGCAGGCGGGTCATCTCCGACTGCAGGTCGATCGTGCGCAGCAGTTCGTACACGGCCTCGGCGCCCATGGCGGCGTCGAAGTCGTCACCGTGCTCCTGGCGGGCCTGCAGGTACTGTTCTTCGGTCAGCAGCTGGCGGCGCTCCAGGGCGGTCAGGCCCGGCTCGGTCACCACGTAGGCTTCGAAGTACAGCACGCGCTCGATGTCGCGCAGGGTCATGTCCAGCATCAGGCCGATGCGCGACGGCAGCGACTTGAGGAACCAGATGTGCGCGACCGGCGAGGCCAGGTCGATGTGGCCCATGCGCTCGCGGCGCACCTTGGCCAGGGTCACTTCAGTGCCGCACTTCTCGCAGACCACGCCGCGGTGCTTCATGCGCTTGTACTTGCCGCACAGGCACTCGTAGTCCTTGACCGGGCCGAAGATGGCGGCGCAGAACAGGCCGTCGCGTTCCGGCTTGAAGGTACGGTAATTGATGGTTTCCGGCTTCTTCACTTCGCCGAAGGACCACGAGCGGATCAGGTCCGGCGAAGCCAGCGCGATCTTGATCGCGTCGAAGTCCAGCGTCTGGCGCTGCTGGTTGAAGAGATTGAGCAGGTCTTTCATGGTGTTCTCCAGAAGGAGGAATGCTGTGTCGATGGGCTTTCAGGTCACTGCCAGCGGCGCGGCGGAGAGAGCCGCCGCGCCGGCATGGATCAGTTGTCTTCCAGTTCCATGTTGATGGCCAGCGAGCGGATTTCCTTCACGAGCACGTTGAAGGATTCCGGCATGCCCGCGACCATCTCGTGCTCACCGTCGACGATGTTCTTGTACATCTGGTTGCGGCCCTGCACGTCATCGGACTTCACCGTCAGCATTTCCTGCAGGGTGTAGGCCGCGCCGTAGGCTTCCAGCGCCCAGACTTCCATTTCACCGAAGCGCTGGCCACCGAACTGCGCCTTGCCGCCCAGCGGCTGCTGGGTGACGAGCGAGTACGGACCGGTCGAACGCGCGTGCATCTTGTCGTCGACCAGGTGGTTCAGCTTCAGGTAGTGCATGTAACCCACGGTGGTGTGGCGATCGAACGCTTCACCGGTGCGGCCGTCGTACAGCTGGGTCTGGCCACTGCTCGGCAGATCGGCCAGTTCCAGCATGCGCTTGATTTCCGCTTCGGTGGCACCGTCGAACACCGGGGTGGCCATCGGCACGCCGTCGGTGAGGTTACGGGCCAGGCGCAGCAGCTCCTCGTCGCTGAACTGCGACAGGTCGACACGGTTGGCCACGTTGGTGTCATCGTGGTTGTAGATGTCGTCCAGGAACCGGCGCAGGTCGGCAACGGCCGCCTGGGCTTCCAGCATCGCCTGGATCTTGCGGCCCAGGCCCTTGGCGGCCCAACCCAGGTGCACTTCCAGGATCTGGCCGATGTTCATACGCGACGGCACGCCCAGCGGGTTCAGCACGATGTCCACGGTTTCGCCCGAGGCCATGTACGGCATGTCCTCGACCGGCACCACGTTGGACACAACACCCTTGTTGCCGTGGCGACCCGCCATCTTGTCGCCCGGCTGGATGCGGCGCTTCACGGCCAGGAACACCTTGACCATCTTCAGCACGCCCGGAGCCAGGTCGTCGCCTGCGGTGATCTTGCCGCGCTTGTCGGCGAAGCGACGCTCGAATTCCTTCTCGTGCGCCTGGATCTGCTTCTGGGCGCGCTCGATGGCTTCCGAAGCGTCCTCGTCCTTCATGCGCAGCACGAACCAGTCAGCCTTCTTCAGGCCGTCCAGGTACGCGTCGGTGATGACGTCACCCTTCTTCAGGCCGGCACCGCCGTTGACCACCTTGCCGACGATCTGCGAACGCAGACGCATGTAGATGGCGGCTTCCAGGATGCGGAACTGGTCGTCGAAGTCCTTCTTGACGCGCTTGATCTCCGACTCTTCGATCTGGCGCGCACGCTTGTCCTTCTCGATGCCGTCGCGGGTGAAGACCTGCACGTCGATGACGGTGCCGTCCATGCCCGGCGGAACGCGCAGCGAGCTGTCCTTAACGTCCGAAGCCTTCTCGCCGAAGATCGCGCGCAGCAGCTTCTCTTCCGGGGTCAGCTGGCTCTCGCCCTTCGGCGTGACCTTGCCGACCAGGATGTCGCCGGCGCGGACTTCCGCACCGATGTACACCACGCCGCTCTCGTCCAGGCGGTTCAGCGCCTGCTCGGAAACGTTCGGGATGTCAGCGGAGATTTCCTCCGGCCCCAGCTTGGTGTCGCGCGCGACGCAGGTCAGCTCTTCGATGTGGATCGTGGTGTAGCGATCCTCTTCCACCACGCGCTCGGAGAGCAGGATGGAGTCTTCGAAGTTGTAGCCGTTCCACGGCATGAACGCGATCAGCATGTTCTGGCCCAGGGCCAGTTCGCCGATGTCGGTGGACGGACCGTCGGCCAGCACGTCGCCGCGGGCGATGACGTCACCCACCTGGACCAGCGGACGCTGGTTGATGCAGGTGTTCTGGTTGGAACGGGTGTACTTGACCAGGTTGTAGATGTCGACGCCGGCGTCGGTGGCACCGACGATCTCTTCCTCGACCACCTTGACCACGATGCGGGCAGCGTCGATCTGCACGATCTCACCGCCACGACGGGCGTTCACGGTCACACCGGAGTCACGCGCCACGGCGCGCTCGATGCCGGTGCCGACCAGCGGCTTCTGCGAACGCAGGGTCGGCACGGCCTGACGCTGCATGTTCGCGCCCATCAGTGCGCGGTTGGCGTCATCGTGCTCCAGGAACGGCACCAGCGCGGCCGCGATCGACACGGTCTGCATCGGCGAGACGTCCATGAAGTGGACCTCCGCCGGCGGCTTCAGCAGCGACTCGCCCTGGTAGCGGCACGGCACGAACTGCTCGGTCAGCATGCTCTTGGCATCGGTCAGGGCGTTGGCCTGGGCGATGACGTACTCGTTTTCCTCGATCGCCGACAGGAACTCGATCTCGTCGGAGACCTTGCCGTCCACGACCTTGCGGTACGGGGTCTCGAGGAAACCGTACTGGTTGGTGCGGGCGTACACGGCCAGCGAGTTGATCAGACCGATGTTCGGGCCTTCCGGCGTTTCGATGGTGCAGACGCGGCCGTAGTGGGTCGGGTGCACGTCGCGCACTTCGAAGCCGGCGCGCTCACGGGTCAGGCCGCCCGGGCCCAGGGCCGAGACGCGACGCTTGTGGGTCACTTCCGACAGCGGGTTGTTCTGATCCATGAACTGCGACAGCTGCGAGGAGCCGAAGAACTCCTTGATGGCGGCAGCGACCGGCTTGGCGTTGATCAGTTCCTGCGGCGTCAGGCCTTCGGACTCGGCCATCGACAGGCGTTCCTTGACCGCGCGCTCGACGCGGACCAGGCCGACGCGGAACACGTTCTCGGCCATTTCACCGACCGAACGCACGCGACGGTTGCCCAGGTGATCGATGTCGTCGACCACGCCGCGACCATTGCGGATCTCGGTCAGGACCTTGATCACGTCCAGGATGTCGGAGCTGTCGCCATGGGCAGCGACCAGGCGCTTGGACTCTTCGTCGTTGCGCTCACCGAAGTACTTGCTGTCGTACAGCACGGCTTCGCCGGTGGTTTCCTTGCGGCCCACGCGACGGTTGAACTTCATGCGGCCGACCGCGGACAGGTCGTAGCGCTCGAAGGTGAAGAACAGGTTGTGGAACAGGTTCTGCGCGGCGTCCTTGGTCGGCGGCTCGCCCGGACGCATCATGCGGTAGATCTCGACCAGTGCTTCCAGCTGGGTCTTGGTCGGATCGATGCGCAGGGTGTTGGACAGGTACGGACCACGATCCAGGTCGTTCACCCACAGGGTACCGACCGCATCGACGCCTGCCTTGCGGAAGTTCTGCAGCTGCTCTTCGCTGATCTCGTCATTGGCCTGGGCCAGCAGTTCGCCGGTCGAGGCATCAACCACGTCGTGCGACAGGATGCGGCCGACCAGGTAGTCGTCCGGCACGGCCAGGGCCGCAATGCCCGAGGCTTCCAGCTGCTTGATGTGGCGCGCGGTGATGCGCTTGCCGGCTTCCACGATGACCTTGTCGCCGTCGGCGAGGTCGAAGCCCAGGGTTTCGCCACGCAGGCGCTCCGGCACCAGCTCCAGCTGGACGCCTTCATCCGGGTTGATGTGGAAGGTGTTGATCTCGAAGAACTCGGCCAGCATCTCTTCGTTGCTGTAGCCAAGCGCGCGCAGCAGGATCGACACCGGCAGCTTGCGGCGGCGGTCGATACGGGTGAACAGCGCGTCCTTCGGGTCGAACTCGAAGTCCAGCCAGGAACCGCGGTAGGGGATGATGCGGGCGCTGTACAACAGCTTGCCCGAGCTGTGGGTCTTGCCGCGGTCGTGGTCGAAGAACACGCCCGGCGAGCGGTGCAGCTGCGAGACGATGACGCGCTCGGTGCCGTTGACGATGAAGGTGCCGTTCTCGGTCATCAGCGGGATTTCGCCCAGATAGACCTCCTGCTCCTTCACGTACTTGATGGCCTTGGTCGACGACTCGCGGTCGTAGATCACCAGGCGCACGGTCACGCGCAGCGGAGCGCCGTAGCTCATGCCGCGCTGACGGCATTCACGTTCGTCGAAGACCGGCTCGCCCAGCTTGTAGCCGACGTACTCCAGGGCGGCATTGCCGCTGTAGCTGGCGATCGGGAAGACCGACTTCAGCGCGGCGTGCAGGCCATGATCGGCACGCTTGGCCGGATCGATGTTCTCCTGCAGGAAATCACGGTAGGAATCCACCTGGATCGCGAGCAGGAACGGCACTTCGAGAATCGAGCGCTGCTTGCCGAAATCCTTGCGGATACGCTTCTTTTCGGTGAACGAATAGGACGTCATGAGGTCTTCCACCTTGTTGTGCGGGCCGTGCGTCCACGACCCTGAAGGGAACTTTGAAATTGTCAGTTGGAAGTCGCTGGTATTGCCGGCACCAGCACGCCTTCTCCCGCTACTTCCAACTGCCAACTCGTCTGCATCTACTTCCCTGCTGCCGCGCGATGCGCGGGCGTGCCGGGATTTGACCGCAGCCCGTGTTGGGCTTTCTACCGCCTGATTCCACCCGCGCAGTACGCGGGCCTGCAACAACGACCAAAGGCCGGGGGCTTACGCCCCCAGCCTTGGCTGCATCGCCGAGAATCGATGACGATGCAAAGGAAGTGCTTACTTGACTTCGACAGTCGCGCCAGCAGCTTCCAGGTCCTTCTTCATCTTCTCGGCGTCGTCCTTCGAAGCGCCTTCCTTCAGGACGCCACCGGCTTCGGCCAGGTCCTTCGCTTCCTTCAGGCCCAGGCCGGTGATGGCGCGGACGGCCTTGATGACTTCGACCTTCTTCTCGCCGGCCGACTTCAGGGTGACGGTGAACTCGGTCTGCTCTTCAACAGCAGCGGCCGGGCCAGCGGCAGCAGCCACGGCAACCGGAGCAGCGGCGGAGACGCCGAACTTCTCTTCGATGGCCTTGACCAGCTCCATCACTTCCATCAGGGACTTCTCGGCGATGGCGTCGACGATCTGTTCGTTGGTAAGGGACATGATTAATACCTTTGGATGATTTTCTGGGTTGAGGTTCCGTCAGGAACCACGGTAAGTCGAAACTCAGGCGGTCTCGGCGGCCGGCTCGGCAGCGGCGGTTTCGCCACCACCCTGCTTCTCGCCAACAGCCTTGATGGCGCGGGCGAACATCGTGACCGGCTCGGTCAGGACGCGGGCCAGCATGGCCAGGGCCTGATCGCGGGTCGGCAGCGAGGCCAGCACGTCGACGTGGCTTGCCGGGAACACTTCGCCACCGATGGCGACGACCTTAGCCTTCAGCTTGTCGTTGCCCTTGGCGGCTTCCTTGATCAGGCGACCGGCAGCGCCGGGCTCCTCGAGCGAGAACGCGTACAGCAGCGGACCAACCATCTGGTCCTGGGCCACGGCGAACTCGGTGCCTTCAACGGCGCGCGAAGCCAGGGTGTTCTTGACAACCTTCAAGAAAACACCGGTTTCACGAGCCTGCTTGCGCATCGCGGTCATCTGGGCGACCGTGGTGCCAGCGTATTCGGCTGCGATCAAGGAGTGGGCCTTGGCGGCGACGTCTGCCAGCTCGGCGACTACTTCTTGCTTCTGGGACAGATTGAGAGCCATTGCACTCCTCCAATTGAACTCCGCTTACGGCTCCTGCCGTGTGCGGTCCTGTGCGGCATCCGTCCTGGACGCCGGGAACACCAGGATGATGTTCCGGGGGGGTGGGCCGTTCTAGACCTGGAGTGGGCCAACCTGGGAAACCCAGACGTGCGTGAACCAGAAAAACTCCAGAAGGGCACCATCTACGCAGGGTGATTCCGGGGAATCGATTAAGCGTTCATGACTGTTCCGGCGGCGACTCCCTGCCATATCGAGCTTCCGTGCCCGTCGCCGGCCCTGCCACGACCGCGCCTGCGGTCTTTGACGGCTACCGCAGGCGGTGGGCTGCCTGCGATGCCTTCAAATGTCACGGCCACGGCACCCGAAAGTACCGTGACCGCTTGAAACAATTACTTCAGGGTCAGCGACGACTGGTCGACGGTGACGCCCGGGCCCATCGTCGAGCTGACCGAAACCTTCTGCAGGTAGGTGCCCTTCGAGGTGGCCGGCTTGGCCTTGATCAGGTCCAGCAGCAGCGCGGTCAGGTTCGACTTCAGCGCGTCTTCGGCGAAGTCGGCCTTGCCGATGGTGCAGTGGATGATGCCAGCCTTGTCGGTGCGGTAACGGACCTGGCCCGACTTGGCGTTCTTCACGGCTTCACCCGGGTTCGGGGAAACGGTGCCGACCTTCGGGTTCGGCATCAGGCCGCGCGGGCCCAGCACGGTGCCCAGCTTACCGACAACGCGCATGGCGTCCGGGGTCGCGATGACGACGTCGTAGTTCAGATCGCCGGCCTGCATCTTCTCGGCCAGGTCATCCATGCCGACGGCTTCGGCGCCAGCGGCCAGGGCTTCATCAGCCTTGGCACCGGCCGGAGCGAACACGGCAACGCGGACCGACTTGCCGGTACCGGCCGGCAGGACGGTGGAGCCACGGACCTGCTGGTCGGACTTCTTCGCGTCGACGCCCAGGCGCACAGCAACGTCGATCGACTCGACGAACTTGGCCTTGGTGGCGCTCTTCAGGATGTTGATCGCGTCCTCGAAGGCGTAAGCCTTGCCCGGAACGACGGCGGCCTTGATGGCCTTCTCACGCTTGGTCTGTGCCATCTTCTTAACCCTCCACCACGAGGCCCATGGAACGGGCAGAGCCAGCGATGGTACGCACGGCGGCGTCCAGGTCGGCGGCAGTCAGATCCGGTTCCTTCGCCTTGGCGATCTCTTCCAGCTGCTTACGGGTGACCTTGCCGACCTTCTCGGTGTTCGGGCGCTTGGAGCCCGACGAGATGCCAGCGGCCTTCTTCAGCAGGGTGGTGGCCGGGGTGCTCTTGGTGATGAAGGTGAACGTACGGTCCGAATAGGCCGTGATGATCACCGGAACCGGCAGACCCGGCTCGAGCTTCTGCGTGGCAGCGTTGAACGCCTTGCAGAATTCCATGATGTTCAGGCCGCGCTGACCCAGCGCAGGACCGACCGGCGGCGAGGGGTTGGCCTGACCGGCCTTCACCTGCAGCTTGATGTAACCGACAACTTTCTTTGCCATGTGAGTACTCTCCGGGTGCTAGCGCCTTTCGACAACAGGCTCCCCATCGGACCGGGAATCACGCGTCCCGGCATCGCGTTTTGAAATCATGCCGAAGGCCACCTTGCGGTGGCCTCGTCCTGCTGGCTTCCCAGCGGGGAGCCGCGCACTATATCAGATTTTGGGCGCCCTGTCTGAACAGGGAGGGCGACCTGAAGGCTGCCAGCCCGTGGCCGGCAGCATCACCGGGCATCAGCCGGTCTGCTTCTCGACCTGGCCGAACTCGAGCTCGACCGGGGTGGCACGACCGAAGATCAGCACCGAGACGCGCAGACGGCTCTTCTCGTAGTTGACTTCTTCGACCACACCATTGAAATCGTTGAACGGGCCATCGGTGACGCGGACCATCTGGCCCGGCTCGAACAGCACCTTCGGACGCGGCTTCTCGACACCTTCCTGAACGCGGTTCAGGATGGACTCGGCTTCGGAATCGGCGATCGGCAGCGGACGATCGGCGGTACCGCCGATGAAGCCCATCACGCGCGGGGTTTCCTTGACCAGGTGCCAGCTTTCGTTGTCGATGCGCGGAATACCGGCCTCTTCGTGGGTCTCGATCTGGACCAGCACGTAACCCGGGAAGAACTTGCGCTCGGACCGGCGCTTCTGGCCGGCGCGCATTTCGATCACTTCCTCGGTCGGAACCAGGACGTCGCCGAAGCGCTCTTCCATGCCATCACGGACGATGCGATCACGCAGAGCCTGCGCCACCGACTTCTCGAAGCCCGAATAGGCGTGAACGACGTACCAACGCTTCATGCAATTCTCCTTAGCGGCTCAGGAACCACTGAGTCAGTTTCTGGATCAGGAAGTCGAAGCCACCCAGCAGCAGGCTGAGGATGAGCACCACGACAATCACGACCCAGGTCATGCGAACGGCCTCCTGGCGCGTCGGCCAGACCACCTTGCGCAGTTCGAAGCGCGACTCGGAGAGGAATTCGCGGGTGTCGCGCCCCTTGCCGGTCAGCATGAACACGCCGATACCGCCAACCAGACCGACCACGACCGCCAACGCACGCAGCTGACCCGCCCACGCGCCCAGCTGGGCGGCGCGACCGGAGTCGGCGGAGAACCAGAACCAGACGAACAGACCCGCCAGCACCAGCAGGGATGCGGCAACGTACTTGACGATATCTCCACCGCTGGCGGAGGTGTCCTTGGAATGTTCGATCTTGCTATTCATCCGGTGTGTCTGCTTTAGCGGCAAGAGCCGCTGGATAAGGTGGGCAGATGGCACGCCAGGAGGGACTCGAACCCCCAACCTGCGGTTTTGGAGACCGCTGCTCTGCCAATTGAGCTACTGGCGTACGTTTTGAAACTTGCCTTCCCTTAGACGGCGAAGGCGGACCGAGGTTCCCGGCCCGCCACTCGCGCGACCGGCAGCGCTATGCAACCGCCGGTACTGCAGGCTTACTTGATGATCTTCGAGACCACGCCGGCGCCGACGGTGCGGCCACCTTCGCGGATGGCGAAGCGCAGGCCTTCGTCCATCGCGACCGGGTTGATCAGGGTCACGGTCATCTTGACGTTGTCACCCGGCATCACCATTTC
>NZ_JCAFTD010000012.1:0-41645 GCF_059369935.1 Stenotrophomonas sp. YJH_SMC_36 | reverse complement strand
GCTGATGATCTCGGCGATCTTCTTCGAGGAGGCTTCGATGGCGGACATGGTGGTGACCACCTGGCCGACCACTTCGCCGCCCTGGGAGGCGACGCCATGGGCACCGATGGCGAGCTGGTTGGCCTGGCGGGCGTGCTCGGCATTCTGGCGCACGGTGGAGGTCAGTTCCTCCATCGAGGCGGCGGTTTCTTCCAGGTTGGCGGCCTGCTGTTCGGTACGGCGCGACAGGTCGTTGTTGCCCGAGGCGATCTCGCCGGCGGCCAGGGTGATGCTGGAGGCGCTGGCCTGGATCTGGCCAACGATGCGGGTCAGCTGGGTGACGGTGGCATTGGCATCGTCACGCATCCGTGCGAACACGCCGTTGAACTGCCCGTCCATGCGCGCGGTGAGGTCCCCGGCAGCGATCGACTGCAGCAGCTGCGAGAGCTGGCCGAGATTGCTGTCGGCGACTTCCATCATGGTGTTCAGGTGATCGATCATCACCTTGAAATCATGCTGGAAGCGCTGTGCGTCGCCGCGCTGGCTGAAGTCGCCCGCGGCGGCTGCGGCCGCGAGCTGCTGGATCTGCGTATTGATCGCCAGCAGGCTGGACTTGGCCGCATCCATCGACTCATGCAGGATGGCGCGGCTGCCGGGCAGGCGGCGCGCGTCCGGTGCGAGATTGCCGACGGCATACTGGTTGAGTACGTCGATCGCATCGCGGATCGCGTCCAGGTGCTCGAAAATGACCGTATTGATGCCGCTGGCGAGCTGGCCGTAGACACCCGGGAAGTCTTCCGGGATGCGATGGCTGATATCCGGTCCGGCATGCATCTGCGCCATCAGCTGTGTCTGCTCGGAGAAACGGCGCAGCATTGCGGTCATTTCCGCGGTGGCGGACAGCATCTGGCCGGCCTCGTCGTTGCTGGTGGCCCGTGTGCTGACGCTCAAGTCACCGCGGGCGACGGCCTGGATGGCCTGCACGGCCTTGCCGAGCGGACCGGTTACGGCCCGCGAGATGACCGTGGCCAGGGCTGCGGCCAGCAACGACAGCAGTACGATGCAGCCGATGATGGCGATCATGCTGGCGCGATGGGTGGCGTTGGCATCGGCGATCCGCGCGTCCATCAGGCCGGCGATGTGGGCACCCAGTGCCTTCAGGGCGTCGAACAGTTCACGCCGTGCCGGGCGCGACTGCTCGTCGGAAATCTGCTGCGCCATGATGCCGTCGCCGGCGGCCACTGCGTCACGCATGGCCTTGTTGGCGGCGAAGTAGCGATCCACCTGCGCCGAGGCGGCGCGATACAGTTCGCGTTCCTTGTCCTGGGCCGGCAAGGCGGCATAGGCCGCCAGTTCATCGCGTACGGCTTTGGCGGTGGCGTCCATGCGCTTGTTGTAGTCGGCCACCTTGTCCGGTTGGTCCAGCATGGTCAGCTGGGCCAGCTCGTAGGTACGGAATTCACCAAGCTGCGAGCGGGCTTCGCCCAGATGCTGCACCGACGGAATATCGTTGCTGGCCATCGCCCCCAGCTGGTCGTTGGCCTGGCTCAGGCGCAACAGTGCGAACGCACCCAGCAGCAGGGTCATCAGGGTGGTGAGGGTGAACCCCACGGCCAGCTTGCGGGCGATGGGCAGATCGTGGAACCACTTCATGCAGGTGCTCCAGGTGGGCAGAGTGGCGGGCGTGCGTGCCGGCCGGGGAGTGCAGCGTGAATCGGAGCCGATGCGAGTCCGGTCACGACTGTCACTGCGAGATAGCGGCGCACGGCCGGCGGACTTTATGGATGGGCGTCACATCCGGATGCGTAGGGACGGCGGCGCGGACGCGTTGCAGGGGCCGTGTTCCGGCCTGCACGCGGGTGGTTTCCTGTGGCGCCGTGGGCCGACGGAGTTCACGAAATGGAGCGGGAGGCGCACACTCGCCTTGCTACCGGGCTGCACACAAACGAAAGCCGCCGCCCGTGTGGGGCGGCGGCCCTGGATCACCTGTGCTCGGACTCAGGCGGCCTGCGGCACGCGCAGCGAGCGCACCAGCCCACCGATGTCGACGATCAGTGCAACGCGGCCATCGCCGAGGATGGTGGCGCCGGACACGCCGCCGATACGCCGGTAGTTGTTCTCGATGTTCTTGACCACGACCTGCTGCTGACCGACCAGTTCGTCCACTTCCAGTGCGATCTTCTGCCCGTCGCCTTCCACCACCACCACCAGCGATTCGCTGCCGGGCATGCGGGCGCCGTACCCGTAGTACTCGCTGAGGGACAGGATCGGCAGGTACTCGCCACGCACGCGCAGCACGCGCCCTTCGCCGGCCATGCTGCGGATGTCCTCCGGCTGCGGCTGCAGGGCTTCCAGCACATAGGCCAGCGGCAGGATCAACGTCTCGCCCGCCACCGCCACGGTCATGCCGTCGAGGATGGCCAGGGTCAGCGGCAGCCGGATCAGGGTACGCGTTCCAGTGCCCAGGCTGCTTTCGATCTGTACTTCACCGCCCAGCGCCTGGATGTTGCGACGGACGACGTCCATGCCCACGCCGCGCCCGGAGAGATCGGTGACGGCGTCGGCGGTGGAGAAGCCCGGCTGGAAGATCAGGTCCCAGACCTGCGAGTCGGTGGGATTGTCGGGGACGCTCAGGCCGCGTTCGGCCGCCTTGGCGAGGATCCTGGCGCGATCCAGGCCGCGTCCGTCGTCGCTGACTTCGATGACGATGTGGCCTCCCTGGTGCGACGCCGCCAGGGTGATGGTGCCGGTCTCGTCCTTGCCTGCGCCCTTGCGCACGTCCGGCATTTCCAGCCCGTGGTCGATGGAGTTGCGGACCAGGTGGACGAGCGGATCGGCGATCTTCTCGATCAGGCCCTTGTCCAGTTCGGTGCCTTCACCGATGGTGCGCAGGCGGACCTGCTTGCCGAGGCGGGTGGAGAGGTCGCGGACCAGGCGCGGGAAGCGGCGGAACACGGCGTCGACCGGCAGCATGCGCACGCCGATGACGGCTTCCTGCAGGTCGCGGGTGTTGCGTTCGAGCTGATCCAGGCCGGCGAACAGGCTCTCGGCAAGCACCGGATCCAGCGCATGCGAGACCTGCTTGAGCATGGCCTGGGTGATGACCAGTTCACCGACCAGATTGATCAGCGCGTCCACCTTGTCGACACTGACGCGGATCGAGGTTTCCGCATCCTGGCTGGTGCCAGGGGTGCCACTGGCGGCAGGGGCGGCGGCAACGGGGGGTACTGCAGCAACGGGCGTGGAAGGGGCGTTGGCTGTTGTATCGGGGGCGCGGGTGGCCAGGCTTGGCGGCGCGGCCGGACGGATGTCCAGTTCGCAGTCGTCCAGCACCCACGCAAAGGTGTCTTCGATCTTGCTGCGCGGCACCTTGCCGACCAGGCCGAGGTCCCACGCAAGATGGGCTTCGAGAGGGTCAAGCTGGGCGAAGCCGGGCAGGCGTTCGAGCCGCGCAGCGACCTGCAGCGAGCCGAGATGTTCCAGTTCGCGGATGATGCGCAGCGGGTCATTGCCGCTCATGAACAGTGAGGGCGCGGGGGTGAAGCCGATCTGCCAGGCTTCGGGCGTATCGTCCACCGGTGCTGCGGCGGCAGCCGCGGCCGGGGCGCTGGCTGCCGGCTGGCCGGACAGCACTGCCTCCAGCCGCGCCTTCACCGCGGCGACGGCCGCCGGATCGGCCGCCTGGCCGTGCTCGGCCTCGCGCAGCAGGGCGCGCAGCACATCCACGGACGACAGCATCGCATCGACCGCGTGGCCTTCCAGCGCGCGCTTGCCGGCGCGCAGCTCGTCCAGCAGCGTTTCCAGTACGTGGGTGAGCGCGGCGATGGCATCGAAGCCGAACGTACCGGCACCGCCCTTGATGGAGTGGGCGGCGCGGAACACCGAGTTGATGATCTCCGCGTCCTGCTGCCCCGACTCCAGGGCCAGCAGGCCGGCCTCCATCGCGTCGAGGCCTTCGCGGCTCTCTTCGAAGAAGGTGGCGTGGAAGCGTTGCAGGTCCATGCTCATGCAGTGGTGATCCGGAAGCGAAGAAGGGGAACGGTGCGGGGCGATCAGCCCAGCACTTTCTGCACGGTGGCGACCAGCTGTTCCGGGTTGAACGGCTTGACCAGCCAGCCGGTGGCGCCGGCGGCCTTGCCTTCGGACTTCTTGTCGGCGGCGGACTCGGTGGTCAGCATCAGCAGCGGCGTGAACTTGTAGTCCGGCAGCTGGCGCAGCTCGCGGATCAGCGCGATGCCGTCCATGTTCGGCATGTTGACGTCGGTGACCACCGCGTTGAAGCGCTGTCCCTTCGCGCGGCCGAGCGCGACCGCGCCGTCTTCAGCTTCTTCGACGGCAAAACCGGCCGAGGTGAGGGCGAAGGACACCATCTGGCGCATCGACGCCGAATCGTCCACCACCAAGATACGTGCGCTCATGCAGCGTTCTCCACAGATTTCAGGTTGTCATGGGGTACGTCCAGGCCCAGGGCCTGGGTGACGCCCAGCAGGCGCGCGGCGTCACGGAAGGTTGCAGTGCAACCGTGGAAGCCGGTGTCCAGGCCCGCCTCGCGGCGTGCCTGCACGAATGCACACAGCACCTGCACGGCGGCGGTGTGGACGCGGCCGACCTGGCTTGCATCCAGGGTCAGCTCGCCAACCTGCGCTACCAGCGGGGCGAGGCGGTTCTTGAGCTCGGTGCTGGTCTCGATGCCGAGATCCTCACCCAGTTCGACAGTGCTCATCGTTGCTCCGGACAAACGGTTCCGTCATCCATATCGGCACCCGCCAGGGGTTCTTTAGGGGGGCGGTGAGGCCCTGCGTGCCCGTTCCGACAGGCCCGGGCCACGCGTGGACCCCGCCTCAGTTGAGCAGGCGGGTGGCGTCGAGCAGGATCATCGGCCGTTGGCTGACGCGGGCCACACCACGGAAGAGGTCGTTGGAGATCTGGCAGATGCGGGCGGTATCCGGTGGCTCGATCTGCGAATCAGTGAGATTGGCGACGTCTTCCACGGCCGAAACGCGCAGGCCGATGGTCTCGCCGTCTTCCTCCAGCACCACGATGCGGGTCTGTGCGTCGTCCTCGGCCGCCGCTGCGCCCAGGTGCAGCCCAAGGTCCATCACGGGCACCACCTGGCCGCGCAGGTTCATGATCCCCAGCATCGCCGGCGCAGTGCCGCGCAGCGGCAGCAGGGGCACCGGCAGTACCACTTCCTGCACTTTCAGCAGCTCCAGTGCATAGGCCTGGCTGCCACAGCGCATCCGCAGCCAGCGCGAGGTGCGCTCGTTCGCGCGGCGGTGCTGCGGATGCGGGCTGTTGGCGGGTCGATGGGCCTGCGCCTGCAGTTCCTGCCAGCTGGCAGGGCGGCTGGCGGCGGGTGCCTCGAGGGCGACACGCGGCGGTGCGGCCGCTACCGGCGGCGCAGCGGCGGGTGCCGGGGGCACGATCCTCGCGGGCGGCACCGGATCCACCCCTTCGCCGCTGGCGGCGGCCTCGAAGGCAGCCTGCAGCGCGGGGCTGTCGGTGTGGGCCAGCAACGGGCTTTCCGCGCCGTCGGTCTCGTAGATCACCTCATCGGGCAGATCGTCCCAGGTCGGCTGGCGTTCGGCAGATGCCGGTGCATAGGACTGGCTGGCGGCCTCGAAGGCGGCCGCCAGAGCGGCGTCATCCACGGGCACCACGTCGCTGCTGCCGGTTTCGTAGATGACCTCTGCCGGCAGGTCGTCCCAGGTCGGCTCGCGTTCGGCGATCGCCGCCGGAAGCGCCGTGTTGCCTGCATCGGGGCTGGCCGCCACCGGGGCGATCGCTTCGCCCAGCAGCTCGTCCAGATAGTCGTCCAGCACGCCGGTGGTGTTCATGCGGCTTGCTCCAGCGCGCGCGCATCCTCGCCAAGGATCCAGTTCAGCGCGCGACGGTAGGCCGCGAGCCCGCGGCCGGGATAGTCCTCGCCGACGCTCGGCAGGGTCAGGCCGGCCGCGTTGCTGACCCGCGTGTCGATCGGAATCGCATCCTCCCAGACGCGTGCGCCGTGACGGTCCTGCATGCTGCGCAGTGATTCGTTGCCGGTGCGGGTGCGGCGGTCGAACAGGGTGGGCAGGATCGAGATCGGCAGCGGGCGCCGGCGCGAGCGCTCGACCATCTCACCGGTGCGCACCATGCCGTCCAGCCCGTGCAGTGCCAGCGGCTCGGCCTGCGTCGGAATGATCAGGCGGTCCGCTGCCGCGAGCGCATTGATCATCAGCAGGCCGAGTGTGGGCGCGCAGTCCAGTAGGATGTAGTCGTGCTGGCCCTGGTGCCGTGCCAGCGCGTTCTGCAGCGCCAGGCCAAGGCCCGGCTGGTTGGCGCTGCGGCGCTCCAGCGTGGCCAGTGCCGGCTGTGCACAGACGTAGTCCAGGCCGCTGACGCTGCTGGTGTGGCAAAGGCTGGACAGCTCGGCCGGAGGTGCGCCGAACAGCTCAAGTACGCCGGTCGGTGGCGGGTCCACCGGCACGCCGAAGGCGCGGCTGAGCGAGGCGTGGGGATCAAGATCGATCAGCAGCACGCGATGGCCCTGCGTGGCCAGGTTGCGACCGAGGGCCAGGGTGGTCGTCGTCTTGCCGACTCCGCCCTTCTGGTTGGCGACTGCCCAGATGCGCATGGGTTTACTCCTTCATTGCCGGGGGAGCGGCGGCGCCGACACGGCTGCCAGCCGGCACCGGTGGCAACTGCACCGGTGCGATGGGGGACGGGGAGGGCACTGTGGCGGGTGTTGCCGCAGGCCCGGCGGACGGGTCGGCCGCGCCGTTGGCGGCGTTCAGGCGCTGGCCCAGCGGGTCGACCGAGTGCGAGGTGTCGGCCAGGATGATGACCATCACCCTCCGGTTGCGGTTGCGACCCTGCGCACTGTCGTTGTCCTCGCGCGGGCGGAACTGGCCGTAGCCGACCATGGCCAGACGCGAAGGCTGCAGGCCCTGGTCGGCGAACAGGTGGACCACGCTGGCGGCCCGCGCGGCCGACAGTTCCCAGTTGGAGGGGAAGGTGGCGGTGGCGATCGGCACGTTGTCGGTGTGGCCTTCCACCCGCACGCTGTTGGGTACGTCGCGCAGCACACCGGCCAGGCTGGACAGCGTCCCGCGCGCGTGCACGTCCAGCGCCGCCGAGCCGGTCGGGAACAGGATGTCGCTGTTGATCTCCACTTCGATCCACAGCTCGGTGCGGCGCACGCTGATCATGCCGCGCTCGATCAGCGGCGACAGCGCGGCGGTCAACCGGTCGGCGATGCTGCTGAGCTGGCGCTCGGCACGGGCGATCTGCTGCTGGTCGTGCACCGAGACCGGCATGCGCATCTGCGAGGCCATGGCCGGCAGCAGGGTAGGGTCGTGCGAGGGTGCCGGTGCGGACGGGCCGATCTTGGTGCCGGACTTGATCACCGAAGGACTGTCCCAGCCGCCCCCCTGCACCTGCTTGTTGCCGACCTGCACCGGATTGATGGTGCGCGGCGCGCCACCAAAGGCATCGGTGAGCGCATCGGCCATGATCCGGTACTTGCCTTCGTTGATCGAGGAGATCGCATACATCACCACGAAGAAGGCCAGCAGCAGCGTCATCAGATCGGCATAGGGGATCGCCCATGCTTCATGGTTGGCGTGCTCTTCGTGGTGTCTGCGGCGGGCCATGTCAGTGCAGGAAGCCGGACAGGTTGGTTTCGATGTTGCGCGGGTTCTCGCCCTGCGCGATCGAGATCAGGCCTTCGATGACCATCTCGCGGTCGCGGCTGTTGTGGGCGATCACTCCCTTCAGCTTGGCGGCGATCGGCAGGAACAGCAGGTTGGCCGACGCGATGCCGTAGATGGTGGCGGTGAAGGCGGCGGCGATGCCATGCCCCAGCTTGCTGGGGTCGGCCAGGTTCTTCATGACGGCGATCAGGCCCAGCACCGCACCGATGATGCCCAGCGTCGGCGCATAGATGCCCATGCCCTCGAAGACCTTGGCAGCGGCCTGGTCACGGTGTTCCTGGCTGCCCAGCTCGATCTCCAGCATGTGCCGGATCGATTCGGGCTCGACGCCGTCGACCAGCAGCTGCAGGCCTTTGCGCAGGAACGGATCCTGCTGCGCTTCCACCTGCGCTTCCAGGCCCAGCAGGCCCTGGCGGCGGGCGATGTTGCTCCACTCGACGATCTGCTGGATCAGCTCGCGACGATCGCTGTGCGGCGGGCGCACGACCCAGCGCACGATCCGGAAGGCATGCCTGAATACGGCGGGTGCGGTGTGCAGCAGGATCGCGGCGATGGTGCCGACGATGACGATCACGAACGCCGCAGGCGACCACAGGGACGCCAGTCCGGCGCCCTTGAGGATGCTGCCGCCGACCAGCGAGGCCAGGGCGAGAAAGAGTCCGATGAGGCTGAGTCTATCCATGGGTCCGGTATCGGCGTGTGTGAATGGGACTTGAGACACCGGTCGATCGCGTACAGACGGTAGTCACAGTTTCTGGTTCGCCAGGCATGGCCCGGCGAGCGTCATCGCAGGCCATCCACGTCGAGGATGAGGGCCATCCGGCCATCACCGATCAGCGTCGCACCGGCGTAGCCGCGCAGGCCGCGCAGGGCCTTCGGCAATGGCTTGATGACCACTTCCTCGCGCCCACGGACCTGGTCCACGACCAGGCCGAAGCGCGCCTCGCCGGCCTGCAGCACCACGATGGTGAGCAGCGCCGAGGCGGCCGGCGTCACATCCAGCCACTGGCGCAGATCGACCAGCGGCAGGGTGTGCGAGCGACGATCCAGCACCGCCCGGCCATCGAACCAGCCCAGCGAGGTGCGCGGTGCATGCAGCACTTCCATCACGCGCGCCAGCGGCAGCGCATAGACGTCCTCGCCGGCCTGCACCAGCAGGGTTGGCAGGATCGCCAGGGTCAGCGGCACGCGGATCAGGAAGCGGCTGCCCCGACCCAGTTCCGACTGGATCTGGATCTGCCCACTGAGCTCGCGGATGCGCGACTGCACCACATCCATGCCGACGCCGCGGCCGGAGATGTCGGTCACCTGCTGCTTGGTGGAGAAGCCGGGCAGGAACACCAGGTGCAGGCATTCCTCGCTGCTCAGCCGGGCCGCCGCCTCCGGGTCGATCAAGCCCTTTTCGCGTGCTTTCGCGCGCAGTTTTTCCGGATCGATGCCGGCGCCATCGTCCTGCACCTCGATGCTGACGTAGTCGCCTTCCTGCTGGGCCGACAGACGCACGTGGCCCATGCGTGGTTTGCCCTGTGCTTCGCGCAGATCGGGCATCTCCACACCATGGTCGATGGCGTTGCGGACCAGGTGCACCAGCGGGTCGGCCAGGGCCTCGACCAGGTTGCGGTCAAGCTCGGTTTCGGCGCCGACCAGCTCCAGGTCCACTTCCTTCTTCAGCGAGCGGGCAACATCGCGGGCGACCTTGGGGAAGCGCGAGAACACCTTGCCGACCGGTTGCATGCGCGTGCGCATCACTGCCGACTGCAGGCGCGCGGTGGCGATGTCCAGGGTCGACACGGCGCGGTCCAGTTCCTCGTCGCGCAGGCGCGCACGCAGGGTCTTGAGCCGGTTGCGCGACAGCACCAGTTCGCCGATCAGGTTGACGATCGCATCCAGCCGCTTGGTATCCACGCGCACGGTGTGCTCGGCCTCGGCCACCGGCTTGTTGGCCGCGGGCTTGGCAGCGGCGGCCGCGGGGCGCGGTGCGGGCAGTGCAGGCGCAGGCGCCGGCGGAGCAGCCACGGGTTTCGCGCCGGGGGCGGCGCCGCCGTGCAGCTGGTCCAGCAGGGCTTCGAACTCATCCTCGCTGATCAGGCCATCGTCGGCCTTGACCGGCGTCGCCACTGCGGTGGGGGCGTTGCTGCCGTGCAGCTGATCGAGCAGGGCCTCGAACTCGTCGTCGGTGATCAGGTCACCGGCAGCGGGCGCGGCTGCTGTGGGGGCGACAGCAGCCGGCGCAGCAGTGCCGTGCACGTCGAACTGGGCGATCAGGTCCGGCGGGGCATAGCCGGGTTCGTTGCCGGAAGACACGGCATCCAGCATCGATTGCAGGTAGTCCAGAGACTGCTGTGCGGCATCGAAGTGATGCGGCTGCAGCACCGCCTGGCCAGCGCGGGCGGCGCCCAGTGCCTCTTCGGCGGCATGGCACAGCTCGACCATGGCGGTGATGCCGAGGAAGCCGGCGCCGCCCTTGAGCGTGTGATAGCCACGGAACACGGCGTTGAGCTGGTCGGCGTCCTGCGGCGCCTGTTCCAGCGACACCAGCTGTTCGCCGAGGCGATCCAGGATTTCCTGTGCCTCGATGATGAAATCGGCGGTGATGTCGTCGGATACCGCGCTCATGCTTACAGTCCCAGGTCCGACAACAGGTCGTCGGCGTCGTTCTGAGAGACCGCGTGGCGGTCCAGTCCCTTCAGTGCCGGTCCGGCCAGCGCCGGATCGGTGCGATGCTGCTCCGGTGGCAGGCCCAGCGCGCCAAAGCCTTCGTGCACGCGGCGGACGATGCCGACCACGCGACGGATGATCTGTCCGGTCAGGTCCTGATAGCTCTGGGTCAGGGCAATCTCGGTCAGGTTGTGGCGGATGCGTTCCAGCTGCGCATCCTGCCCCGGCTGCAGGCCTTCGGCGCGCAGCTGTTCGGTGAGGCTGCGGCACTCTTCGGCCAGGTCCAGGGTGCGGTGCGTGGCCTGTTCGGTCATCGCCACCACATGGTCCAGGCGCGCGCAGGCGTCGTCCAGCTCGCCCGCCTCGCTGGGGACGGTCGGCAGTTCGCCCAGGGCCTGGCCCAGTTCGCGGGCCAGCCGTGACAGGCCGCTCATCATCGGCTGCGTGCGTGCGGCCACCAGGGCGTCGATGCGCTGGCGCCAGGCGCTCTCGTCGCCGGATTCGAGCGCGTCGAGGGCTTCCTGCAGGCGCAGGACGAGGGCGTTCTTGTCGACCGTGGCGTCCATCAGGCGCTGGCCGCCAGGCGTTCGAAGATCTTGCCCAGTTTCTCTTCCAGCGTCTGCGCGGTGAACGGCTTGATGATGTAGCCGTTCACGCCGCTCTGCGCCGCTTCGATGATCTGCTCGCGCTTGGCCTCGGCGGTGACCATCAGCACCGGCAGGGTCTTGAGCTTGGCATCGGCGCGGATCGCCTTGAGCAGTTCGATGCCGGTCATCACCGGCATGTTCCAGTCGGTGACCACGAAGTCGAACGGCTGGCTCTGCAGCATCGACAGTGCGGCATGCCCGTCCTCGGCTTCGGCGGTGTTGGTGAAGCCCAGATCGCCCAGCAGATTCTTGACGATGCGGCGCATGGTCGAGAAGTCGTCGACGATCAGGATGCGCATGTTCTTGTTCAAAGCGGAGTTCCTTTGTTGTTCAGTCGCCCGCGGTGGCCGTGGCCGCCGCGGGCATGTTCATTCTTCAAGCCCGGCATCCGCGGCCTCGAAGATCTTCAGCCGGCCGCGCAGGCGCAGCACGGCCTGGCCGTGGATCTGGCAGACGCGCGATTCGCTCACGCCGAGCACCGCGCCGATCTCCTTCAGGTTCAGCTCCTGCTCGTAGTACAGCGAGAGCACCAGCTGTTCGCGTTCGGGCAGATGGCCGATGGCCTTGCCCAGTTCGCGGCCGAATTCGCCACGTTCCAGGACCTGCTGCGGTGTGGGTCCGCCCTGGGCGACGGTGTCCAGTTCGCCCTGGTCTTCGATGCGCGATTCCAGGCTCAGCACCTGGCCGCGCGAGGCGTCCTCCATCAGCCGCAGGTACTCGGGCAGTGGCATGTCCATGGCCGCCGCCACCTCGGTGGCACTGGCTGCACGGCCCGTGGTCTGCTCCAGGCGGCGGATGGTGGCGGCCGCATCGCGGGCGCGCCGATGCACCGAGCGCGGTACCCAGTCGCCACGGCGGATCTCGTCGATCATCGAGCCGCGGATGCGGATCGAGGCATAGGTCTCGAACGAGGCACCCTGGTCGGCGTCGTAGCTGCGCGAGGCTTCGATCAGGCCCATCATGCCGGCCTGGATCAGGTCGTCCACTTCGACGCTGGCCGGCAGGCGTGCGGCCAGGTGATGGGCGATGCGCCGCACCAGGTCCGAGTGCTGGGCGATGACCTCGGTCGCCGCCGAGCGCTGGACTTCCCTGTACTGGGCCGCGCCTTTCATGCTGCCACCCCGCGTTGCTTGAGGATGCGCTCGAGGAAGAATTCAACGCCACCGCGTGGCTCGGTGGGGGCCTGCCAGCGGGCGGTGCGACGGGCGATCTCGGTGATCGCCAGCGCCGCCGGGCTGGATGGATAGGCCTTCACCACCGGCTGCTGGCGCTGCACCGACAGGCGCAGCCAGTCATCCTGCGGCACGCAGCCCAGGTAGTTCAGCGAGACATCGGCAAGGAACTTCTCGCAGACCCGGGTCAGCTTTTCATACAGCACGCGGCCCTCGTTGGGGTCGCGCACCATGTTGGCCACCACCTGGATGCGGTCCACGCCGCGCTCGCGCGACAGCACCTTGATCAGTGCGTAGGCGTCTGTGATCGAGGCCGGTTCGTCGCAGACCACGACAACCGTGTCCTGTGCGGCCTGGCAGAAGGTCAGCACGCCGTCGGTGATGCCGGCGGCGGTGTCCACCACCATGATGTCCAGCTCGCGTTCCAGTTCGGAGAACACGTTCACCAGGCCGATGTGCTCGGCCGGGGCCAGCTCGGCCATGTGCCGCCGACCGGACGCGGCCGGCACCACCAGCACGCCGTTCGGACCTTCGACGATCACGTCTTCCAGCGAGCAGCGGCCGGCGACCAGATCCGCCAGGGTGTGGGTGGGATTCAGGCCCAGGATCACGTCGATGTTGGCCAGGCCCAGGTCGGCGTCGAGCAGCAGCGTGCGCTTGCCCATGCCGGCCAGCGCCACGGCCAGGTTGGCCGAGACGTTGGTCTTGCCGACGCCGCCCTTGCCGCCGGTCACGGCGATGGTGCGCACAGGGCCGAGCGGCTCGCTGCGGGTGGCCGACAGCGGGAAGGTCTTGGTCAGCTTGGCGTACTCACGCGACGGCATGGTTCAACTCCGGGTTGCAGGGCATATCGGCCGCTCGGCGCAAATCTTCAAGGCGAAGTACAAGATTGGCCGCGCTGGCCCGGTGCAGGTCGTCCGGAACGTCCTGGCCATCGGTCACCCAGGTGATCGGCAGCGCGTGGTCTACCGCCACTGACAGGGCGTTGCCGAAGCGGCCGGTCTCATCCAGCTTGCTCAGCACCAGGCCCTGCAGGTTGGCCGCGCCGAAGCGGCGCACCACCTCGTCCATGTCGCCAAAGCTGGTATTGGCCGGCAGCACCAGCAGGGTGCGGACCTGGCGGGCGGCACGCAGCCACTGCAGCTGCGCGGCCAGGGCGCGGTCACGCGGGCCCAGGCCAGCGGTATCGATCAGCACCAGCTTGTAGTCCTTCAGCCGCTCCAGCAGCTGGTCCAGGTCGGTACCGCTGTTGGCTTCATGTACCGCGATGCCGAGCTGGCGGCCATAGCCGTACAGCTGCTCGCGGGCACCGATGCGCAGCGTGTCGGTGGTGACCAGGGCCACATCGCGCGGCGCGTGCTTCTCGGCGAAGCGCGAGGCGAGCTTGGCGATGGTGGTGGTCTTGCCGGCCCCGGTCGGACCGACCAGAGCGATCACGCCGCCTTCTTCCAGCGGATCGACCGGCGCGATCGGCAGCCTGCGCGAGATCAGGCCCAGCATCAGCCCGCGGCCCCGGTGGGCTTCGGTATCCAGCGGTATCTGCATGGCCACATCGCGGGCCAGCCCGGCATCGAATCCGTACTCGTCCATCAGGTCCAGGGCGGTCGCCCGCACCGGGCAGCCGCGCAGGCGCTCGTCGGTGAAGCGGTTCATCTCGCGCTCGATGACCTGGCGCATGCCGGCCACTTCGTGGCGCAGCTGGCGGATCTCGGCATCGTCCTGTGCAACCACCGTCAGTACCGGCGCCGGGGCAAGGAGCGGCGCCGGGGCCGGCGCGGTCTCCGCTTCAGCGGCAGCGGCAGGGGCTGGCGTGGTCTCGGCAACGTCCTGCGCGTACGGCGGCTCGGGGTGCACGGACTCGGCCTGCGCAGTGGCCGCAGTGGTGATCGGCAGCGGCGGCGGCAGCACTGCCGGCGCGGGGGATTCGTGATGCTCGTCCTGCGGCGGGTCGATCAGGAAACGGGCGCGGTTGGCGGGCGCCGGTGCGGGAGCCACGACGGCGCTCGCGAACGGCGCGAAGATCTGCTCCGGCAGTGCCGGATCGTTGACGGTGGCACGCGCCAGGGTGGCAGCGAAGCCGGAACTGCCGCGGGTGGGCACGATCTCGTCCGCACTGTCCAGGGTGCGGCCGGTGGCACCGACGGCCGCGCGGGCGAGGGCGGCCACGGCCGATGTGGTGGCGGTCACCGGCTGCTGGGCCGGTGTCGCGGAGCGGCGGCGGGTGACTGCGGCGATCACTGCATCCGCGGCGGTGCGCGGTTTCGGCGGCGGCGGAGCCACGTCGCGCCGCGAGGCTTCCAGCGCGCGTTGCACCGCGCTCTCGTCATAGTTGGCTGCGGCGACGATCTCGACGCCTTCCTCGATCCGGCGGTTGGACAGGATCACAGCATCGGGACCATGTTCCTTGCGCACCAGGTTCATGGCCGAGCGCATGTCGGCGGCGACGAATCGTTTGATTTTCATGCTGTGGTCACGGGACGGGGACGGCGGGGTGGTGGTGGGAGAACGCGGGTGGTCGGTGGTCTGCACGGAACGGGTTCCCCTTGGCATCTGTCTGTTGCGGTGGTTCGAAGGTGGTGTCTGTTTTCTGACGCATCGGTGGGCGGCGTCAGCTGATCGTTCCGACCAGCTTCAGGCGCTTGTCCTCCGGCACTTCGCTGTACGCCAGTACCGACAGCGACGGAACGCTGTGACGGACCAGGCGTGCCAACGCGGCACGTACCGGGCCGGGAACCAGCACGACCGCGGGCTCGTTGCGGGCTTCCTGCTTGCTGACACATTCGGCCAGACTCTGATGCAGTCGCTCGGCAAGCCCGGGTTCCAGCGCGGCGCCGTTGCCCTGCGTGGACTCCTGCAAGACGCGTTCCAATTGCGGGTTGAGGGTGAACACCGGCAGCTCCACCGACATTCCGGCGATCTCCTGCACGATGAAGCGGCCGAGCGCGGTGCGCACTGCGGCGGTGAGCGTGGCCGGGTCCTGGCTGGACGGCGCGTGCTCCACCAGTGCTTCGGCGATCTTGCGCAGCTGGCGGATCGGAATGCGTTCCACCAGCAGGTTCTGCAGCACCCGCACCACGGCCGACAACGGCAGCGCCTTGGGCGTCAGATCTTCGACGAGCTTGGGTGCGCTCTTGGCGAGGTTGGCCAGCAGGTGCTGCACCTCTTCGTGGCCCAGCAGCTCCGGCGCATGCTCGCGGATGAGGTGGGAAAGATGGGTGGCGACCACGGTGGCCGGGTCGACCACGGTGTAGCCCATGGTTTCGGCCTGGGCGCGCTGGTGCGGCTGGATCCAGGTAGCGTCCAGGCCGAAGGCGGGATCCTTGCCGGCGATGCCGTCCAGCGGGCCGAGCGCACTGCCGGGGTCCAGCGCCAGTTCGCGGTCGGGATGGATCTCGGCGGTTGCCACCGGCACGCCATGCACCAGCACGCGGTAGCCGTTGGCCGGCAGTTCCAGGTTGTCGCGGATGTGCACGGATGGAATCAGGAATCCCACGTCCTGGGTCAGCTTGCGCCGCACGCCCTTGATGCGTGCCATGAGTTCGCCGCCCTGATTGCTGTCCACCAGCGGAATCAGCCGGTAACCGACCTCCAGCCCCAGCGGGTCGACCGGGCGCAGTTCGTCCCAGCTCAGTTCCGCGGTGGGGGCCGGCGCCGCCGGTCGGCCCAGCGCACTGACCGCGCCGGGGTCGCTGCCGGCAGCGTCGCTCGGGGCCGGGGCCTGTCCCTTCCGGTACAGCTTCCAGGCGATGAAGCCGAGAATGGAGGCAAGCGTCAGGAAAGCGACGTTGGGCATGCCGGGCACCAGGCCGACCAGGCCGATGATGCCGGCCGTGATGGCCAGGGCACGGTACTGGCCGAACACCTGGCCGGTCATCGCCTGTGCCATGTCCTGCGAGCGCGAGGCACGGGTGACCAGCATCGCCACTGCGCTGGAAACCAGCAGGGCCGGCAGCTGCGCCACCAGACCGTCACCGATGGACAGCAGGGTGTAGGTCGCAGCGGCATCGCCGAACGGCATGCCATGCTGCAGCACGCCCACGGCGAGGCCACCGAGCATGTTGATGAACAGGATCAGGATGCCGGCAATCGCATCACCCCGGATGAACTTGCTGGCGCCGTCCATCGCGCCATAGAAGTCGGCTTCCTCGCGGACCTCCTCGCGGCGCAGCTTGGCTTCTTCGCGCGTCAGCAGGCCGGCGTTGAGATCGGCATCGATGGCCATCTGCTTGCCGGGCATGGCGTCGAGGATGAAGCGCGCGGTCACTTCCGAGACACGGCCGGCGCCCTTGGTGATGACCACGAAGTTGATGATGGTCAGGATGGCGAACACCACGATGCCGACCGCATAGTTGCCGCCGATCACGAATTCACCGAACGCGGCGATGACCTTGCCGGCCGCGTCGTGGCCGTTCTGGCCATTGAGCAGGATGACGCGGGTGGAGGCCACGTTCAGTGCCAGCCGCAGCATGGTGGTGACCAGCAGCACGATCGGGAAGATGGTGAAATCCAGCGGGCGCTTCACGTACACCACCGCCAGCAGCACCATCAGCGAGATGGCGATGTTGAAGGTGAACAGCGCATCGAGCACGGGCGCCGCCAGCGGCACCACCACCATCGCCAGCAGCGCCAGCACGATCAGCGGTGCGCCGAGGCCTTGGCGGATCATCTCCAGCAGCCGGCGGGTGTTGAATCCGGACGAGGCCTGCGCGCTCATGCCCGGCCTCCCTTGCCGAATTCATCCACCTCGATGTGCGGGGCGCCCGGCATCGGGCCGGTGCGCCAGGCGCGCAGCTGGTAGACGTAGGACAGGACCTGGGCCACGGCCGAATACAGTCTCACGGGGATTTCCTTTCCGAGTTGGCCTTCCCGATACAAGGCGCGTGCCAAAGGCGGGGCGGAGACGATGGCGACCTTGTTGCCATCGGCGACTTCACGGATGCGCAGGGCGGTCTCGTCCACGCCCAGCGCCACCACGGTGGGCGCGTTCATGGCGCCGCCCTCGTACTTCAGGGCCACGGCGTAGTGGGTCGGGTTGACCACCACCACGTCCGCGGTGGGCACCGCTTCCATCATCCGGCGGTTGGCCATCTGCTGCTGCAGCTGGCGGATGCGGCCCTTCACCTCCGGGCTGCCTTCGCTTTCCTTCATTTCCCGCCGCAGTTCCTCGCGGGTCATCTTCAGCTTGCGCATCCAGTTCCAGCGCTGGTACGGCGCGTCGATCGCCGCCAGCACCAGCATTGCCCCGGCGGTGGCCAGCAGCAGTCGCAGGGTGAAGCCCAGGCCATCGGTGATGGCGGTTTCCAGTGGGTGGTGGATCAACCCGCGCAGGGTGTCGAAGCCGCTCCACACCACCAGTCCGGCGGCGACGCCCACGAACGCCACGCGCAGCAGTGACTTGGTGAATTCAGCGATGGCTTCCGGCCCGTACAGACGTTTGAGGCCGGTCAGCGGGTTCAGCCGATTGATGTCGGGCATCATCGCTTTGGCCGACCAGCGCAATCCGCCCATCACCAGCGGGGCGACGAAGCTGGCCAGCAGGCAGACCAGCACCAGCGGGGTGATCACCAGCATGAACTGCAGCAGCAGGTCGCCAAAGTGGCCGAACAGTTCCTTCGGGTTCTGCCGCAGCCCCTGCTCCGGACTCAACGCCTGTTTCATCCATTGCGTGGCACCACGGCCGATCGAGCCGCCCATGGCCATCACCGCCAGCACGCCGCCACCGAACACCGCGGCGGTTCCCAGTTCGCGGGAACGCGGCAGGTTGCCCTGTTCCCGGGCCTCGCGCAGGCGTTTTTCGGTGGGTTGTTCGGTCTTTTCGCCGGCGGATTCGTTCTCGGACATCACGGGCACTGCGGCAGGGGATGCCGGGCTGCCTGCAAGAACTGTTCCGCGGCGCGTGGTTCACCGCCGGGGCAACGCCCGACGCTAGCCGGGCAGGGCCGGCCGCAGCGGGATGCTCAGCGTGCTGTCGCTGTGCCAGTCCACCTGCAGGGGCTCACCGGCATCGGCGGCTGACTCGTCGCTGACATCGCGTCCGGTGCCGTGGTTCACCTGGTGCATGGCGTCCTTGAGCACGTCCACCTTCACCAGCAGCCGGCTGCCCGCGCCCACACGGCGGGCGACCATGCGGGTGCGATCGAAGGGCAGGTCGGTCCATCGCCCCGGCACCAGCAGCTGCCGCGTGGTCGGGTCGCGTACGTGGCTGGCCCGGCCGACGTAGTAGGACAGCTGCATCCGGCGCCCATCGGGCAGCAGCTCGTACAGGGTGACCGTGAAGTCCATGTCGTGCTTGTTGATGCGGACCTTCAGATCGCCCGAGAAGCGTCCGATCAGGTCCATCGGTGCTGGGAAGGGCTCGGAGAGGAAGGTCAGTGCCGTGTCCGGCTCGTCCCCGGCGGCCACGATCGGGAACGGATAGTAGCCATGCCGGACCTCCGTGCGGTCAGCGAGGTCCACCGTCTGCCGCAGTGTTCCCGGCGTTGGCCGCTGTTCCTGCAGCGGGTGATGGTCGCCCTCAGCGGCTGCCGACAGGTAGTACGTGCGGTGGCCGCCCGCAGCGGCATCAAGGGTGGCTGCATGCCCCCAGGTGTTGCTGCCCATCAGCTGGAAGTTGACCTGGTCGGCCAGAAGCGCCGGGCGCGGGGCACCGCGAAGTACGTGGTCCAGCCACTGGAAGGTCAGCGCGGGCGTATCGAACTGCGCGACCGGGTCCACCGCGTAGCCGCGCAGCTGCATCGGCTTGCTGGCGGCCTGCGCACCGCCGTGGTCATACGGCCCGATCAGCAGGACATGATCGGCGTCCGGCCGGTAGCGCATGTGATCGGTGAAGTACTGCAACGCGGAAATCTGGCCGTCGTCGTAGTAGCCGGTAATGGTCAGCACCGGAATGCGGATGTCCCTGAAGTGTTCGGCGTACGGCACCATGGCCTGCCAGTAACCATCATAGGCCGGGTGGGCGAGCCAGCGCTGCAGCCAGGGATTGGGGGTGCCATCGATCTGGTCGATCTGCCGGTACGGCCGGCCGGAGGCATACCAGCGGCCGGGCAGCTGTGACCACCGGTCCTGCTGCCCATAGGTGTCGGTATCCAGCATCGGGCCATTGGCCACGTAGAAGGCCCAGCCGTAGTTGGCGCTGAGGAATACGTTGTTCTCCATCGGCAGGCCCTGGCCCGGAATGGCAGCCACGTAGGGCACGATGGTCTTCAGTGCCGGATGGTGATGGCGCGCTGCCGCCCATGCGGTGAATCCTTCATAGCTGCCGCCATACATGGCGACCCGACCGTCGCTCCAGGGCTGGCGGCTGACCCAGTCGATCGCGGCATTGGCGTCCACCCCGTCGTGTTCGTAGGGGGCGATGGTGCCGGTACCCTGACCTTTTCCGCGTGCGTCGACCACGATGCCGGCGTAGCCGTGGGCTGCGGCCAGCAGCATCTTCAGACGGTTCTTGGGCGGGTCGGTGTAGATGGTGAACAGCATGGCCGTCGGCAGCGGCGCGGACGCGCTGCGGGGCCGTGCCAGCTGTGCGGACAGCACCACCCCTTCGGCCACGGGGATACGCACTCCGCTGTCGATCACGAAGCGGCGTTGCTGTTCTGCGTCAAGCAGTGCAGGGGCGAGTGCCGCAGCCAGGGTCTGCGCGCGCAACACAGCCTGCAGGCGCACCAGCTCCAGCGCGGCTGACTGCGGCACGGTGGCGGCATCGGCCTGTGCCGCAAGCGCCTGCGTCAGCTGCGCCTGTACCGCAGCGGGAGGCAAGGCAAGCGCTGCATCGGCCTGCACGGCGGCAACATCATCCAGGCCAGCAAAGGCCGAATGGAAGGCGCGCGAATACGCTTCCGCATCCCGCGCGCCAGTGCTTGCCAGCAGCATCGGCATCCAGCGCTGGGCCGCCGCGCCATCGCCGGCAGCGGCCAGCGTCGCGCGCAGCTTCTCGATCATGGCGCGTGCCTCGGCGTAGCGACCCGTGGCCAGCAGCGCATGGCAGCGCTGTGCATCGGTCAGCGTTGCCGACTGCAACAGCTTCGTACCCAGCGCCTGCAGTGCCGTATCCACCTGTGCTGGCGGCGCATCGCGGGGCAGCGACCACCGCAGATCGCTGGCGGCCACGCCGGTGCAGGTGAGCGCCAGCAGCAGGCCAGCAAGAAGAGCGCGTAAGGTCACGGGGTGTTCCTTGCAATGGCGGGCGCGTGGCCATCATACGGTGGGTGGCCGCCCGCCGCGGAGAGTCCGACGTTACCCCGGCGGGGCCGGTGGGGGCGGGGTCTGCGCCAGCTCCACCCGTGGCCGCGGCAGGTCGTGCAGTTGCATGAAACGGCCCGCATCGACCGGGCGGCCGAGCAGGTAGCCCTGCAGGTAATCGCACCCCAGCCGCTCAAGGTAGGCACGCTGGGCAGCCGTTTCCACGCCCTCGGCAACAATGTCCATGTCCAGTGCATGGCCCAGCGCCACGATCGCCGATACGATCACCACGTCCTCCGCGCTGTGTTCGAGATCGCGCACGAAGGCGTGGTCGATCTTGATCTCGGTGGCCGGCAGGCGCTTGAGGTACAGCAGACTGGAATAGCCGGTGCCGAAATCGTCGATGGAGATGCCAACCCCCAGCACCGACAACGCCTGCAGCAGCCGCAAACTCGTGTCGGTGTCGCGCATCACGGTGCTTTCGGTGATCTCCAGCACCAGGTTGCGCGGCGTGATGCGATGCCGCTCGATCACGTCGCGCACATCGCGCAGCAGGTGCGGCGAGCTGAACTGGACCGGCGACAGGTTGACCGATATCGACCAGCCCTCGTGGCCGGCGTCGTGCCAGTGCCGCAGTTGCAGGCACGCCTGGTCCAGCGCCCAGCGGCCGATCTCGTTGATCGCGCCGCTGCGCTCGGCCAGGCGGATGAAGCGATCCGGTGGAATCAGGCCCTGTTCCGGATGACGCCAGCGGATCAGCGCCTCGGCGCCGGCGACCTTCTGGGTGGCCACGCGGATCTTCGGCTGGTAGTGCAGGAACAGCTGTTCGCTGCCGATCGCCCGGCGCAGGTCGGCCAGCAGGCGGAACTGCTGTTCGGCGCTGTCGTTCATCCAATCCGCGAACAGGACAAAGGAGTTTCGGCCGGATTCCTTGGCCTGGTACATCGCAGCGTCGGCGAAGGCCATCAGCTGGCGTTCGCTGGCGGCGTGGTCGGGGCAGATGGCGATGCCGATGCTGGCAGTCACCTGCAGTTCGTTGTCGGGCAGCAGCGGGCCGCTTCCCACCGCCTGCAGGATGCGCCGGGCCAGGGTCGGCAGGTCCTCGTCATGGTCGATGCGCACCACCAGCACGAACTCGTCGCCGCCCAGCCGCGCCAGCAGGTCGTTCGGCCGCAGCAGCTGGCGGGTGCGCTCGGCGACGGCCACCAGCAGGGCATCGCCGGCCTGGTGGCCATAGGCATCGTTGACCTGCTTGAAGCCATCCAGGTCCATGAACATCACCGCGAAGCGGCTGCCGCCCTGTTCGGCTTCGGCCAGTGACTGCACGATGCGCCGTTGCAGCAGCAGCCGGTTCGGAAGGCGGGTCAAGGGGTCGTGCAGCGCGGCCTGGGTCAATTCCTCCTGCGCATCCGTCAGCGAGGTGCTCAGCATCGCGTTGCGAAGGCGCAGCAGCTGCGCTTCCACCCGCTGGTCCAGCCAGGACACCACCAGCACCACCGCCAGGATCGCGACGGTCAGCACCACCACCAGCATCGCCAGCCAGGTGCTCTGCAGGCCATCGCCCACCGCAGCGCCGCAGATGCTGCCCTGTGGAAAGCGTGCGGCGGCCATGCCGGTGTAGTGCATGCCCACGATGGCCAGACCGAGCAGGCCGGCGGCGGCCAGCCGGTCACCGACCCGGGTGCGCTGCGCGCGCAGGCGGAAGGCGACGTAGAGGGCGGTCCAGGATGCAGCGACCGCAACCAGCAGCGACAGCAGCAGCCAGCCCGTGTGGTAGTCGATGCCGGGTTGCATGCGCATTGCGGCCATGCCGACGTAATGCATGCCGGCGATGCCGGTGCCCATCAGCAAGGCGCCCCCTGCCAGGCGGGGATGTGGCAGGGTGGGCAGCGAGACCAGCCAGAGCGCGAACACCGACGAGGCGATGGCCAGGGCGAGCGACAGCAGGGTGATCGGCAGGTCGTAGCCCAGCGGAATGGGCAGGTCGAAGGCCAGCATGCCAATGAAGTGCATCGACCAGATGCCCAGGCCCATCGCGAAGCCGCCACCGAGCCGCCACCACCAGGTCGCGCCCCTGCCGGGTGCCGTGACCGTGCGTCCGGCCATCGCCAATGCCGTGTAGGAAGCCATCACGGCCACCAACAGCGAGACTGCCACCAGCCATGCGTTGTACGTGCCTACCAGCATTCGTCAGTCTCCCGGACCTGCCTGTCGACGGAAACTACGGTGGGGCATGCATGTGGCAGGCAGCCAGAAGCGGCCGCCAGGTGCGGCATCCCCCCGGTTGCCGCGTATTCACTCTAACGCGCGTCCCCGGGGGGACGGCAAGCAGCAAAGCGTGATGGAAGCGTCAGTGTGTGACCGCGTCCGCAGCCTGGAACGCCGCATCGAACAGTCGTTGCACCGGGGGCCCCATTTCGCCGGCCAGCAGGACCAGCAGGAACAGGCCCAGCAGCAGCGACACCGGCAGGCCGAGCTGGATCGGATTGAGCGCAGGTGCCGCACGGGCGAGCACGCCGAACGCCAGGTTCACCGCCAGCATCGCCACCGTCAACGGAATGGCCAGTGTCAACGCACCGCGCAGTACGGTCAGCAGGAACGTCGGGGCGATGCTGAAGAACGCGTGCGGATCGGGCAGCGGCGCACCGATCGGCAGTGCCCGGTAGCTGTCCACGACCAGCGAGATCAGCGCGAGGTGGCCGTTCGCGGTGAAGAACAGCAGGCCGAACAACAGGTAGAACCACTGCCCGATCACGCCGGAGGTGCCGCCGCGCAGGGGGTCGCTCATCTGCGCGAACGCCAGGCCGGTGCCCTGTGCCACCAGTTCGCCGGCCATCGCGCCAGCTTCGAACACCAGCCGCAGCAGGAAGCCGATGGCCACGCCGATGGCCAGCTCACGGGCGATGGTCAGCACGGTGGCCGCATCGAAGCCGGTCCACTCCGGCACGGGCGGCAGCAGCGGGGCGAGCGCGATGGCGAGGGTACCGGCCAGTACCACGCGGATCCGCGCCGGCACCGCACGGGTGCCGACCATGGGCATGGCCATGGCTACCGCGCCGATGCGCAGCATCGTCCACAGCACGGTGCCGATCATGCCGAAGGCCTGCAGGCCGTCGGCAGCCATCTGGGTGGCGGCATCCATTGCGGTGCGCGTCCTAGCCGATCAGGTGCGGAATGCGCTGGAACAGCAGCGTGGTGTATTCGACCAGATGGCCAATCAGCAGGCTGCCCAGGGCGAACAGCACGGCGGTCAACGCTGCCGCCTTGGCGACGAAGGCGATGGTGGGCTCATTGAGCTGGGTCGCGGCCTGCACGACACCGACCACCACACCTACCACCAGTACGGTCAGCAGCAGCGGGCCAGCCACCCACAGTACGGCAATCAGGCCGCCACGCAGTTCGGTCAGGGCAAGTTCGGGAGACATCGTCTTTCCATCGGTAGCGCCGGGTCCTGCCCGGCGGTGGTCAATGCGGCCGCCGGCAATGGCTGGCGGCCCCTGCAATCACGCCGGTCCGGGTCACGCCGGATTGAAGCTGGCCGCCAGCGTTCCCACCGTCAGCACCCAGCCGTCGACGAGCACGAACAGCAGGATCTTGAAGGGTGCCGAGACCAGCATCGGCGACAGCATCATCATGCCCATCGACATCAGCACGCTGGCCACGACCAGATCGATGATCACGAACGGGATGAAGATCAGGAAACCGATCTCGAAGGCGGTCTTCAGTTCGCTGGTCACGAACGAGGCGACCAGGACCGGGAACGGGATCGCATCCGGGCTGGCGTAGGTGCCGTGCCCTGCGATGCCGGCGAAGGTCATCAGGTCGGTCTCGCGGATCTGCGCCAGCATGAAGCCGCGCAGCGGCTGGGTGGTCAGTGTCCACGCGGTCTGGAAGTCGATCTGGCCGTTGAGGTAGGGCGCCATTCCGCTGCTCCACGCCTTGTCCCAGGTCGGCATCATCACCATCGCGGTGAGGAACAGGGCCAGGCCCAGCAGCACCTGGTTGGACGGGGTCTGGCCGGTGCCCAGTGCCTGCCGCAGCAGGCCCAGCACGATGATGATGCGGGTGAACGAGGTCAGCACCAGCAGCATCGACGGGATCAGGGTGATCGCCGTCATCAGCAGCAGTGTCTGCAGCGGCAGGCTGACCGGCTGGCCACCGATCCTGCCCACGTTGACATCCGGCAGTGGCGTGGTCGGAGCAGCGCCCGGCGCGGCAAAGGCGAGCGCGGGCAGCAGGCACAGGGCAATCAGCAGCAGCCACGCGATCAGGGTAGCTGGACGGGTACGGATGACACGCATGTCAGGGGTCCTTGCGCAGCCGCTGCTGCAGCAGCTGGGCGAAATTCGGCAGGTTCTTCAGGTCCGGCACGCGCACCGGCGCGGGCGGCGGCAGCGGTTCGGAAAGGGTGTGCAGGGCGTTGATGCTGCCGGCGGTGACGCCCAGCAGCAGTTGTTGGCCATTGACCTCCACCACCACGACGCGCTCCTTGGCGCCGACGCTGAGGCTGGCCACCAGCTTCATGCCGTCGGCCGGGCGGAAGCCGCTGCCGGGCAGGCGCTTGAGCAGCCAGCCCAGGCCGACCACCAGGGCCAGCACGGCCAGCAGCGCCAGCACCGCGCCGAACAGGCCCGGTGCCGAGGCCGCGTGCTGGCCGACCGGGGCGGCGGCCTTGCCGACGCCCAGCAGGGTGGACGCCAGCAGGCTCAACGCAGTCTCCGGATGCGTTCGCTCGGGCTGACCACATCGGTCAGGCGCACGCCGAAGCGGTCATTGATCACCACGACCTCGCCATGCGCGATCAGGGTGCCGTTGACGAATACGTCGAGCGATTCACCGGCGCCACGCTCCAGCTCCACCACCGAGCCCTGGTTGAGCTGCAGCAGGTTGCGGATCGGCAGGCGGGCGCGGCCGACTTCCAGCGACAGGGTCACCGGCACGTCGAGGATCACGTCCAGATTCAGATCGACCCCGGAGGCCTCGTCGGCGTGCAGGGTGCCGAACTGGGCCGGAGTCGGTTCGAGGGCGTCGGTATCGTTCATTGCGGGTCTTCCTGGATGACGGGTACGCGCGGGCGGGTGCCCGGCGGATGGGTAGCAGTGATCTTCACGGCATTCATGCCGTTGGCGATGCCGAATTCGCCGGTGAACACCGGGATGTTCTCCACGCACAGCGGCACCTGCGGGCTCAGCTCGATCGGCAGGATGTCGCCGACCTTCAACCGGGTCAGGTCACGCAGGGTCATGCGCTTGCTGGCCAGCACGCTGGACAGGGTCACTTCGGCGATGTTGAGCTGCTCGCGCAGGGTCTGGCCCCAGCTTTCGTCGCGGTCGTTGCGATCGCTCTGGATGCCGGCATCGAGCAGCTCCCGGATCGGTTCGAGCATCGAGTACGGCAGGGTGACGTGGATGTCGCCGCCACCGCCGTCGAGCTCGACATGCAGGCGGCACACCACCACGTATTCGCGCGGGGTCACGATGTTCGCGAAGTGCGGGTTGATCTCCGAGTTGATGTACTCGAATTCCACGTCCATCACCGGTGCCCACGCTTCGCGCAGGTCGGCGAAGGTCTGCTTCAGCAGCAGATGGATCACGCGCATCTCGGTGGCGGTGAACTCGCGGCCTTCGATCCGGGTGGGGTAGCGCCCGTCGCCGCCGAAGAAGTTGTCGACGATGGCGAACACCAGGGTCGGCTCGAACACGATCAGGCCGGTGCCGCGCAGTGGCTTGAAACGGATCAGGTTCAGGTTGGTCGGCACATACAGCGAATGCATGTAGTCGTTGAACTTGATCAGCTCGATGCCGCGCACCGACAGTTCGGCCGAGCGCCGGATCAGGTTGAACAGGCCGATGCGCCACAGGCGCGCAAAGCGCTCGTGGACCATTTCCAGCGTCGGCATACGGCCGCGGATGATGCGGTCCTGGCTGGCGAAGTCGTATGAACGCGCTTCGCCGGAGGGCGGCTCCGGGTCGGTCTCGACCGCGCCGCTGTCCACGCCGTGGAGCAGGGCATCGATCTCGTCCTGGGACAGCAGATCATTCATCGGTGGGCCCTTACTGGGTCACGAAGCTGGTGAACAGCAGATCGTCGGCACCATTGCTGCCGGTCTCGGCCTTGAGCACCTTCTGCACCTCGGCCAGCGAATCGGCCTGCAGCTTCTTCTTGCCGGCGATATCGGCGATCTGTGCCGGCTCGACCTGCGAGAACAGCATCAGCAGTCGTGCACGCAGGGCCGGGGCGTGGGTCTTGATCGCCTCCAGCGCGGCCGGATCACGGGTCATCAGCTGCACTTCCAGCTGCAGGTAGCGCGGGCCGTCGATGGGACCATTGAGGTTGACCACGAACGCGGGCTCCAGCGCGAAGTACTGCGCCGGTGCCGGCGTGGCGTTCTTCTTCTTCGGCGCCTGGCTGGTCTTTTCTTCCTGCGTGGACTGGGTGAAGAACCACACGCCGCCACCGGCGGCAGCGGCAGCCAGTACGGCCACCAGCGCGGTGATCAGGATCGGACTGCGCGGCGTGCGGGCCTTGTCCTTTTCGACGTTCTTCTTGGTTTTGTCAGCGGCTGCGGCCACGAGGTGAAGCTCCTGAGGGTTGCTTCACCGGGATATGCAAGGGGTGTGCCGATGCACCGGGAACAGGGCGCGACGGAATTCCGTCGGGGTGCCGGTGGGGCCATGCGGAGCAAGCTCCGCACCCACCAACGCGATGCTGGCAGGTGCCAACCACATCGCTCTGGTGGGTGCCAACCTTGGTTGGCACACCTGTCAGGCGTAGGCGTCCAGCAGGCCACGCTGGCGGATCAACGGGGTGGCCGGCAGGCTGGCATCACCCCGCGTCGGTTCTCCGTCACCCCGACCTGCCTCCTGCCCGGCCTGGCCGGCAGGTGCGCCACCGCCGCCCGGCTGATGGCCGACATCGGCGTGGGCCAGCTGGAAGCCTTGTTCGCCCAGCAGTTCACGCAGGCGTGGCAGGCTGCTTTCCAGCGCCTGGCGGACATCCACGTGCGGGCTGCTGAAACTGGCGTGGACCTTGTCACCGTTGAGCTGCAGGCGTACGTCCACCGGCCCCAGATCGTCCGGGCTCAGTCGGATGTGGGCGTGGCCGATCTTCTGGTCGGCCAGCCAGCCCAGGCGGGCGCCAATGGCCTGGTCGAATCCATCGTCGCCAAGCACCGGCTTCGGCGTCGGTTCACCGTTGAAGACCGCGTTGCTGGACAGCGCCGCCTTCAGATCCTGCAGTGCGGCGGGCAGGGGCGCCTGCAGGGGTGCAGGCGGGGCACGATCACCCTGCAACGTGCTGTCGGTGTCACCGCTGCGCTCCAGCGCGGCGTCGCCCGTCGGCAGCACAGGCAGGGACAGTGCGCCGTCCTCGCCATCGACGCCCGTGGCGGGTGACTGCACCACGGCGGCAGGCGACGCGGCAACCGGCGATGGGGGGGCGGTGGTCGCCGCCAGGGCCGGAGGCGCTGTGCCCGTTGCGGACGGTGGGACGCTGGCCGCAGGGTCGGCGGGCAGTGGGGTGGCCAGCACCAGCCCGGCCAGTCCAAATGGAGGCCAGGGCGCTTCGTCGGTTTCCGTCGTCGCGTCCTGGTCGGTCGCAGCCTTGCCGGCCGGTGGCGCAGCGGCCTCGCCCGTAGCCTGCTCGCTGGCGGGGGGCCGCACGCTGGCGGCGTCATCGCCGCCGGTGGCCGCAACGCCGGTCGGCGCGGGGCTGTCCGTGGGCGGGACGGGCGCGCCGCCCTGCAGCAGCTGACCGAAGTCCTTGCCGCCTTCGCTGCGTGCCGTGCGCGACGGGCTGCTGCCCACGCCGGGCGGAGTGGCCGTCGTGCTGCTGCCGGAAAGCGCGGCGGGCGTCACGAACGGCCTCCGGTGTCTGCGCCGTCCTGGTCCTCGGCCTGCGCCAGGCGGGAGCGGCGCGCGCCGATGTCATCCATCTCGCGCTGGTCACGGCGGTCTGTCACCACCTTTTCCTGTGCGCGATAGCTGGCGGCCAGCTGCTCCAGCACCGCCTTGTCGCGGCTGGCCAGGATCAGGCGCGCGCGTTCGGCTTCGACCTTCTCGCGGTTGCCGTCGACGGTGCGCTGCTGTTGCTCCACCGCACTGTCGAGGCGGTCAAGGAACGCACGCCGGTTCAACAGCTGGGCGGGACTGGTCGCGGCCATCTGTGCGTTGGCGTACTCCTCGGCATAACGTCGCAGTTCGTCCAGACGCGACAGGTGAGTGTCGAGAAGGCGCTGGCGCTCGGCCAGGTCGCGGGCGACCGCATCTTCATGTTCCTGTGCCCGCCTCAGCAGAGGGTCGATACGCTTGGACTGGTTCATCGCTTACACCTCGTTTTCCACCAGGCGCTGCAGCGCCGCCTGGCTGTGCGGGAGATCCGCGGCCTTGGCCACGTCCTGTCCCAGGAATTCCATGATTTCCGGCCAGCGTTCCAGGGCTTCGTCGGTGGCCGCGTCGTTGCCGCGCTGGTAGGCGCCGATGGCGATCAGGTCGCGGTTGGCCGAGTAGGCCGACACCAGCCGCTTGAGCTTGCGGATGCGCAGGCGCCACGGCTCGTCGGCGATTTCCGTGACCACGCGGCTGACGGACGATTCCACGTCGATGGCCGGGTACAGGCCGCTGTCCGCGACCCGGCGCGACAGCAGGATGTGGCCGTCGAGGATCGCGCGTGCGGCGTCTGCGATCGGATCCTGCGGATCGTCGCCTTCGGTCAGTACGGTGTAGAACGCGGTGATGGAGCCGCGCCCCTTGGCGCCGTTGCCGGCGCGCTCGACCAGCGCGGGCAGCTTGGCGAACACCGACGGCGGGTAGCCGCGCGTGGTCGGCGGTTCGCCCACCGACAGGCCGATCTCGCGTTGTGCCTGCGCGAAGCGGGTCAGCGAGTCCATCAGCAGCAGGACGTTCAGGCCCTGGTCGCGGAACCATTCGGCAATGGCGGTTGCACGGTAGGCGCCATGCAGGCGCGCCAGCGGTGGCCGGTCGGCCGGGCTGGCGACCACCACCGCGCGGCGCAGGCCTTCCTCGCCCAGCGTGGTTTCGACGAAATCGCGCACTTCGCGGCCGCGTTCGCCGATCAGCCCGACCACGATGACGTCGGCAGCGGTGTAGCGGGTCATCATGCCTAGCAGTGTCGATTTGCCGACGCCGGAGCCGGCGAACAGGCCGACACGCTGGCCACGGCCGATCGGCAGCAGTGCGTTGATGGCGCGCACGCCCACATCCAGTGGCTGGGTGATCGGCTCGCGCGCGAGTGGATTGATCGACACACCGGCCATGCCGACGTGGCCTTCGGCACGGATCGGGCCCTTGCCGTCCAGCGGCACGCCATCGCTGTCGATCACCCGGCCGAGCAGGCCTTCGCCCACTTCCACGCCGCCGCGCCGTGCCGACGGCACGACCCGCGCGTTGGGCAACAGGCCATGCAGTTCGGCGCTGGGCATCAGGTACGTGCGCTCACCGGCGAAGCCGACCACTTCGGCATCCACCCAGCCACCGTCGACCACTTCGACCTTGCAGCTGGCCCCCAGCGGTGCTTCGCAGCCGACCGCTTCCAGGGTCAGCCCGACCGCGCGGCGCAGCACGCCTTCGCGGATCAGGCCACGGCCGTGCGCGGTGTCCACGCGCAGCCCGTCCAGGCGACGGGCCAACCGTAGATTGCGGGCCAGGGCCCAGTCGGCCGCAGGCGGCGGCAGTGGCGTTTCGGCCGTCATGCGTTCGCTCCGGTCTGGCGGATCACTGCGTCCAGCGCGCCACGCAGGCGGGCTTCGAGAGTGCCGTCGATGCGCACGGCCTCGGCATGCACGCGCAGGTCGCCGCGGCTGAGGCTGGTGTCGGCAACCAGCCGCTGCTGCGGTGGCAGGGTGAGCAAGGGGGCGAGGGCAGCGATGTCGTCCGGGTGCAGGCGCACTTCCACTTCGCGCGTGCTGCCGCCGACCGCATCGATGGCTTCGCCGACCAGCTGTGCCAGCAGCGCCGGTTCGGCCTCGTAGGCGCGACCGACCAGGGCACCGGCGATGCGGACCGCCAGCTCTCCCAGCGCACCGACCACCTCGTTCTCCAGGCGGACCAGCGGGCGGCTGAAGTTGTCCAGGATGCCCTCGATCTGCGCGGCAAGCCGGCGCACCTCGGCCTGGCCCTGGCCATAGCCCTCCGCATGGCCGTGCTGGAAGCCTTCCTTCTCGGCACTGTCCTGGATGGCCTGTATCTCTTCCAGGGTCGGCAACTGCAGCGGCGGTTCCGGCTCGTGCTCCGGATCCGGCCCGGCGTGCCCGGACGCGTCCTCCTGTTCCAGCACGGGTTCCGGCTGGGCCAGCAGGTCAGGGGCGAGCCAGCGCACGACCGTGCTCACAGCATGGCCTCCGCGCTGCCGCCGATGGTGATGGTGCCTTCGTCGGCCATGCGCTTGACGATGGCCAGGATCTCGCGCTGCGCGCCTTCCACGTCGGACAGACGCACCGGCCCACGGGCCTCCATGTCCTCCAGCAGGATCTCGGCGGCACGCTGGGACATGTTGCGGGTGATCTTGTCGCGGACCTTGATGTCGGCGCCGCGCAGGGCCAGTCCCAGCCGCTCGCCGCTGACTTCGCGCAGCACCAGCTGCATCTCGCGGTCGTCCAGATCCACCAGGTCGTCGAACACGAACATCAGGTCCTGGATGCGGCCACTCAAGGGCGCGTCGATGCGTGCGATCTCGCCCAGGATCGCCTGGTCCTGGCCGCTGTCCATGAAGTTGAGGATGTTGGCCGCGCACTGCACGCCGCCGATGTTGGATGACTTCAGGTTCTGGTTGCCGGCGAACTGGCGCTCCATGATCTCGTTGAGTTCATTGAGTGCGTTCGGCGGAATGCCATCGAGGGTGGCGATGCGCAGCAGCACGTCCACGCGGGTGCGGTCGGGCAGCAGTTTCAGCGCATCGGCGGCCTGGTCGGTTTCCAGGTGGGCCATGACGATGGCGATGATCTGCGGGTGCTCGTTGCGGACCAGGTCGGCGACCGCACGCGGATCCATCCACTTCAGCGCATCCAGGCCGGTGGTGTTGCGGCCCAGCAGGATGCGATCGATCAGGTTGCCGGCCTTCTCGCTGCCCAGTGCCTGCACCAGCATGTTGCGGATGTAGTCGTCCGACCCCACGCCCAGCGAGGTCTTGGAGCCCAGCTCCTGGCCGAACTGGTCCATCACCCGTTCCACCTGTTCGCGGGTGATGTCGGACATGGTGGCCATCGCGATGCCGATCTTCTGGACTTCCTTGGGTTCCATGTGGCGCAGCACTTCGGCCGCGTCCAGTTCACCCAGCGACAGCAGCAGCACGGCGGCGCGCTGCACTCCGGTCAGCGGTACCTCAGTCATTGGCCACCCAACCCTTGACCACCTGGGCCACGCGCTTGGAGTCGGTCTTCACGGCTTCACGGGCCATCCGCAGTCGTTCCTCGTAGGAGTCCACCGGCAGGGCCAGCGCCTCCGGTCCACCCAGGCCAGCGCGCTCGGCACCCAGGGCCGGCAGCGGGCTGCCATCGTCATCGACCAGCTGTACGTCAGCGGTATGCGGTTCCAGTGCCAGCGGGTCGTGCTTCTTCGCCTGGCCGGTGATGGCACGCAGCGCCGGACGCAGTACGCCGAACAGCAGCGCCAGCACCACAATGGCCCCCAGCAGCATGCGGCCGGCATCGTGCACCCACGGCAGCTCCCACCAAGCCGGGCCTTCCACCGGTGTGGTCTCGCGCACGAACGGGGCATTCATCACCGAGACCGTATCGCCCCGCTCGGCGCTGAAGCCGACGGCCTGCTTGACCAGCGCCTCGACGCGGGTCAGTTCGGCAGCCGACAGCGGCTGCGGGGTAAGTGCACCATTGGCGCCGGGGCGCGGCACGTTGTCCACCAGCACCGCCACCGACACGCGCTTGATGCGGCCGGCCGGCTGGCGGGTGTGCTGCAGCGTGCGGTCCAGCTCGTAGTTGCGCGTGGCGTTCTTGCTGCTTTCGCTCGGCGTCTGCGCGGTCTGTGGCGGCGCAGCCTGGCCCGGCGGCGTGTTGCTGGTTGCGCCAGGCACACCCTGCGGTCCGGGCGTGCTGGTGGTGTTCTCGCTCATCTGTTCGCTGCGCAGCTTGGCCGGCTCGCCGTTGTACAGCTCACGCGCTTCCTCGGTGACCGAGAAGTCCATGTCCACGCTGACTTCCGGATTGACGCGGCCCGGGCCGGTCATCGGTTCCAGCAACTCGCGGATGCGCTGGTTGAAGGAGGTCTCCTGCCTGCGGACCTGCTCGAACTGGGCGGCGTTGACCGCCGCTTCGCTGTTCGGGTCGCTGATGCTGAGCATGCGCCCGCTCTGGTCGACCACGGTCACCCGTTCCGGCGACAGGTCCGGAATGCTGGCGGCGACCATGTGCACGATCGCATCTACCTGGCTGCGTTCCAGCTGCTGGCCACCGCGCAGTTCCAGGGTTACCGAAGCACTGGCGACGTCGCGCTGGCGGGTGAAGGCGCTGGGCTTGGGGATGGCGAGATGTACGCGTGAGTCACGCACCGGTCGCAGCGTATTGATGGTGCGCGACAGTTCGGTCTCCAGCGCGTGCTGGTAGCGCGCGCTTTCCACGAACTGGCTGACACCGAAGCCCGGGTCGCGCTCCATCAGCTCGAAACCCAGCTTGCCGCTGTCGGTCAGGCCGGAGCCGGCCAGCTTCAGGCGGGCGTCATGCAGGTTCTTCTCCGGCACGGTGATGCCACCGGTTGCCGGGTCCAGGGCAAACGGGATCTGCGCTGCACGCAGCAGGTCGGTCGCTTCAGCGGTGGCCTTCTGGTCCAGGCCGGTATACAGCGGAACCATGCCGGGCTTCTGCGACCAGAAGAACACGAACAGGCCCGCCGCCACCGCCACTGCGATCATCGCCATCAGCCCCAGCCGACGGGTGATCTGCAGGCTCTGCAGGCGGTCGAACCATTGCCCCGCCTTCTCGGCGTTCAGGCTGTCCTTGGAAAGCGTCAGTGCCATGCGTCAAGTTCCTTACAGCGGCATGTTCATCACGTCCTGGTAGGCCTGGACGAGACGGTTGCGGACTTCCACGGTGGCGCGGAAGGCGATCTGGGATTGCTGCGAGGCGACCATCACCTTGGCCAGGTCGGCGCCGGGTTCGCCCATCTCGAACGCCTTGGCCAGCGCGCCGGACGTCTGCTGCGCATTGTTGACGCCGGCAATCGCACCGCGCAGGGTCTCGGTGAAGCTGGCCGGCTGCACCTGCGGCGCATCCAGCACCGCACCAGGAAGGGCATTGCTGCGCGGCGCTTCAGCCAGCGGATTGAGCACCGGCTGTCCCATCTGGGACTGGTAGGTGCGGATCTGCGAAAGGATCGAAGTGACGGAGTGGGACATCTGCAACGGTTCCAGGAACAGGGATGGGGAATCTGCAGGGATCACTGCAAGTGCCGTGCCGGAACGCCTGAGTGGTTCAGAAACGTGACGGAAGTTTGCGTTCGGCGGAGGAAGGGCGAGCTGGCGTGCCGATACGCTGTCGTCATCTGCCGGTGTCAGTGAACCGGCGTCGGTTTTTTGGCCTTGCCGGCGGCCGCCGGATACACGAACGCCCGGGCAAGCCCAGGCGTCCGTGCCCCCTTCATGCTGGCGATCACGCTCAGCTGGCCAGTTCGGCCTGCTCGCGTTCGATGCCGTATTTGCGCAGTTTTTCCACCAAAGTGGTGCGGCGCAGGCCCAGCAGCTGCGCGGCGTGGGCGACCACCCCCTGCGTCCGCTCCAGCGCTTCATTGATCAGGCCCAGCTCGATGCTGGCCATGTGGTTGCGCAGGTCCAGGCCGTCGTCGGGCAGGGCCGTGGCAGCCGCAGCGCGGTTGACCGCGATGCCGTGCTCCAGCGACGGCTGGCCGCCGCTGCCGGGGGTGTGGAAGGAGAAGCTGCGCAGGTCCAATCGCTCTTCGCTGGGTGCTGCCGGTACCGCGGCCGGGGTGCTGACGGGGGCCAGCAGGGCGTCGCCCCGGTAGCGCGCGGGAAGGTCCTGCACGCGGACCGAACCACCCGGATGCAGCACCGCCAGGCGTTCGACCAGATTGGTCAGCTCGCGTACGTTGCCTGGCCATTCGTAGCCCGCCAGCGCCTGCAGGGCTTCGGCAGTGAAACGGACTTCGCCGCGGCCGGTGCGCGCCAGCTGCGCGGCAATGGTTTCCACCAGTGCCGGCAGATCCTCGCGCCGTTCGCGCAGGGCCGGCACGTCGATCGGGAACACATTGAGGCGGTAGAACAGGTCTTCGCGGAACTTGCCGTCGGCGATCCGGCTCTCCAGATCGCGGTGGGTCGCTGCGATCACCCGCACGTTGCAGCGGATGGTCTGGTTGCCGCCGACACGCTCGAAGCTGCGCTCCTGCAGCACGCGCAGCAGCTTGACCTGCATCGGCAGGCTCATGTCGCCGATCTCATCCAGCAGCAGGGTGCCGCCCTCCGCCATTTCGAAGCGGCCCTTGCGCGCGGTCAGCGCGCCGGTGAAGGCACCCTTCTCGTGGCCGAACAGTTCGCTCTCGAGCAGGTCGGCTGGAATGGCGCCACAGTTGATCGCCACGAATGGCCCGTCGCGGCGCGGCGAGCGCTGGTGGATGGCGCGCGAGACCACTTCCTTGCCGGTGCCCGACTCGCCCAGCACCAAAACGGTGGTATCAAATGCCGCGACCTGGTCGATCATCGTGCGCAGCGCGCTCACAGCGGCACCATTGCCGGTGGGTCCCTGCTCCTGCACGGCGCCCGCCTGGTGCTCGGCATCCAGGCGCTTGAGGCTGGCACGGCGCAGCAGGGCTTCCATCTGCGCATGGCGCAGCGGCGTCTCCAGCGGCCAGATGTTGGCTTCATGCAGGCCGTGGCGGTGGGCGAAGGCACTGGCCTGGCCATCGGCCAGCAGCACCGGCGGCGGCAGGCTGCTGCCGCCCAGCCATGCGTAGAGGGCGGTGCTGGCGGCGCTGTCGTCGAGGCTGCCGACGATCACCGCCATCCAGTCGCTCTGGCGCTGCCGCCCCAGGTCGAAGTCTGCCGCGTCGGAAACCCAGCGCGGATTGAAGTCCATGAATTCCAGCAGGGCAACGGTGCGTTCGGCACGCACGGCGTCGTTGTCCAGCACCAGGATGCGCGACTCGCTCACGATCGATCCTCCCTGAGGCCTTCCAGGATCGGCATCACTTCCTGGATGTAGGACAGCTTGCTGACGAAATTGTCGGCGCCGGCACGCAGTGCATGCTCGCGGTGCTCGGCGTCATCGAAGTGGCTGGCGATGACGATGTACGGGGCGTCATCCTGCGACTTGATCAGGCGGGTCGCCTGCAGGCCGCCCATTTCCGGCATCGCCAGGTCCATCAGCACCACCTGCGGGCGCAGGGTCTCCGAGCGCTCGATCGCTTCCAGGCCGTTGCCGGCACTGCCGACGATCTGCAGCCAGTCGATCTTGCGGAAATGGCGCATCGCTGCGTTGATGAAACCTTCGTGGTCGTCGACCAGCAGGACCGTGAGCGTGTTCATGTCCAACATCCTTTTCAGCCCACCCGGGCCAGCTGCGGTTGCCTGGCGCTGAGCCGGCGCCGTTCGCGGGCCGGGGCGATATCCAGTTGTTCTCGGTATTTTGCGACGGTTCGGCGGGCAATGTTCACCCCCTGGCGCGAAAGCAGGGCGGCGATGGCCTCATCGGCCAGCGGCCGACCGGCCGGCTCGGCATCGATCAGGCGGCGCACCATGGCCTTCACCGCCTGGCCGGAGACGCTGGCGCCTTCCAGGCGCACCGCGAAGAAGTGCTTCAGCTCGAAGGTGCCACGCGGGGTCTGCAGGTACTTGCCGGTGGTGATGCGCGAGACGGTGGACTCGTGCATGCCGATCTCCTCGGCCACTTCCTTCAGGGTCAGCGGCGCCATCGCTTCCTCGCCCCGGACCAGGAACGCAGCCTGGCGCTCGACGATCACCCGCGCGGTACGCAGCAGGGTGTCATAGCGCATCGACAGGCCACGGCTGAACCAGCGCGCTTCCTGCAGCATCTCGCGCAGCGCCGGTGCAGCCTCGTTGCTGTCGGCCAGCGCCTGTTCGTACTGCGTGTTGATCGATACGCGGCGGCTGGTCGCCGGATTGAGGGCCACTTTCCACTGGCCGTCGGCGTGCCAGGCGACCACGTCCGGTACCACCACGGCATTGCGTTCCGGCAGCAGGTTGTCACCCGGGCGGGGTTGCAGCGAGAGGATCAGTCGCACTGCTTCGCGCACGTCACCGATCTCGGCGTCATGCAGGCGGGCGAGGGCGGGGTAGTCGTGCGCGGCCAGCGGCTCGAGCGCGCCGGCAAGGATGCGGGTAGCCAGATGCCGCGCAGGAACCACGCCGTCCAGGCTGCGCAGCTGGGCCTGCAGGCTTTCGCGAAGGTCCCGCGCGGCCATGCCGGCGGGCTCGCCATGCAGCAGGCGCTGGCGGACCGCTTCGACACCATCGGCGGCGATGTCGAACTGGGCGCTGGCCAGCAGTTGCAGCTGTGCCAGCGGTGCCTGCAGATAGCCGGCGTCATCGCAATGCTCGAGCCAGAAGGCGGCGACCGCCAGCTCGCGGTCGTCCAGGTCCAGTGCCAGCCGCTGCAGCACGCGCAGCTGCGGATCACTCGATTCGCCCGCCGCGATGCGTGCCATCCGGTCGTCGTCGCCGTCCTGCCAGCTGGCGCCGGCAACGTCCCACATCGAGGATTCCGGCAGCTCGTCGAACGCCGCGGTTTCCAGCGTGGTGGCGCCGGCGTCGCCGGGTTCGGGTGCAGGTGCTTCGGCATCCTCGATCTCCAGCATCGGGTTGGAGTCGAGCAGGCGCTGGATTTCCTGTTCCAGATGCAGTCCGTCCAGCTGCAGCAGCCGGATCGACTGCAGCAGCTGCGGGGTGAGGTGAAGTTGTTGGCCCAGCTGGGCCGAGAGTGCAGCCTTCATCGTGGTTCCCCGGCGCCGCTCCCCGACGCCTTGTGGAACGCATCTTGCTTCTGATCCGGCGGGTGCGGAATCAGGGGGTTCCTGAGGTGGTTGGTGAATTACCCGACAGCGTGTAGGGGTTTTCCTGACATGGGCGCGGGATGTTGACGTTCCCCGGTCGCAAGTCCTTGATTTCCTGTTGCGTACGCGGTCGGGGCGTCGTGCCGGCGTGTACGGGATTCCGTCAGTGCCTGTGGGGGTGACGGGAACCCGTCATCCGGGTCGCGCGGTCACTCCAGCTCGTGCTGGTGGCGGGCGGCGAGCAGCAGCAGGTCGTTGGCGCGGCGGCACCCCAGCGATTCCATCATGCGCGCGCGGTGGGTTTCCACGGTCTTGACGCTGATGCCGAGATCGGCGGCGATTTCCTTGTTGCTTTCGCCTTTGCCGATGCGGCGCAGGATCTCGCGCTGGCGGGGTGACAGCGCGGCGATGCCGGTGGGCTTCTCGCGGCCGAGCATGGGCGCCAGCATCTTCGCCGAGATCTGCGGGCTCAGGAACACCTGGCCGGCGTGTGCGGCGCGCAGCGCCAGTTCCAGTTCCTGCGGCGCGGCATCCTTGACCACGAAGCCGACGGCACCGCGATCCAGTGCGTCGCGCACGTGGGCGGCATCATCGTGCATGGTCATCATCACCACCCGGGTGCCGGGTGCGCGCATGCGGATGTCGCTGAGTGCTTCCAGGCCGGTGCGTCCGGGCAGGGACAGATCCATCAGCACCACGTCCGGAGCGTGCTGCAGGGCCAGTTGCAGCGCCTGCTCGGCGTTGCTGGCCTCGGCCACGAGCTGCACGTCGGCAAACCCCTGCAGCAGCCGCGCCAGGCCGGCGCGGACCAGGGTGTGATCGTCGACGATGAGAACTCGCACAGGCACGCTGGAGGTCCGGGAGGGGAGTCCACCTTAACTTAGCTGAACGGGCGAGCCAAGCGTCGTCCGTTGCGGGCGGGCGTGCCAGGGTTCAGCGCGCCCGCCTTGCTTCGGCCACCTGACGTCTGTGCAGGCGGAACAGATGCCGCTCCATGGCCATTTCCAGCCCGTCGCCGAGGCGATGGAAACGCAGCCAGAGATAGTGGCCTCCACTGCCGTCGGCGGCCTCGGCAACCACTTCCACCGGCAGATCGATATGGTCGGGCAGCCAGTCGCTGGGCTGCACGCGGACCACGCCGGCCTGGCCCGGGGCCGCGCCACTGCGGGGGCCCAACTGCAGGCGGATGCCGCGCCGGGACCAGCGCACCGGGCGCAGGGTCAATGCCGGGCCCTGCTGACGCACGAGCCGGCCCAGCAGCACCATGGCCAGATCCAGCTTGGCTTCCAGCCGCTGCAGCGGAAGGCTGGCCTCGCTGCGCTCGTCGTGTTCATCGACACGGCTGTCCTCGACCAACGCCAGGCTGCGCAGCAGGCCTTCGGCGCTGCTGGTACGTCCCGCCGCATTGCCGGCCTGGAACTCGACCGGCAGCGCCAGTTCGCAGCTGAGCGTCTCGTCGAACAGCTCGCTTTCGGCCGGGTGATGCAGCGACGTGGTCGGCAGGAGGGTCATGCCAGCGATTCTGCCTGCAGGTAGGCGTGCGCGGCGCGAAGGGAGCGCCGTCCATCGTGCAGCTGCACGGCCACCGCGTCGCGGCGATGGCGCAGCAGGGTCAGCAGGCTCTGCTGGCGTTCGAACAGCGCGGTCAGGGGCCCATGGTCGGCGGCCGCCAGCGGTTGGCTCAACAGCGCGTGCAGCTTGCTGTCATGGCCTTCGAGCAGGCTGTCGGCGGTGTCGAAGGCATCTTCACCCAGCGCCTTCTCGAAAGCATCCAGCTGCGCATGCAGTGCCTGCAGGCTCATGGTGCCACCGCTGCCGTACGGCGCTGCTCGTGCGGAATTGCGTTCCAGGCGCTGTCGATCTCGCCCAGCAGCTGCAGCGATTCGTCCAGGGCGGCGCGGTCGTTGTGCAGGTTGGCCTCGGTCAGGCGCTGCAGCACGTAGTCGTAGAGGGACGAAAGATTGCCGGCAATTTCGCCGCCGGCCTCATGGTCCAGCGAGCCGTTGAGGTGGCCGACGATGGCGCAGACCTCGCCGATCGCCTTGCCCTTGCCGGCATGGTCGCCGCGCTCGAGGCTGGCCAGTGCGCGCCGCACGCGCTCCAGCGCGCCCGCCAGCAACAGGGCCACCAGCTTGTGCGGATCGGCATCGGTGACCGCACTGGTCACACCCACTTGGCGGTACTGCTCGGCGTACTGACGGCTGGAACCGTACATTCGTGATTCTCCTTGCGCTGGGTGCTGCAGCAGGATCGTGACGATCGCTGCCGGCAGTACCGCGATGATTGCTGTTGCGTCCGTTATCGGTGCGTTCGGCACCAAACTTGAGTGCCGCGCGCGTCCGTCAACCGTTCAACTGCGCCAGCTGCTGCTGCAGCGCCGAACTGCTCTGCTGCAGCTTGCCCATCAGGCTGTCCAGTGCGAGGAACTGCTTCTTGTACCGTGCCTCCACGCCGACCATGCGTGTATCCAGGTCCTTGCGGCGCTTGTCGATGCTGTCCAGGGTGTTGTTCAGGCCCTTGGTGCGGGCAACGAACGCACCCTCCTTGCCGACCGTCGTGCTCACGTAGCCGTCGACCAGCGAGTACAGCTGGCCCGCACCGCCGGCATCGCCGGTGATCGCCTGGCGGATCTTCTCCGGCTGGCTGGCAAGCGCGGCAGCGAACTTGGTGGTATCAAGCACCAGGCTGCCATCGGCATTGGGGTAGCCGCGGGTCTGCAGGCCGATGGCCTTGGCGTCCAGGCCATCGCCGGACAACGACTTGAGCACGCCCGACATCACCGAGCGCAGCTGGCTGGCGGCGCCGCGCATCTGTGCGTCGCCGGTGAGGGCTGCCGCTTCCTTGGTCTTGGCGTCGTACTTGGTTTCGGTGTTGATGGCGGCGATGGCCGCGTTGTACGCGGTCACGAAATCCTGCATCACCTTGGTCGCCGCGGCCGTGTCGGTGCTGATCGTGACCGTGCTCTGTCCTTCCTTCTTCAGGTTCAGGGTCAGGCCCGGCACGGCGTCGGCCACGGTGTTGCTGGCGCTCACCACTTCAACGCCGTCGATGGTCAGTTTGGCATCGGCGGCCGCGGTGTTCTGCTTCAGGCTGCCGACCAGCGCTCCCAACTTCGGGTCGCTGCCGGCGTATTCGAGCTTGATCGCGTTTGCCGCGCCGGTCTTTTCCTGTGCGATCGACAGGTACTGGTTGTCGCCGGAGCTGATCAGGGTGGCCTGCACGCCTTCCTTGCGGCCGGCGGCGTCGATCTTGTTGCGGATCGTGGTCAGCGTGTCGCCTTCCTCGACCTCCACGTTCATGGTCTTGGCCTTGTCGCCGACGCCGACGGTCAACGTCAAGGTTCCGGCGGCGAACGTATCGGTCTTGGGCACGGAGGTGTCGGCGATCAGCTTGTGTGCGGTCGCCAGCGACTTGACGTCGATGATGTGCGTGCCGTTGGACGCGGCCGCCTTGGTGGTGCCGACGTCATACAGCGCCACGCTGGCCGTCAGGATCTCGTCGGTACCGCCGCTGCCGCCCTTGCTGGCGGTGACCGTGCGGGTGTCGAAGGCCGTGGTGGCCTTCAGTGCCGTGAGTGCGGTCTTCAGCTTGTCGAAGGCCGCGGTGACGGTGCCGATCGACGACAGCTGCATCTTGGTCTTGGACTGCTGCAGGTTCAGCGCATTGTCGGCGGGCTTGCGGTCGGCCGCGACCAGCTGGCTGACGATGCTGGAGATGTCCAGGCCCGAGCCGATGCCACCGTATCCAAAGTCTGCCACGTCGTTTCTCCTGGTAATCCGGGCGCCGCGCTGCGGCCGCCCGTCGTCAACGAAAATAGCGGCCTGCGCCGCTGGGTCTTGAGGACTTCGTTGATGCATGCGCCGTGCCAGTGCCGGACGGCAGGTTTGGCATGCAGGTTGCAGGAGTGACAGGGCAGGGTGCGGTCGGGACGACGCAGGCTGCCGGGAGTCTGCAAAAAACCCTCCCCCAAAGCAGGGGAGGGATCAGGCTACTGACAATCGGGGGGAGACGAAGCCGCCCGGTGCGTACAGTCAAAGGTACAGCGCTGAAACAGAGGTCCGCAGGGGCGGGCGATGCCAAGCCGGTTCCGGAAGCGTCCCGGGCCGGGCATGGCCCGCGCCTGCGTGCGCCGTGGCTGTCGGGTTGCCGCTGCCGCCGGTTCGACCGGCGGCAGCGGTACCTTCTTGCCGTGGATCAGCGCAGCAGGCTGAGCACGCCCTGCGGTACCTGGTTGGCCTGGGCCAGCATGGCCGTACCGGCCTGCTGCAGGATCTGGGTACGGGTCAGTTCAGCGGTTTCCTTGGCGAAGTCGGTGTCCTTGATGCGGCTGCG
>NZ_JCAFTD010000011.1:0-49199 GCF_059369935.1 Stenotrophomonas sp. YJH_SMC_36 | reverse complement strand
GCGATAGCTTGCCCGATCGGATCGCCATTGCCATCGGTGAGGATCACCGTGGCGCCGGCTTCAGCCGTACCGCTGATGACGCTGCCATTGCTCGGATCGATCACCGGGGCCGGCGGCGCCACCGCATCCACCGTGGTGGTGACCGGGCCGCTGTTGTTGCCGGCCGCATCCTGCGCGATGGCATTGATCACGGTGCCGTCGGGCAGCGGCGTAGCCGGGGTGAAGCTCCAGTTGCCACTGCCATCGGCGATGGCTTCGCCGATGGGATCACCGTTGCCGTCGGTCAGGATCACCTTCACGCCGGGCTCGACGGTGCCGGTGATCACCGTGCCGTTGCTGGCATCGAGCGTCGGCGCCGAGGGCGCGACCGCATCGACGGTCGTGCTGACCGGGCTGCTGTTGTTGCCGGCCGCGTCGCGCGCCAGTGCATTGATGACGGTGCCATCGGGCAGAGGCGTGCCGGGCGTGAACGACCAGTTGCCACTGCCATCGGCGATGGTCTGCCCAATCGGAATACCGTTGCCGTCAGTGAGGATCACTGTCGCACCGGCTTCGGCGGTGCCGCTGATGACGCTGCCATTGCTCGCGTCGATCGTCGGTGCCGGCGGCGCGACCGAATCGACCGTGGTACTGGCCGGGCCGCTGCCGTTGCCCGCCGCATCCTGTGCCACCGCAGTGATCACCGTGCCATTCGGCAACGGTGTAGCCGGCGTGTAGCTCCAGTTGCCGGCGCCATCGGCGGTGGTCTGGCCGATCGGGTTGCCGCTGCCATCGGTCAGGATCACTGTGGCACCGGCTTCGGCTGTACCGCTCACCACACTGCCGTTGCTCGGGTCGAGCACCGGCGCCGGCGGCGCCACCGTATCCACGGTGGTCGTGGCCGGGCCACTCGCGTTGCCTGCCGCATCCTGGGCCACCGCCGTGATCACGGTGCCATCGGGCAGCGGCGTGGCGGGCGTGAACGACCAGTTGCCACTGCCATCGGCGGTGGTCTGCCCGATCGGATCGCCATTGCCATCGGTCAGGACCACCGTCGCGCCGGCTTCGGCGGTACCGCTGATCACCGCACCGTTGCTGGCGTTGATCACCGGTGCCGGCGGCGCCACCGCATCGACGGTGGTACTGGCGGGGCCGCTGCTGTTGCCGGCCGGGTCCGTCGCGATGGCGTTGACCACCGTGCCATCGGGCAATGGCGTGGCCGGAGTGAAGCTCCAGTTGCCACTGCCATCGGCCGTGGTCTGCCCGATCGGGTTGCCGCTGCCATCGGTGAGGATCACCGTGGCACCCGCTTCTGCCGTACCGCTTACCACACTGCCGTTGCTCGGGTCGATCACCGGCGCCGGCGGTGCCACCGCGTCCACCGTGGTGCTTGCCGGGCCACTGGTGTTGCCCGCCGCATCCTGGGCGACCGCGGTGATCACCGTGCCGTCCGGCAGCGCTGTGGCGGGGGTGAAGCTCCAGTTGCCGCTGCCATCGGCCGTGGTCTGCCCGATCGGGTTGCCGTTGCCATCGGTGAGAATCACTATCGCACCGGCTTCGGCGGTGCCGCTGATCACCACGCCGTTGCTGGCGTTGATCACCGGTGCCGGCGGTGCCAACGCATCCACGGTGATGCTGGCCGGGCCACTGCTGTTGCCGGCCGGGTCCGTCGCGATGGCGTTGACCACCGTGCCGTCGGGCAATGGCGTGGCCGGGGTGAAGCTCCAGTTACCGCTGCCATCGGCCGTGGTCTGCCCGATCGGAGTGCCGCTGCCGTCGGTCAGCACGATGACCGCATTGGCTTCCGCAGTGCCACTGATCTCGACCCCATTGCTGGGATCGATCACGGGCGCCGGCGGCGCAACGCCATCGATGGTGATCGCCGCCGGCGCACTGTCGACACCCGAAGGACTGCGCGCGATCACGTTGACCACGGTCCCATCGGGCAGCGGTACGCCCGGGGTGAACGACCAGTTGCCACTGCCGTCAGCCGTGACCTGGCCGATCGGGTTGCCGCTGCCATCGGTGATGATGACCGTATTGCCCGGATCTGCAGTACCGCTGATCACCGAACCGTTGCTGGGATCGATCAGCGGAATCGAGGGCAACGAGCTGTCGACGGTGGTGCTTGCCGGTGCGCTGGTGTTGCCTGCGGCATCGGTCGCGGTGACGTTGACCACCGTGCCATCGGGCAGCGGCGTGGCGGGGCTGAAGCTCCAGTTGCCACTGCCATCGACAGTGGCCTGCCCGATCGGATTGCCGTCGCCGTCGGTCAGCGTCACGGTGCTGTTCGGTTCGGCGGTACCGGTGAGGACGTTGCCATTGCTGGCATTGACGACCGGCGTTGGCGGCGCCACCGCATCGACCGTGGTGCTGCCCTGCGGGCCGGTGTTGCCGGCCGCATCCTGCGCGACCGCGTTGACCACCGTGCCGTCAGGCAGTGCCGTGGCCGGGGTGAAGCTCCAGTTGCCACTGCCGTCGGCGGTGGTCTGCCCGATCGGGTTGCCACTGCCATCGGTGAGGATCACCGTGGCGCCGGCCTCGGCGGTGCCGGTGATCGTCGTGCCATTGCTCGGGTCGACCACAGGGGCCGGCGGCGGCAGCGCATCGACGGTGATGGCCGCCTGCGGGCCGGTATTGCCGGTGGCATCGGTGGCGGTCGCCACGATCACCGTCCCGTCCGGCAGCGGCGTGCCGGGAGTGAAGCTCCAGTTGCCACTGCCGTCGGCGGTGACCTGGCCAATCGGATTGCCGCTGCCGTCGGTCAGGATGACCGTGCTGCCAGCTTCGGCAGTACCACTGACGGTGGTGCCGTTGCTGGGATCGATGACCGGCGCCGGCGGCGCACTGGCATCGACAGGGACGGTGGACGGCGGACTGGTATTGCCTGCCGCGTCCACCGCCACGGCCGTGACGACGGTGCCATCGGGCAGCGGGGTGGCCGGCGTGTAGCTCCAGTTGCCGCTGCCATCGACGGTGACCTCCGCGATCAGACCACCGTTGCCATCAGTGAGGATGATCGTGCTGTTGGGCTCGGCGGTACCGCTGACCGTGTTGCCGTTGCTGGGATTCAGCACCGGCGTCGCCGGTGGCAGCGCGTCCACGGTGATGCTGGTCGCGCCGCTGGTATTGCCAGAGGCATCGGTGGCGGTCGCGCTGACGCCGCTGCCATCGGGCAGCGGCGTAGCGAGCGGGAACGACCAGTTGCCGTTGCTGTCGACCGGGGCCTGACCGAAGGGATTACCGCTGCCATCGATCAACGTGACGACACTGCCCGGCTCGGCCGTGCCAGTGAGCGTGATGCCATTGCTCGGGTTGACCACGGGTGCGGCAGGTGCGACGGCATCGACCGTGATCGACGAAGGCGCACTGGTGTTGCCGGTGGCATCGGTGGCCGTGGCGTTGATCACGGTGCCATCAGGAAGCGGCGTCGCCGGAGTGAAGGTCCAGTCGCCAAAGCCATCGGCGGTGACCTGCGCAATGAGATTGCCATTGCCGTCGGTGAGCGTCACCGTGCTTCCCGGCTCGGCGGTGCCTACGATCAGGGTGCCATTGCTGACGTCGAGCACGGGCGCCGACGGCGCCTGCGAGTCGATGGTGACGCTGCTGCCGACGCTGGCGTTGCCGGAGCCATCCACTGCCACGGCGTTGACCACCGTCCCATTGGGCAGCGGCGTGGCGGGCGTGTAGCTCCAGTTGCCGCTTCCATCCACCGTTACGCTGGCAATCGGATCACCATTGCCATCGGTGAGGATCACCCTGCTGCCAGGCTCGGCGGTGCCAGTGACTGCGCTGCCGTTGCTCAGGTTCAGCACAGGCGCGGCCGGTGGCACCGCATCCACCGTGGTGCCGCCCTGCCCGCCGGTGTTGCCTGCCGCGTCGGTGGCGGTGGCATTGATCACGGTACCGTCCGGCAGTGGCGTGGCCGGGGTGAAGCTCCAGTTGCCGTTGCCGTCAGTGGTGGTCTGGCCTATCGCAGTGCCGCTGCCGTCAGTCAGCGTCACGGTACTGCCGGGCTCGGCCGTACCGCTGATACTCGTGCCGTTGCTGGGAAGGACGACCGGGGCGGCCGGAGCGACCGCGTCAACGATGATGCTGGCGCCGGGGCCGGTGTTGCCGGTGGCGTCCGTGGCACTGGCATTGACCACGGTGCCGTTCGGAAGCGGCGTGGCCGGGGTGAAGCTCCAGTCACCGTTGCCGTCGGCGGTGACCTGCCCGATCGGATTACCGTTGCCATCGGTCAAGGTGACCGTGCTGCCGGGCTCGGCGGTTCCGCTGAGCGTGGTGCCGTTGCTGGCCTCGAGTATGGGCGCGGCAGGCGGCTGCGAATCCACGGTGACCGTTGCCGGCGGGCTGCTGTTGCCTGAGGCATCCTGGGCAACCACCGTGACCACCGTGCCATCGGGCAGCGGCGTGCCGGGGGTATAGCTCCAGTTGCCGCTGCCATCGACGGCGACTTCCGCAATCGGATTGCCGTTGCCGTCGGTCAGCACCACCGTGCTTCCGGGCTCGGCGGTGCCCGTGAGCGTGCCGCCATTGCTGGGCTCCACGGTAGGCGTGGACGGCGCGACCGCATCGACCGTGATGCTTCCCTGGCCGCTGGTGTTGCCGGCCGGATCGGTTGCGGTGGCATTCACCACCGTGCCGTCCGGCAACGGCGTGCCCGGGGTGAAACTCCAGTGGCCATCGCCATCGGCGGTGACCTGGCCGATCGGGTTGCCATTGCCGTCGGTGAGGGTCACCGTGCTGCCGGCCTCGGCGGTACCGCTGATCGTCGTGCCGTTGCTTGGATCGATGACCGGTGCGGCAGGCGCAACGCCATCGATGGTGATCGACGTGGCGGGGCTGGTATTGCCGGCCGCATTCTGGGCCACGGCAGTGACCACGGTTCCATCAGCAAGCGCCGCAGGCGGCGTGAAGCTCCAGTTGCCGCTCGCATCCGCTACCGTCTGGCCGATCGGATTGCCATCGCCATCCGTAAGCAGGATGGTCAGGCCCGCGCCCGCCGTTCCGGAAATCACACTGCCATTGCTGGCATTCACCAGCGGCGCGTCGGGATAGTCGGGCGCCTGCACCGTGACCGGCGGACTGCTGTTGCCGGCCGGATCGGTCACTACCACGCTGATCGTCTCGCCTTGGGTCAGCGGTGGATCCAGTGGCACCGTGAACTGGCCGTCGCCGCCAATCACCACGGTGGCATCGGGCTGGCCATCGCCATCGGTATCCACGCCCACCGTTGCTCCCGGCTCACCGCTGCCGCTGATGCTGCTGCCGTCGTCAGCCACCACCACGTTGCTGGCCGCTGCAGGCGGTGTCGTATCGGGGGCCGTCGCCTGCCCCGGTCCGCTCACGTTGCCGGCGGCATCGACCAGCGTCACGCTGACGCTCTCGCCGTTGGTCAACGGCGGCGACAGGGTGACACTGAATCGCCCATCGGCGCCCACCGTTCCGGTCGCATCAGGCTGCCCGTCACCATTGGTATCGACGCGCACCGTGGCACCGACTTCACCGCTGCCGGTAAGCGTCCGGCCGTCTGCACTGAATGCCAGCCCGGTGGGTGCGGCCGGCGGCGTGGTATCGGGTACCGGGGGATTCTGCGGTGGATTCGGCGATCCGCCACCGCCACCGCCGCCGCTGTCGGCCAACGCCACCGCTGCGCCGACCGCGGCCAGCCCGCCCAGCACCATCGCGCCGCTGATGCCACTGCCTGCGCCCGCGCCCGCTGCAGTCAGCGACTCGAACCCAGCCAGCGTCTCCTGCGGCAGATAGCTGGCCGCCAACGGCCCATCGCTGGCCACCGCCGGCAGATCGACGGCCACGAGCTTCTTGTCATCCACCAGGAACAGATGGCTGGGCGATTGTCCTTCAGCATAGAAGTTGACGATGCGGACGTTCTCGCCGGTCTTCAGCTGCACCACGAGATCCTGGCCGTCCTTCACGTAGCCGGCGACCTGGTCTGGATCGATGTCCAGTGCGACGTTGCTGCTCTGCTGCAGCGTCACGACATCATTGAGGACGGTGGTGGCGGCGGTATCGGAGCTGATCGATTCGCTTGCCGGGACAACCTTGACGCGGATGGCCATGGGACATTCCTCTCTACAGGCGCACCGCCATGCGCACAACGACGTCACGCACAGCGATCACGCTGGCACGGCGGCACGGAATGGATATGTTTTCGCGCGAAGCCACCGCCAACGGGCAAAACGCCTGCTGCCGGATACGTGCTTCGGAATCTTCAGGCGACCGGATGCAGCGATGCGACGCGCCCGGTCGTGGTGCGATGCAGCGCTACAGCGTGGGCGCGAGATGCAGATGCATGAACGACAATCCTCTTGTCTGGAATCGCCGACGCGCGTTCAGCGACGCGGTCAGGGCCGTCGGACGTCGGCCATTGCTCCCCGTCCGCTGCGGGAGGGTATACACCGCGTCGAAGTGAACGTTCCATGCAGATCGCGTGCATGCGGCCTTCATCGCGCAGGTCGTTGAAAGCTCTGTGACGCAGTTGGCACGTCATTACGCTGGAACACCCGTTTTCACGGGAAAAAATGCGATCCAAATTGACGCTTCAGGCTCGTTTTGCGCAGCGCAAAACGAACGAAGGAACGGTCGGGAGTGCCCGCAGCAACGCGTGGCGACTCCCCCGTTCCCCTCATCATTACAACGATGACTGCGTTCAGTCCGCTGATCGGGCCTTGTCTGCTTCATCGTTCCACGCGGCCACGCGCGCGCGGGTGTCGGCCAGCATCTTGTCCAGCGCTGCACGATCATGCACGTGGCCGCGCAGGATCACGCTGTCGATCTTCCCGGTCGCGGCGATGTCCAGCAGCGGATTGGCGGTCAGCAGTACCAGGTCCGCCGCCTTGCCGTCGGCCACGCTCCCGTAGCGGTCCATCTGCCCGAACCAGGCCGGGCCAGACCGCGTGGCCGCTGACAGGGCCTGGGGCGGTGTCAGCCCTTCCTGCACGAACAGCTGCAGTTCCTGGTGCAGTCCGATCCCGGGATAGTTGAACGAATTGAGGAAGCCGGCGTCGGTGCCGGCAATGATCGTCACACCCGCTTCCTGAAGCATCGGCAGCACCGCGGCCACCTGCCGGTACTGCGCATGCCGCGCCTGGATCTGTGCCGGCGTGGCCTTGGCCGCGCGCTCCACGCGCCACTGGTAAGTGGCACGCAGGCCTGGGCCGATGTAGGCCAGATAGGGATCGTGGGCATGATCGTCCTGGTCGAGGAAGTCGAGAATGCGTCCGCCGTTGAGTGTGGGCGTCACGAACACGCCTCGACGGGCGAAATCACGATACGCGCGCATCGCGGTGTCACGGTCGAAACTGGCATCCAGCTGCCGGTTCGCTTCCGTACGATCGATACGCCCGGCGCCGAAATCGGCTGCAATCCGCGCCTCATCCCTGCTGCCCGCCTTGAACGCATAGTCCAGGTGTTCGATCGACGCCAGGCCAGCATCGACCGCCTGCTCCACGGTCAGCGCCATTGGGATATGGCCCGATGCCCTGAATCCTGCCTTGCGCGCGGCGGCAGCCGAGTACAGGAACAGTTCCGGCGTCAGCGTACTGTCCGTGATCTTGACGAAGTCAACCTTGTCGCGCTGCAGGCGCGTGATCGCCTGATCGGCATCGGCGCGGCTGCCGACTTCGATCGTCCCCTTCCAGACCGGCTTGATGCCTTCGATCTTGGCGCCGGAGCTGAGCAGGCGTGGACCGAACAAGGTGCCGGCGGCGATCTCGCCACGCCACTGCAGCACCTGCTGCGGCAGATCACCCGAACAGTCGCGCACGGTGGTGATGCCATGGGCGACGTACAGCGGCAGCAGTGCCTTGTTCTCTTCGATCAGCGCAGGGCCTCCACCGAAGTGCACATGCATGTCCCACAGTCCCGGAATCAGGTACTTCCCCTGCGCATCCAGCTGCCGGTCCGCGCGCCACTGGCCCTCCAGCCCTGCGTCAGGGCCGACCGCAACAATCGTCTCGCCGCGGATCACCACGCTCTGCCCCGGCAGGGTGCGGGCGTGCTCCACATCGACCACGGTGGCATTGCGGATCAGCAGATCGGCACGTTCGGCTGCAGCAGCGGACAGCGGTGCGCAGGCGAACAGCACAGCAAGGGACAACGGGCGGAAACAGAACATGGACAACATCCTGGTAGGCACGGCCAGCGTGCGGAATGGAAGGAGCAGATATCAGCGTGTCGCGCCATGCTGGCGCAGCAGGGTTTCGATCGCGGCGAATCCGCGCTGGCGCGCATGAGCCAGCGGCGTCACGCCCTCGCCGTCGGCCAGCTCAGGATCGGCGCCCGCTTCGAGCAGCAGCTGCACGATCTGCGTGTGGCGCGGCCCTCCGTCGCCGAGCAGGATCGCCTCCAGCAGCGCCGTCCACTGCAGTCGATTGACGTGGTCCACTGCCACGCCCGCACGCAGCAGCATGCGCACCGTGGTGACGTGGCCACGCTCGGCGGCGGGAATCAGGGCGGTGCCGCCATAACGATTGGTGCTGCTCAGGTCTGCACCATGGCTCAGGGTCAAGGCCAGGATTCCGTCCAGTCCGCGCGCACCGGCGTACAGGTAGGCGCTGTCCTGCAGCCTGTCCTTGGCGTTGACATCGGCTCCCGCCTCGATCAGCACGCGCGCCGCGTCCACGCGGTTGCCATGGGTCGCCAGCAGCAGCGCGGTGCGGCCCTGTGCGTCGCGCGCTTCCAAGGCCGCGCCATCGGCCAGTGCCTGGCGCACCGCTCCGGCATCGCCGCGGCTGGCGGCCTCCCGCAACCGCACGTCGGCTTGGCCGGACGGGTCTGCGGCACAGGCCGGAAATGCCACGGCCAGCAGGCACAGCAGAAGCGCGCGCCGTGAGGGCGCAGCCCAGCGCAGGCAGCGGTGTTGCAGGTACATGATGAACCCTCCGGAATCAGTCGGCCGGACGTTGCCGGTGCCTTGGCCGCATGGTAGAAGTCGCCACGGGTATCCAGAAATGAAATGTTCAAATGCAAGAAAGTTCAAAATCGAATAGGTCACTGTTCGAACTGGACCTGCTGCGGGCCCTGGTGATGGTGGCCGACTGCGGCAGCTTCACCACTGCGGCCACCCGCCTGCACTCGACCCAGTCCACGGTCAGCCAGAAGGTGCGTCGTCTGGAAGACCTGGCCGGTCATCGCCTGCTCGAGCGTGGCCATCGCGATGTGCAGCCCACCGACGCCGGCCACACGCTGCTGGGCTATGCCCGGCGCATGCTCGACCTGAACGAGGAAATGGCACAGGCGTTGGCGGGCGCCACGGTCGAAACAGCGGTCCGCATCGGTGTGCCCGAGGACTTCGTCAACGCGCAGACCACGCGCATGCTGGCCGCTTTCAGCCGCCGCCATCCGCAGGTGAAGCTGGAGATCAGCAGCGGCCTCAGCCGCGATCTGGCCCATGGCTTCGATCATGGTGAACTGGATCTGGTCCTGGTCAAGCAGCGCCGCAACAGCCGCCAGGCCGTGCATTGCCGGCGTGAACCCATGCACTGGATCGACAGCCTGCGCAGTGGCTGCCTGCTGCAGGAGCCCCTGCCGCTGGTGACCTTCCCGCCGCGCGGACTGTACCGCGACGAAATGATCCAGGCGGTCGAAGCACTCGGCCTGCGCTGGCGCATCGCCTTCACCAGTTCATCGCTCAGCGGCATCCAGGGCGCGGTTGCCGATGGCATCGGCATCAGCCTGCTGCCGCGCCGGGCAGTGGGCCGCGGACACCGCATCATCGACGGCGAACGGAACCTGCCGGTGATCGACAACTACGAGATCGGGCTGCTGCACCGTGGCGACGCCGATGATGCCGTGCGTGCGCTGGCCAGCGAGCTGTGGCAGCAGGTGCAGCGCGAGCCGGTATGAGCCCGTTCGATGAATATCGCCGGGTGCAGGGGCGCGGCGGGTGCGCCGTACACAGCGCTGAACGGGTACCATAGACACCTGTTTCCGCTGTGATGCCGCATGGGCCCGTCCGACCGCCACGATCGTATCCGCCGCTGGCAGGCCGCTTCACTGCTTGCCGCCGCGCCGATCGCCAGCCTGTCCGCCAGCGATGCCGTCGGCGCTCCGCCGCCGCAGGCACCGCCTGGCCAGCAGCGGATCGCCCCGGCGGCGCTGGTCGAACGGCTGCATCAGCGGGTGCTGTCCGGGCAGAGCGCCACAGCCACGCTGGAAAGCTGGTGTGCCGAACACGGCCTGGCCCAGCAGGCCCGCGTCCGCGCGGTGCGCATCCATGGCGATGACAAGCAGGCCCCGGCCGAGGTGCTGCAGGCACTGGGCGCCGACTCCAGCGCCGCGCTGCGCTACCGCCGCGTGCAGCTGGTGTGCGGGAACCGCGTGCTGTCCGAGGCCGACAACTGGTACCTGCCCGGCCATCTCAGTACGGCGATGAACCAGGTGCTGGACAGCACCGACGAGCCTTTCGGCCGCGTGGTCGGCCCGCTGGGCTTCCAGCGCGAGACCGAAGCCGACCAGACCTTCTGGCCCCCCCGTGGCGAGGGCGACCACGGCATCATCCTGGAAGTACGCGCCTTGCTGCGCGACCGCCAGCAGCAACCTTTCAGCTACGTCATCGAATCCTATCTGGTGCAGGCGTTACCGTAAGCGTGATTGCGGATGGCTGTGACGACTGTCCGCGCGTAGTGAAGGCACCAAGCGACGCCTCTCCGCTCGCCGCAGACGCGAGTCGAAGAGGCGCCCCACCTGCGCTGCTCAGTTGAAGCGGTAATCCATCTCCACCCAGAACTGGCGGCCATAGGGGTCGTAGTTGCCGACCGGATAGAACGGCCAGCCCCCCCCGTTGCGGTCCGCCGGCGGCCGGCTGTTGCGCAGGTTGTTGACGATGACACCCAGCGACAGGTTGTCGCCGAAGCTGCGGAACACGCTCGCGTTGTACGTCATGTACGGTCCGATACGGCCGCTGCCATCGCTCTTCGGCAGCGAGCCATAGCGGTTGCCGTACACCGTCGCGGTCCAGTCACCGCGGTTCCAGGTCACGCTGCCGTTGACCTTGCTGCGCCACTGCCAGTCGTCGAGGGAATTGCGGATGTCACGCACCTCGTCATCGGCGAACTGCCGGTACTCATGCTCAAGCACGACGGTGTAGGCCAGGCGCGTGGTGAAGCGCCCCGCCCGCCCGGCATCGAAACGCCAGTTCCCCTTCAGATCGATGCCGCGCACGGACTCGGATGCCGCGTTGATCGGATTGATCAGCACCCGGGTGACCTGGTCCGGCTGCACCGCCGCCGTGGAAGGATTACGGATCACGCGGGCCAGCGCGTCCTGGCACAGCGGCGAACCGATATCGCGCACTTCACCGCCCAGGGTACGGCCGAGGCGGCAATCGGCTTCGTCGCGCAGGATGCGGCTGCTGTCGAGATTGGTCACCTCGTTGTCGATGCGGATGTCGTAGTAGTCCGCACTGAAATCCAGGCTTGCCAGCGGCGACCAGACCAAACCAAAGCCGTACGACTTGGCGGTTTCCGGTTGCAGCTGCGGATTGGCGCGGTTGCTGAAGTCGATGGACAGGCCGTTGAAGTCGCAGTCGTCATACGGCTGACCGGCGGTACGGCACCGCCAGTAATCGGTCATGCCCGGGTTGTAGCCGCGGGTTTCAGTGGCGAACACGTAGTTCATGTCCGGCGCACGGAAACTGGTGGCGGCCGTGCCACGGATCAACAGGCTGTCCAGCGGGCGGAACTCCACGCCGAAGCTCCACGTCGCCTTGCCGATGTGTTCGCCTGCGGCCCGGTACTGATCGTAGCGGCCCGCCAGCGTGGTGGTCAGGCGCGGCAGCAACGGCAGCTGCAGTTCGGCGCCCACCGCATAGCGATCACGCTCTCCTCCTGCGCCAACGCCGGCACTGGTGTTCCAGAACTCTCCGGTTCCCAGCCGCGGGTCCGGTCGGTTGCGATACCCCTGGCTGCCGGCCTCGACCACGGCCGCCAGCGCCGCGTCTCCCCCGGGCAGTTCGAACAGGCGGCCGTTGACGCTGGCGCTGAAGGTCTGCAGCCACGCCGCATTGCGGCTCTCCTGGTAACCGGACAACTGCCCGTACTCGTCCGGCGTCAGCGGCTGATAAAGCCGTGCCGGATCCGGCGCGTAGACTTCCACCCCGTCGCGCACGCCCAGCGTGGGGCCGAGCAGGTATTCGTTGATTCCCGCCAGCAGCACCGGCCGCCGCGTCCGGTTCTCGTAGCGCGAGCGGCTGTAGACGGCCTCGTAGTCCCAGTCGCTGTCACCCAGCTGGCCGCGTACACCGACGTTGAACGACCACGACTTTTCCAGGAAGCGATTGGCGTTGCGCGGCAAGCCGCCCACTTCTTCCGGTGCGAACCGGCGATACCAGCTCTCCAGTTCACCACTGTTCTGGTTGTAGAAGTAATTGCGTGCGGACGTCCAGGTCGGGGCACGGGTATTGTTGTAGATGGTCGCGCTGCCCACGGCGAGGTCGGCGAACAGATCGGTCCGTTCGTCCAGGTGGAAGGTCAGCAGGCCATAGCCATCGAGGTTGCGCTTTTCAGTCTGCACGGTCCAGTAGCTGGCGGCGGCCTCGTTGCTGCCGCAGTAACTGCCCAGGCGCGGATTGGTGGCGCGGAACACGCTCCCGCCGTAGATCCCGGAAGCGGCATCGCAGCCGTCACTGCCCGGGTCGATGTTCCTGCCGGTGGCTGCATTGCGCCGATAGGCGATGGCCGTGGCCTGCGGGACCGTGCCACGCGGATCATCGTCCAGCGAGTCCATGAAATCGCGCTGGCGTGCGTGGATGGCCTTGCGGATTCCCAGCTCGAAGCCGAACACGCCTTCCCATCGCTCACCGGCACCACCTCCCACCACCTGCACGCGCTGGTTGTCTCCCCCGCCCTGCTCGGTACCGCCGGCACGAACGTTGATGTCCACGCCGTCGTAGCGCTCCTTGAGAATGATGTTGACCACGCCGGCGATGGCGTCGGAACCGTACACGGCCGAAGCGCCGCCGGCGAGCACTTCGATACGCTCGATGAGGGCGCTGGGAATGTTGGCCAGGTTCACCACGTTGACCGAGCCTTCGTAGGCCAGCGGGTAGTCGGACTGGCGACGACCGTTGACCAGCACCAGCGTGCGGTTCGGCCCCAACCCGCGCAGATTGATGGTGTTGGCGGCCGGGGTGAAGGTATTGCCGTAATCCTCGCCCTGCACGTTGCCGGTGTTCTCGGTCAGCGCACTCAGGGCGTCGAATGCATTGCGGTAGCCCTGTGCGTCGATCTGCTCCCGGCTGATCACGGTCACCGGCGACGGCCCTTCAACGCTGGCGCGCGGAATGCGCGAACCGGTGACCTTCACTTCCTGCAGCGATGTAGGTGCGCTTTCCTGCGCGAAGGCGGGCAACGAGGCCAGCATCAGGGACGACAGCGCGAGCACCAGCGGACGATGGCGCAGCGCCTGGGGAGAGGCGGACATGGGCTTCCTGGGGGAGTTGGACGATTGGACGGGACGCGGCGGCCTGTGCGCGCATAACGATCCCGTAACGAAAGTGTCCCGAACGGACAGTTTCAGCGGAAATGACCAGGCCTGATGGGCTTATGCCGGAAGCTGATAAGTGACGCCGCGCGCTGACAACGTGCGTTTTACAACATTCTTGATGGTTTGGCGCCGCATGTACGGGCATCGTCAAGCCATGACGACCTGTTCCTTCGGCCCTCCGATTCCGCCGCTCCGCCCCGTGCTGCGCCAACACCTTGTGCAGCTGCAGGCGGCCCCGATCACCCTGCGCCTGTTCAACCGCGCCGATCTGCCACGCTGGCGCGCCTTCGACGATCGAAGGAGCCGCGGCATCTTCCGACCGTCCGGCGTCGACGAGGAAGCGCGCTTCCTGGCAGGCGTCCACCGTTCGCGCCTGCAGCAGGACAACGACCAGCTGCTGCTGGGCGTGTTCGATGACCGGCACGGCATGCTGCATGATCAACTGCAGATCCAGCTGCACTCCGCCCACGCCCGTTGCGCCGAGCTGCGTTCAATGCAGCACAGCCACGAGCATCCCGCGCAGGCGTTGCAGGCGCTGTGCCCCTTCCTGTTCGACCAGGTCGGACTGCATCGCGTGTTCACCCTGCTTCCGGTGGCCAGCAGCACGCCTTTCGTCGATGCACTGCGCTCGGTGGGGTTCGAGCATGAAGGCCTGCTGCGCGATCACCATCTGGATATCGATGGCTGGCAGGACCGGCAACTGCTGGCCTTGACCGCGCCGCGCTGGCGACAACAGGTCCGCCCGGACTAGCGGACCCGCTCCAGCGCCGCATCCGCCCCGGTCAGTACCGAGCACGCATGGTCCTGCAGCTCCTCGCCGCTGGCCTCATTGCCGGTCGCGGGATCCAGGCGGGTCGCCAGCAGAATGAAGCCGGGGCCTCCCAGCACATTCTCGCGGCCTGCCACCACCAGGCTCCATTGGCCGACATCGGGCAGCCCGCTCAGGTCATAGGCGAGCAGGTTCAATGGATTCGCACGCAGTTCTGCTCCCGGCAGCATGCGCGCAACGTAACGATGGCCACGCAGCGGCACGGGCAACGCCGCCCACTGCATTCCGACCGCCGCGGCGTGCGTGTCCAGCGCCTGCAGCACATCGGCGCGCAGGCAGTCGATGTGGATGTGAAGCTGATGCTGGGAACGGCCGTGCGGCGAGTTCAGTGCAAGGCTTGCGACATTGCGCGGCAAGGGGCGGCCCAGTGCCTGTTCGGTATGCCCGCGGGCCTGCCAGGCGGCCGCGAAGTAGTTCGGCGCACCGCGCTGGTACAGGGCAGCGCTCTCGATGCCACTGACCTTGTCCAGTGGCATCAGCAGGAACTGGTAGTCGCCATGGACATCCTTGATGAGCACATCGCGGCGGGCCGCGGTCGCGTCCCGTTGCAGGCAGGCGCCACGCGGCACATCGGCACCGCGGCAATCGCGCTCGATCAGCCTCCACAGCGCATCCGACGGGACCGGAGCAGGCGCAGGCGCGCTGGCGCAGGCCGCCAGCAGCGAACAGGACAACAACAGGATCAGGCGGGTCACGGGTCTCACAATCGACGGCACGGCAAGGGCTGCGCCGGCCAGTGTACCCTGCCCCCTCAGCCGGGCACGGCCTCTCGCGTATCCGCCGTCTCCTCGACCTTGCCGGGCGTGTACTTGGTCGCGCCGAAGTACAGCACCCGCCATTGGCTCAGGTTGCCGATGAACCAGTGCGCCACCGAGTCATGACCGTACCCGTCGAAGAAGGTCTCCACGTCCGGCGGCAGCAGGGTCGTATTGTCCCAGGATTCCAGAGTGACCCGCTCGGCCATGGTCAGCGTTCTGCCGCGCTCCCGGCGCCGTCGCAGGCTGACGATCTTGTCCAGCAGCGTGTCGTTCTCCTTCTCCAGCCCCCGGCGCTGCTTGCGTACCGCAGAGAGCTCATCGTTGCGCGCCTTCAGCTCGTCTGACACCCGGTTCCATTCGGCGGTCTTCTCCGCATTGCCCTGGTCGGCCAGATGCAGGTTGTCGTTGTCCCAGGGCGATGGCAGCTGCGACTGCCGTCGGCGCAGCGTGCGCACCTGTTCGCGCAGGGCCTCTTCGCGTGCAGCAAGCCGCTGCATCGACGGCAACTGGTCACCACGTGCCACGCGCACGCGCAGCCAGCGATACAGCAGCTCCATATGCGACGCCTGCACGTCCTCCATGCGTCCACGCTTGACCCGCACCGCCTGCAGATAGGCGTTGAACACCGCCTGCAGTTCCGGATCCTGCTTGTCGAACTCAGCCTTGACGTGCTGTTCCAGGCGACTGATCGGGTTGAGCAGCACCCCCCTGGCCTGCGCCATGTCATACATCTCGTTCAGGGCAAAGCGCGCGATGCTGTTCCGGCGCCCCTGGTGCTGGGGATCGTAGCCACCGCCCACGTCCGAGTGCACACCCGGGAACCATATTTCCACCGTGTTGGCGGGGTATTGGGCATGCTCGCGGGTGGAATCCAGGGGGAACTGGCCGCGCAGCTCATGGGCGGCGGTCATGTGCACCGACTGCTCCACGATCTCCGGTATGGTCATGCCTTCAGCCCATCCGGTATGCCCATTGCGGTAGTTCACTGCCGCCGCCGTCAGGCTGGGCCACACCGAGCACACCGTATCGAACACGCCCATGAATCCGATCCGCAGCGGAATACGCTCGCGGTACAGCCAGGTGCCATCGGCCTGGCGTCGGCAGCGCGCGGCCAGATCGCGGGCGAACGCGCGTGCCGAAGCCGCTCCGCGCGAAAAGCCCAGTACCGACACGCTGACCACCAGGATGCGCATCGGCTCGGGCTGGCTGTCTATCAGCTCGTCCAGCGACTGCAGCGCGAAGTCGATGCGCTCGCGCCCGCCCTTGCCGATGGACAGCCCCAGCAGCCCCCCCTTATCACCGACCTCCGGGCACGGTGTTCCTACGCCGGACAGGTACTGCCGTTTTATGTTCCGTGTGTCGTCCCTGTGCGCGATGAACAAGCGGGCGATGTTCGACAATGCGCGCTCATTCTGGGCCTTGTTCAGCTCCTCATCGCGATTGTTGCCGGTGCCATCGAAGAATACGGCCAGGTGCAGGCTCTGCGTGCATCCCGTAGTGGCCGCTTCCTTGTCGGGCACGGTGCCACACATCGCCTCCTGGCGACGGCGGCGCTCGGCATCGCTCAGCGGACGTGTGCCGCGGGCCAGTCGCGCAGTGCGTGCCGTGCCCTCAGCCTGGGCGACCGGATCCGGGGTGCCCGGTTCAAGATCCACCTGCCCGGGAATCGCGGTCGGATCAATACTGGTCATGGTCCTTGTGCTCCTTCGGCACTGGCATGCGCCGTACGTCCCACTTGTTCACGCCCTTGGCCAGCAGCTCGGCCTCGACATGGCCGTCCGCATAGAAGTGCAGCAGCAAGGTGGCCGGGTTGGGTGGATAGGGCGTCTTCAGCGGTACCACGGCTTCACGCGGCACGCGGTGCCCTTCATCCAGATAGCGGTTGGTGGCCAGATCGTATCGGTTGGCCTCGATCCAGCGCACGCGCACGCTGTGCGGCCCCTTGCCTCGTGGCGCGCGGGGGCCCATGCCGGAACCACCGTTGGTGTACCCGTCCAGCCCTCCGAGATACTGCCCGTCGACACGCACGTCAGCGAGGTAGTTCGGACTGTAGTTGAAGGCGAACAACGACATGATCGGCGTCTTACCGCGTGCCATCGCCCGGCTGCAGCCGACGCCCATCAGCAGCAGTGCGATCACCGCCAGCGCGCTCCACCACAGGTACTTGTTGCCCATCATTCCGATCGCGCTCCGTTCAGTCCCAGCTTTCTTCAAGCGGCCACACTTCGTCACCGATATCGGCAGCGCTGCGCCGCCCCGCCGCGAAGTCCTGCAGGCGAAGCCGCCATGCGGGATCCTCGCCAAGATCGACGCCGGCCAGCAGCGCCCAGGTCGACACCATCACCAGCCGTCGGCTGTCCTCGATGCCGACGTCCGCGGCCGTGGCCACCACCCGTCGGAAGAAGGTATACCAGCGCGCACGGGGAAGCCGCGCCAGCAGCTCCGGATCGGAGAGCTGGAAGTGATCGATCAGCGTGTAGGGGTAGCTGGCATCGATCAGGGCGTGCCGCTGCGCCGCCTCCAGCACCCAGGGAGGATCGTGCGGATCCTGCACGCTGTCCTGCAATTCCAGGTGCGCCCATTTCAGATCGTGGCGCAGGTACCACCAGCGCTCTCCCAGCGCCAGGAAGGCCCGGCACTGCGCCGCGTCCAGCACCTGCACCCACCATGGCAGCACCCGCGCGTCGAAGAAGCGGGCCAGGAACAGCTTGCCGTTCGGGTAGCTGGCGTCCAGCCGTCTCTGCAGCCGCTGCTGCAGCTCTTCCGCAGGCAATGCCGTGTCGATCAGGCTGAGCAGGCCCGGAGAACGCGCGTACGACGCCGCACGCTGCAGGAAACCGTCAAGCTCCAGGCCACGCGGCAGGCGCGCGAGGAACACGCTGGCGTCATCCGTGCCATCGGCCAGCAGGCCGTCAAACAGGGGCAGCGGCGCCCAGGGCAGCGCGCGCAGCAGTTGCAGGGGCTGCTCGCACTGCGCGCCATCAAGCAGAACGTAACGCTGGGTGCCCTCATCCAGCGGCGGTGGCGAGAACGGTGGGAACTGCCAGTCGTTGGCCACGCTCAGCCTCCCTTCGGTGTCAGCGGGGCTGCACGCTGTGCGGCCAGCAGCAGGCATTCCTTGCAGACCGACTGCGGGAAGACCGGCAACGGGTAACGGCCGCGATCGCCGGGCAGGAACGACTTGCGTCCGGCGTGCACGGCGATCCTCCCGGGTGCGTTGAACACGATGTTGCCGCCGCTGAGGGTGATGCTGGCCCCGCCTGCGGTGGCCACCTGCACCGTCCGGCCCGCAGCCACCTCCACGGCACCCTGTGCGCTCGTGCCCCGCAGCGACTGCCGCGACTGCACGCGCACCTCGTCCTGTTGCGCCTTGACGTCCAGCACCTGTTCGCCGCTGGCCAGGGTCAGCGCCGGCTCGCCCGGATCAGCCCCCTCCAGTGTTGCGGCCAGTACGCCGATGGCCTGCCGTCCATGCCAGCGCGCCTGCCCCATCACCACGGCCTCGCCGTGCTGGCCGCTGCCCAGTGCCAGTGTCTCGCCCGGCGCCCAAAGCAGCCCCTGTCCGGCCACCATCAGCGCACCATCAGGTGCAGCCAGGCCCAGCAGGGCATCGCCGGTATGCGGAACGCGGCCCTCGCCGGCATCACCGCTGCGTTCCGGCGCCGACCCGGCCGCTTCCTGCAACGCGTTACCGGGCACCGTGCTGCGTACGCTGGCCAACAGCACCGGCAGCGGTGACTGCGAACCGTCCAAACGCGAGCGCTGCGGCGATTGCACGCCGACATGCGCGGCCGGCCGCGCTGTCAGATGCGTACCCGCCGCCGCCGCATGGCTGCGGGCCAGCGTGGCCAGCTGCTGCAGCAGCGCAGCAGGCTGTGCCGCCGCACCTGCCGGTTCGGCGCTGCGGCGGGCATAGGCAGTCAACCAGAGCCCGCCTTGTCCGCGCACGCTGCCCCAGGCGTCGCTGCGCAACTCGAATCCACTGCCGCGGAAGCTGCCTCGATGGTTGTCCGCCTGATGGCGCAGATGTCCCAGCGTCAATGCCGAAGCCTGCTGGCTGCTGGCCAGCTGGGCCCGCAGCTGCTGGTCGCTGTCGTCGAACAGCAGACGGTTCCAGCCGGCCCCCTGCCACTCCCGTGATTGCACGCCCCACAGCGCACCGGCGTTGCGGTGTGCCTGCTCTCCGGTCGCCGCCGCGTGCCACGCAGGCGCCTGGCCGCCCCCGAGGTTGGCCTGCGCACTGCCGGTGCCATCCCTCGCCTGTGCGTACATGGACGTATCGGCCTCCGCGCTGGCGCCCGCCGGGGTCGGCGCGACGCCGCCTTCGCCGCGCCCGTTGTACAGCGCGCCCAGCACCAGCGGCCGGTCGATGTCGCCCTCGAGGAAGCCCACCAGGACTTCCTGGCCGATACGGGGCAGGAACTGGCTGCCCACGCCCGGCCCCGCATAGCGCTGCGCGACGCGCAGCCACGCGCTGTCCGTGCTGCCCTCTTCCTGCTGGAAGTGGAACCGCACGCGGATCCGTCCCAGTGCATCGGCGTGCAGCTCGGCGCCATCGGCGCCCTGCGCAGCCACCACGACCGCTGTCTGGTAACCGGGCGCCAGCGGCCGCGGATTGCGTCGCGCACCCGTGCCGTCCCATAGCGTCGGACGCCAACGCCGGTCGCGGGGCAGAGCGACGAATGTCTGTGCGTAGCCCTGCGTCTGGGCAGCCACCTGCAGCGTGTCCGCGGTGGCGGCGGCATCGTCCATCGTTGCCAGCGCCTGGCGCAGATCCACCGGCAGGTTGTTGACCCCGGCGTGCTCGACGTCCACCAGCAACAGTTCGGTCGGCACCGACCCCGGCGTTCCGCTCAATGACCAGACCTGGCCGGCATCAGCGCTGCGCACACTGCCACGGCCGTGCCATTGCAGTGCCTGCGCTTCCAGTGCCTCGGCGACCAGACGAGCGTGGTGCTGCAGCTCGGCCGCGTCGGCAAAGGCATGCGCGCCAACCGGGTCATAGTCCTCGCGCCGCGCCTGCCCGCCGCCCTGCACCGGCAACTGGCCGGCCAGCGAGCGCGCACTGCGGTAGTCGCTGCTGTGCAGCTGCACGTGCGTGCTATGCAGCCGCCGTTGCAGGCCAAGCTGCTGCACGCCATCACTCTGCTCGGTGCCATCGGCGCGATGGAAGCGGATCCCTCCCGCCGACTGCGACGCAGCGGCTTCCGGCAGTAGGGTCGAATCGGCGAACAGCAGCACGCCGTGGCCCGCCGTCGCCTCCCCGGTATCCTGCACGCACCAGCCCAGCCCTTCTTCGGCCAGCAAACGCTGCACGAAGGCCAGGTCGGTCTCGCGGTACTGCACGCAATAGCTGCGCGGCCGGGATGCGGCCAGCATCCCGTCGACCTCATCGCTCCAGCGCCAATGCGCATGTTGCGGGTGCATCTGGAACACCGCGTCCACGATCTCGCGCACGCTCTGTTCCTGGAACACCCGGCTGCAGCGGGCCTGGTCGAGCCACCACGTCCAGTCGCGCAGGGTCACGCGGTAGCGCGCCAGCCCACCGTCCGACTGCAGGCACTCGGCCGCGGCGATCACACCATGGCGTAGCCAATCCTCGCCATTGGCCTGCCGCACATGCAGGCAGGCGGGTTGCCCCGGCCACTCAGCGAGCGGCAATGCAGCATCCATCGCGAGCAGATCGATCTGCAGCTGCCTGCCCTGCGACAGCGCATCATGTCCACGCCAGCGGTCGACGACGACCTCGGGCGTGCCTGGCAGATCCAACCGGTACAGGCGGCTTCCAGCGTCGAGGCCCGCTGCCTGCACCATGAGGTTGCGAATCGCTTCCATGGCGTTCCCACCGTTGCTGCCAACCGGCGACCGGATGGCACGTCCTTCCCCTGTAGGCCGACGTTAGCAGATGGAAAAGCGCGGCGCACGCCCGCGCCATCACACCAGATTAACTTTACGGATCAATAGGTTCCGTAGGAGACTTCCACCACCACCGGCTTGCCCCCGTCCTGCAGTGGCTGCAGGGTGAACCGGTCCAGTGCGCTGCTGTCGTCGCCCAGCTGCGTGCTGCGGAACTGCAGGCGATAGGAAGATGCACCGGCCTGCACGCTGCCGTCGGGCATCAACCGTGCGTCGGCCGGCAGCAGCAATCCTCCAAGATCGCTGTAGGCCTCCGGCGCTTCGTTGAAGCCATAGTCCACCAGCTCGTCCGTGCGACGCATTTCGTACACCCGGGTCGGCCACGGGCGCTGGCCGCTGTGGCTGTTGCGCAGATCGGCCACCCATTGTTCCGGCAGCTGGTAGACCTTGCGCAGTGCGCCATCATCGAGCTCGGCACTGGCCACCTGCAGGCAGCAGACCAGCCGCTTGCTCTCCCGGTCATAGATGCTGAAGCGTGCATCGCGTGCGACCGCCACCGGCAGCAGGGCGAACGGCACGTCACGCAGCGCCGGTTCGGCGCCATCACGCGAATCGAGGTTGCGCCAGCCACCGAAAACGGGTTCGGCTGCCAGCGCCGGCGGTGCCACCAGGCACAGTGCCACCGCAAGTCCACCGGTCACGCGGCCGATCCAGTTCTGCATGTCGTTCATCCGTCGATGGCCGGCGGCCAATCAGTTGCGTGAGGATGCCATGAAGGTGAGGCGTCCGCCACGTCGGGCAGCCCGGCTCGTTCAGCCGGGCCCGGCGATCGCGGGGGAACGCGGCCGCTACTGCATGTACTGCGTGGTGTGGCCGGTGAATCTGACACCATCGAATCCGAAGCAGAAGCGGCCCTCTTCGAATGCCCGGTATACGAGCAGTGCGCCGCTCACGCAGAACGTGTCGCTCTCAACGGATGTCTCCACTGTGCCATAGGTACGCGCGCCATCCTTGCCCACCAACGGGCCCGAGAACGCATCGATGGGCAACGGATACACGGTGCCGTCGCGGCTGTCGATCAGCACGATGGAGCGCTGGAAGTACTCCTTGCGCTCATCCAGCTGGGTCAGGATGTAATGCCGGTTGAAGTTCGGCACCTGGGTAAGGATGGCCTGGTCGATCTGCGCGCGATGCTGCGCGTCACAGAAGTCCACCGGGCTGTATTCGTACGCGCAGCCGGAGTGTGGATAGCTCATCACAACGCCTGCGTAGGGCGCGTTGTGGGGCGTCGATGCCGGTCCTTGGCTGGCCGCGGCCGAACCTCTCGATGGATCCGGCTTGCCGGCGCACGCGGCAATCAAGACAAGCAGGATCAGCAGCAGCACTTGCTGGAAACCGCAGCAGCTGTCCGAAGTCCTGTTGCGCCGCACGCAGTCCTCCATCAGGTTCGACATGCACATCCCGCAGTAGCCCCAGGTCCGCATGTGTTCCGTACATGCCTGCGCGTCGATTCAATGGCGGCGACTAACAGGTTCCGAAGGGCACTTCGACCTTCAATGCCGCACCGCCCTTGGCCGGTTTCAAGGTGTAGGTATGAACGCCACCGTCACCATCGGCCAGCGAGGTCTCACGGCGCTGGACCGTATAACGCTCGCCGTCGATCTCCAGGGTGTCGGCCGTCACCGCCCGCGCGTCGGGTGGCAGCAGCAGACCACCAGCCGCTTCACGTTCTTCCTTGAAGGTGTAGCTGCTCAACGCACCCTGCACCTTCAGCAGCTGCACATGCGGGCGATAGGGTGCGGCATCGAGATTCCAGCCATTGGTCAGATCGGTGATCCACGGCCCCGGAATGTCAAAGCGATCCTGGAGCTCACTTTCGCCCACCTCGGCACCGTCCACCGACAGGCAACACACCACCTTGCCCGCCTTGGCGTCGTAGGCGGCCCATCGACTTCCCGCTGCTGCAGCGTGCGGCAGCATGGAGAAATGGTACTGTCGCTCCAGATCGCTGTCGGAGACTCTGCGCCAGCCGCCCACTTCGGGAGGCTGTGCATGGCAGGCCGTTGCCATCAACCCAGCCACGACCAGCATGCTGATTCGGCCAACCGTCGTGGCTGCACACGCGCCACCAGGCCGCGTGCACCAATCGATATCGTTACGGCGCCACCAGCGCTGCGCGCGGAAAAGCCGGCCCCATTGAAATCCGTTCACTGTGCTTCGGACGCCATGTATGCAGTCTGGTGTCCGGTAAAGCGAACACCGTCGAATCCGAAGCAGAAACGCCCGTCGTTGATCGAACGGTAGGCCAGTATCGCTCCGACCAGGCAGAACTGCTGCGCATCCACGGATGTTTCCACCTTCCCATATGTGGTGGGCTCTCCTTTGCTGGACAAAGGGCCGGACAATGCGTCGATCGGCAACGGATACACCACCCCGCTCCGGGCGTTGATGACTACGACGGAGCGCTGGAAGTACTCAGGCCATTCCTCCAGCTCCGCCACGATGTAGTGCCCGTTGAAGTTCGGCCGCTGCTCGGCGATCACCTTGTCGATCTGGGCACGATGACGATCATCACAGAAGTTGAGCGGACTGCTCAGGAAAGCGCACCCGGAATGAGGGGAGAGCATCTTGACGCCAGCATATCGTGCGTTGCCTGCTGTAGATGCGGGCGCTTCCTTGGTCGAGGTGGCCGCCCCAGTCGGCGGCACAACTGCGGCTGGGTTCTCCGATGAATTCGGCTTCCCCGTGCAAGCGGCGGCCGAAAGAAGAAGGCCGAGCAACAGCACAGGCTGTAGTCCCCGCCAGGCGCTGGTGTCTATCTTCATCATTTTTTGCTTTCCAGGATTTCGACAAGCAGCGCGCGAACCGCCGGCGTGGACTCCACGTTGGCCTTGTTCGCCAGCGATTGATGGTAGGACATGGTGCCGTCCGATATCACTCCCGAGGCGATCTTGCGGCCCTTGGGCGCTGCGATCGATGCCCATTCCTGGGCCGCCGCCATCTGGGCATCATCCACGGTGCCCTTGCCTTCGATCACCAGGCGCCCCAGTGCGCCATCACCTGCCTTGTACAGCAGGTACTCGCGGAACACCCGCTCCTGTAGTTCCGCATCGTACTTCTCGCTACCGGTGAGGCCCAGCTTGGCCTTGGCGGCCTTAAGGGTTCCAAAGATGGTCTGGTATTTTCCGGTTGCGAACATCCGGTTGCGGTTGGTACCGTCCAAAGGCTCGGTTGCCAGGATTTCGTCGATGGTCTTCCCGGTCACTGTACCGGCCGGAGGATTGCGGAAACTGAAACCGACCCTGCCCTCGGGAACATTCTTGGTGCCCGAATTATACGAATCGTATCCGCCTTCGCCATGCGCGATCAGGTCACCGAGGCGCCGCACCAGGTCACCGTCGATGATCTTCGTCCCCAAGCCCATGAAATTGGAGATCATGGCCAGCGGATGGAAATGAAACACGTCCAGGCTCGCAGGGAAATCCTTCACCCCCTGCACGGCTTCCCACCATTGCAGCTTGCGGATCCGCACCTTCTCGCCCGCCCATTCGTTGCCTTGCGCTCGCATCATCATGGAATCAAGTTCGTCCCATTTCTGCATGCCGCCGCCCCACTCGCTCTCGTAGCGAGCAATCAACCTTTGCAGGTAGCGGGCCAGCAGTGGATTCTGCTGCGCGTGTTTCAACTCTGCCGGGCTCAGATCGCCATCGTTGTTGACGTCAATCAACTGATAGATCTTGCGATGAAGCGAGCTGCCACGGACGCGATCGGCCCGCATCTTGTGCTCCGCCTTCTCCTCGGGCCGCGACTTGGCCATCTGGAAAACCTTCCAGGCCATCAGATCCAGTGGTGTCAGCTGACCTTCTTCCACGTGCTCGAAGCACGGCCACGCCCACGGGGATTCCCAACGTGTCAGTGGATGGTCCTTCTGGCAAACCCATCCTTGCACCTGATCCGTGGCCACCCACCACCAGCGATTACCCTTATCGTCAATCGCGACGGACTCTTTCCCAAGCGCGTCCAACTCGACGCGTGCCATCACGCGCGGCAGCTTTCCAGCAGGCGTCGTCTGGTTGCTCAGCTGCAGTGGATACCGGGTCCACGCCGGCAAGTCAGCATCGAGAGGCTTACCAGCTGCAACAGTGGAAACCCGCGCTGCTTCTGCCCAGAACACGTCGTCGAGCTCGGTGAGCACTTCACGGTCCGGCCACTTCCCCCCCACCTTCTCCGACTGCGTCCGTTCACCTGTGTTGCTGACGTACCATCCGGTGAACATGCGGCCATCGGCGTAGCGCTTGGTTTTCTCATTGTACTTTCCAAGCGCCTTTCTCGGCGCCTGCTCGGCCACGGACTTGTGCAACTTTACCCAGGCCCCCTTTGGACTGTCGGCAGCGACCGCCACGATCGAACCTGCAGCCAGGACGGTGTCGCTGGCGATGGGCGTGACCAGCTTGACGCCGACGTCAAGCACCAGCATGTTGCGCTCGTTCTCGGGCCGCGTGGCCGCATACGCACGGCTGCGCCCGATGAAACCGGGCACATCACCGCCGCTGAACACCTCCAGATGCAGCATGCTGCGCATACCCGGCGAAGGCGATGCGCGCGCCACACCAAAGGTCTGGTATTCGCCGATCTGGCCGATGATGTCGCCAGCCTTCACCGGGAACGGCTTGTCCAGCACCACCACCTGATCCACCGGATCGGGCTTGTCAAACACCGCTTCCATGCGCGACAGATAAACCCAACCCGTTTCTGCTCCAGGCTTGACCTGCCCATCGACAGCTTCAGCGGCAATGATCTCGCCTTCCAGCAGCTCACCGATGTGGCCCCATACGCCCTTGCCCACTGCCTTGGTTTCAGTGAAGCGCACGCGAGCGCCCTGCGCCAGCATACCCAGCAGCTTTCCATTCGGTTCGGACCGGATGTTCAGACCCTTGCGCCCCTTGATGGCGGGTGCCACTGGTGCGCTCGCCGCCGTCGCGCTGGCAGCTGCAGGGGCCGTCGTTGCAGCCGTGGCCCCCTGTGTCGGTAAGCTGCCGTACGGCACCCGCTGTGGCGTCGCATGCTCCGCAGCCGCCTCCAGCCCGAAACCACGCTGCCCGATGCCGGCCTGGTCACCTACCGGCGCCTGGCCCCAGTCACCGCCCAGCGGCGACTGGCCCAGGCCAAAGCCGCGGTCGACGGAAAACGGAGAGCGCGGCAACGCGAACGGATCGGCCGCCGGCGCTTCCTGCGGAGGCGGCGGGGGCGGCGGCACCTTCTGCGTGTCTTCGGCGGCAGAGGCGGTTACCCGGTAGGTGCTGTCGCCCTTCCAGTACTTCGCACGCGGAATCTTGTCATCCTGCCGATAGCCACGCCAATCCATCAGGTGCATGTAGAGACTGAACAGCACCAGGGTTTCAGGCTTGCTTTCCGTCCGCTCCGGCGTGGCGGCGACCTTGGGCACGTCGGTTTTTATGCCCTTCTTCTTGTCCTTGGCCGCCTCGGCGGCCGCCGCCTTCTGCGCCTCCTTGGCGTCCGCAGCCGCCTTCTTGTCCTCGGTCTGCATCTTCACCGCGATCGCCGAGCGCATCTGCGCGGTGCGGGTCTGCTCCTCAAGGTCAGCCGCCTCGCTTTCAGGCTGGCAGGCTTTCAGCTGGGTGCTTTCAGGCAGCACCAGGGTGTGCCGCACCAGTGTGAAGCCGGTGGAGTACAGCGCCTTGAGCTGGTTTTCGCGGAACTGAACCGCCGGATAGGTCGAATCAAGCTTGTAGGCCACCACCTCGCCATCCGCGATGCAGCGCACGCCACTCTTCTCGCCCAGCTGTGTCGGGCCCTGCGCCAGCTCGTTCGCGGTCCCATCGCCGAAGTGGATGCCGCCATGCCAGAGGCTGTTGCCGCCGACCGGATAGAACCCGTCTTCCGCACCGCGCATGGCATGCATGTACGCCGCCACGCTGCTCGCCGGCTCGCCATCCTTCAGCAGGAATGGGTACCCGAACGCGCCGGACACGGCCTCTCCGTCCGGGAAATCGAAGGTCGCCGGATCCACCGTCTTGTGCAGCACCAGCTTCCCGGACTCGGCGAACGGATGCACCTCGAAATGCAGGTGATTGCCCGAACTCACCCCGCCCGTCATCCCGACCGGCCCGAGCGGATCGCCCTTCTTGACCTTGTCCTTGACCTTCAGCGGCGACGCAGCCGACATGTGTGCATACATCGTATGCACCACCTGCCCACGGATCATGTGCTCGACGGCGATCGTGTTGCCGTAGCCGTTCATCCATCCGGTATAGATCACATGCCCGTCTGCTGCAGCGGGAATGGGGGTACCTGCCGGTGCGGCCCAGTCCTGCCCTTCGTGGCGCTTCACCGTACCCTGTGTCGGGTGCTTGCGGGCCTTCGACCAGTCACTGCTTACGCGAAATGGCGGGCCTGGGTTGTACGTCGGCATCGTGCTTTTCTCTATCCTTGATCAAGCCCAATCGGGCGTGCACATCAACTGCGACTTCTGCGTGTTGTCACCCTGGGGGCCCAGCTTCGGCCTTTCGCCGCGTTGGCTGCGCTCATCATCGGGAAAATCCGACCCCAACGACTTGCGCGCGCGCGCGCGCGCCTGCTCCAGCGGCAGGTCGATCAGGACGCCGATCGGGGTGGGCGCGGTTCCCAGATGGGCAACTACCCTGTCGACCGGCAAGCCATGGAAATCCGCCTTGACACAGAAGTACGCCATCCCGAACTCCTCATCGCGTTCGCAGGGTTCGGGCGCGTGCCGGGCCAGGTAAGGGTTGGCGGGCCGACCTGATTCAGCGCTGAGGTACCAACCCTTCGGCTGGCAATCAAGCAACCCGTCGAAGAGCGTTTCGGTGCTGTCCGGGTCACCCGGCAGAGGCGCCTCACCCTCTGCGGCATGTGCATCGGCCGCGATCTGCGCCTCGACCGCGGCCTGCGCCGAACGCGTGGCGTCCTCCTGCGCGTCCCCTTGCGGTGCCCCGTTTCCGCAGGCCACCAGTGGCAGCAACAACGTAGCCAGCAGCAGTTCGGGCAACGCGACGGGCAGGTGACGGTTGACCGGCTTGCGTGGCTTGCTCTGATTCATGGTTCGGTGCCTTTTCGAAGAGTTCCAGCAGTGATATCGGGGCATGCCTTCCATCACCCCGAGAATCCGGTCAGTCTCCAGCTGGATGTGTCGCTCTGGCTCCAGTTCGGCAGCTCGGTCTTGAACTGGGCCGGGCCCAGGAACGACTTGGTCCCTGCATGGACGGTGATGACACCCGGGCACGCGAACGTGATGTTGCCGCCCTCAAGGGTAATGATGGCACCTCCGCTGGTGGCGATGTGCACAACCTTCCCCGCCTCGACTTCAACCACGCCCTGCGCGCTGCTGGCGCGCAGCGATTGCCGGGCCTGCACATGGATGGCATCGGCCTGCGCCTGCACGTCCACCATGCCGTTGCCTGCCACTGCAACCAGCGTGGTACTCGCTGCACCCGCGCCAGAACTGGCCGCGGCCAGCATGCCCAGCGCCTGCGATGCATGAAGCCGCGCCTGCCCCATCACGGCCAGATCGCTGTGGCTGCCACTGGACAGCAGCACGCCCTCACCACTGGACCACTGCAGCGATTGTCCAGCAACGTGCACCACGCCGTCGGGAGCGGCCACGCCCAGCAAGGGATCCCCGCTGTGCGGCACGCGTTTGTCACCGGGCGAAGCGTTGCGCTTGCGGGCCTGCTCGGTTGCCGGATCGAAGCCTTCCCCGGTCAAGGTGGTGCGCACGCTCTTGAGGATGCCAGGCAGCGGCGACTGGTCGCTCACCAGGACCGACCGCTGCTTCGCCCCCGCCCCCTCCTGCATCGCCAACGGGCTGGTCAGGTGCGTACGCGCGGCCTGGGTGAAGCGCTCGCCCAGCGTCTGCAGCTGCGCAAGCAGCGCGGAAGGCTGCACCGCCTCACCCGCAGGCGCGGTCGGATGGCGGCCATAGGCCGAGAACCAGGCACCGGCCGTGGCGCGCACCGCGCCCCACGCGTCGCTGCGCAGTTCAAAACCGGTGCCACGCAGGCTGCCGACATAATTGTCTGCCTGGTGACGCAGGTGCCCCAGGGTCAGTTGTGACACCTGCTGGCTGCTGGCCAGCTGCGCGCGCAGTTGCTGGTTCGAGTCATCGAACAGCAGATGGTTGGCGCCCTGCCCGCCTTCCCACTCGCGCGAGCGGATACCCCACAGCGCACCGCCCTGCCGATGCGCCTGGTCCCCCATGCCGGCAGCATGCCAGGCCGGCGCCTGGCCGCCACTGAGGTTGGCCTGCGCGCTGCCGCGCATGTCTGCAGCCTGGCCATACAGCGACACGTCGCTCTGGCCGCTTCCGCCGGCTGGCGTCGGTGCCACGCCCGCCTCGCCACGTCCGTTGTACAGGGTGCCCAGCACCAGTGGCCGATCGATATCGCCGTCGAGGAAGCCCACCAGCACTTCCTGGCCGATGCGCGGCAGGAACTGGCTGCCCACGCCGGGTCCGGCATAGCGCTGTGCCACGCGCAACCATGCGCTGTCGTTGGCTCCGCCGCCCTCGCCTTCCTGGAAGTGGAAACGCACGCGCACGCGGCCATGGCTGTCTGCGTGCAGGTCCTTGCTGGCGCCTCCGTCGCCGGCAACCACGACAGCGGTCTGGTAACCCGGCACGGTCGGGCGCGGATTCAGCCGTGCGCCACTACCGTCCTGCAGCAGCGGGCGCCACGGCAGGGTGCGATCCACCGCGCCGAAACGGTTGCCATACCCGGTTGCTTCGGCCTGCTGCCAGAGCGCAGCGTCGGCCGGATCGATCGGCGCCACGCCCAGCGCGTCATCGAGGCTTCGTCGCAGATCGGTAGGGAGATTGTTGATGCCGGCATGTTCGACGGCCACCAGCAGCAGCTCAGGCGGTGTCGCACCGGGGGCCTGCTGCAGCCGCAGCCATTGTCCGGACTGGAAGCCGCGAACCGTACCCGACCCCTGCCAACCACGGCTGTGGGATTCGCGCGCCTGCGCCTGCAGGCGGGCCTGGCGCGCACCGGCGGTACTGTCGCTGAAGGCGTAGGCACCTACCGCATCGTAGTCTTCGCGCGACGATTGGCCACCTCCGCCCTCCATCGGCGACTGTGCCACCAGTGCGCGTACCTGGCGGTAATCATCGCTCTGCAGGCTGATCGAGGTACTGGCCAGGCGCCGACGCAGGCCGATGGCCTGCACGCTGTCACTGGATTCGGTGGCGTCACTGCGATGGAACCGCACGCCTGCAGCCGCGCTGGTGGCATCTTCCGGCAGCGCGACGCTGTCGGCGAAGATCTCCATGCCATTGCCGCATGGCGCTTCCTCATCGGCGTACAGACGCCAGCCCAGGCCTTCTTCGGCGAGCACGCGCTGCAGGAAATCCAGGTCACTCTCGCGGTACTGCACGCAGTAGCTGCGCACGCGCTGGCCAAGGAAGGCGTCGACGCCCTCGGCCCAGCGCCAGCGAGCGATGCCAGCGTGCCCTGCCAGTACGGCATCGACGATCGCACGCACGCTCTGTTCCTGGAACACGCGGCTGTGCCGCGCATGCTGCAGCCACCACGTCCACGACACCAGCTGCAGCCGGTAGCGCACCAGGCCACCGTCGCCGCCCAGGCAGGAAGCGTCCGCAATCAGGCCGCTGCGCTGCCATTGACCACCATCGGCCATCTGCGCGACCAGTGTCGCACGCGTGCCCGGCAGGGCGTCCAGCGCGATATCAGCGCGCGTGGCGAGTACATCGACATCGGTCCAGGCATGTTGGCCGAGCGCATCACCGCCACGCCACCGCTCCACCGTGCACCCTTCCAGTGCATCGGACCGCAGTCGATACAGGCGTTGCGCGTCACCGAGCCCGGCAACCTGGGTCATCACGTAGTTCAGCTGATCCATGCCAATTCCAGTGTGAAGACGCCTGCACCTACCCGGCGGCGTCGGATTCCAGCCATCAAATCTACCAGATTGCGGTGTTCGTCAAAATCACGACGCCTCGACCGCCGCAGAAGTGCGTTGTTCGTCACATAACTGACGGCATTCCGTATTCAGGCATGCCTGGACGGACCAATCCCGCGACCGCGTTCACATCGGCGGGCTAGAATCGCCCACAGTCCCCAACGAGACCCGCCATGCTGGATCAGGAAGCCCTGCTGGCCCCGATTTCGGAACACGCCCCGACCGGTGAAGACCTGTCGTTCTCGGCTGAATTCGATCGGATCATCGAAAACCGTCGTGCCGACGACCCGACCCTGGACCAGGGGGCGTGGCAGACCGACATCAAGTACGCTGACTGGAGCAGCGTGCTGCGCGATGCCACCGACCTGCTGCAGACCCGGACCAAGGACCTGCGGCTGGCAGGCTGGCTCAGCGAAGCCGCCACCCAGCTGGAAGGATTCAAGGGCCTCGCCGCTGGCTACCGGCTCACCGCCGGCCTGTGCGACCGCTACTGGGATGACGTGCATCCGCAGGCACCTGACGGCGATTTTGAAGAGCGCATCGGCAACCTGAGCTGGTTGCTGACCAACTCGCTGCAATGGCTGCGCTCCGTGCCGATTGCCGTCGCGCCGCAGGGGCGTTTCAGCCTCGCCGACTTCGAGCATGCCCATGCCCGTGCCAACAGCGGCGAAGAGGATGACGGCCGCCCTGGCCTGGACATTCTCACTGCCGCCCGCCGCGATACCCAGCACGGGTTCTACCGGCAGCTGGCCGACGACCTGCCCGACTGCAGCCAGGCCCTGGCCGAACTGCAGGCCGCGGTCGACAACCGCCTGGGGCTGGATGGCCCAAGCTTCAGCGCGGTGCGTGAGCAGCTTGAACACCTGCAGCGCACCGTGCTGCGCTTCGCACGCGAAGCCGGGGTGTTGCTCGATGGTGAAACCGAAGCCTCCTCCGACGATTTTGAAGATGCATCGTTCGGCCATGAGGCGCCGGCGTCCGAAGCGGCCCCGGTGACAGCACCGCGTGGCCCTGCGGGTGCACCCGGCTCGCGCAAGGAAGCGCTGCAGCAGCTGCGCCAGGTCGCTGAGTTCTTCCGTCGGACCGAACCGCACAGCCCCGTGGCCTATCTCGCCGAGAAGGCCGCACGCTGGGGCGAGATGCCGCTGCATGTCTGGCTCAAGCGCGTCATCAAGGACCACGGCACGCTGGAACAGATGGAAGAGATGCTGGACGTCAATCCAGATGACTGATCTGCCTGCGGATCACGCTCGTGCGGGGACCGGGTCTGGCCCGATCCCCGTCATGTTTACTGGATCTTGAACTCGATGCGCCGATTGCGTGCGCGGCCATCGTTGCTGGTGTTGTCCGCCACCGGCTCGTCCGGTCCCTTGCCGACGACATCCATGTGGCTGCCCGGAATGCCCTTGGACACCATGTAGTTCTTCACCGACAGCGCACGCGCGTGGCTGAGCGCCAGGTTCGATTCGCGCTGCCCGACATTGTCGGTATGGCCGATGATCAGGAAACGGCTGTCCGGCATCTGCGCCATCTTGGCGACCATCTCGTCGAGGATGCTCATGCCGAACGGGGTCAGACGCGCACTGCCACTCTGGAATTCGATGATGCGGTTGGCCAGCGTCTGGTCCAGCACGTTCTGCTGCGAGCCGACCTTCAGCGCGTTGGTCACGGTGTAACTGGTATTGCTGGCCAGACTCAGGTCGCTGGCCACCTGCTGCCGCAGCGCTTCGTTGCCGACCTCACCGGTGATCCGCACTGCCTGTCCGTTCACTTCCAGCTTGCCGGGCGACACCCGCTTCAAGCCGGGATTGATCATGCCCGCCACGTAATCGCCCCAGTTCGGTGGGGTCGCGATCGTCTCGACCTGGATGCGGTCGACCACGCGCTCGGCGCCATACACGGCACGCAGATTGTTCAGCAGCTTGGCCTTGGTCGCCTGGTCAGGCACCACGCCTTCGATCACCACCGGTCGTTCGGTGGCAGCCTGTGCCGCAGCAGGCGCGTTCTGCGCGGCCAGCGGCACGGCTGCGAGCAGCAGCGGCAACGCAAGGGAGAGAGGGTTGCACAAGCGCATCATCAGGTTCCCAGGAAAGTCTCGCCGAACAGCTTGCGTGCGGTGGCCAGGGCCAGATCGTCACGGTCGAGGAAGCTGCCGAAGCGGTTGAGGTTGTAATCGCCGCGCAGATAGTCGTCCACCCATTCCGAATGCTGGATCCGGATCAGGAAGTCGCCGGCTTCCGCCGGGGCCAGCACCGCACGCAGCACCTGGCGGTCGGCGCCGTTGAAACCGACGATCATGCTCGGCGCAGCGTCGTTGCGGATCAGCACCGCCAGTTCGAAATCGCCGCGGGAGACGAAGCTGGACAGCAGATCCAGCCAGAATGCCGCCACCAGTGGGCGATAGGCCGGGTCACGGACCAGCGGAAACACCAGCGCCTTGTCGATGTTGACATCGCCCCCGCTGAGCACCGGCTGCAGCAGCAGGCCCAGTGCCGGCAGCACCTGTCGCAGCGCCACCTCGCCGTGACCGGAATCGCGCAGGCGCGACTCGAGGTCTGCCACCGAGGTGCTCTCCAGGAAGTCCTGGAAGCTGCCGTTGTAGTCACCGGGATCGGTGCTGATGCTGAAACGTGCGTCCGCCAGCTGCGCCAGCGCCTGCGCCGCGTCGCTTTCCTGGTAGGCCTGGCGTGCCAGGCGGGCCAGTCCGGACCAGGCGTTGGACATCGCCAGCGGGCTGCGGCCGATGAACGGCAACGGTTCCGGCGCATCCAGGCGCAGCGCGGACAGCAGCGGGAAGCGGCGTTCGGAGGAATCGCGGCTGGCCAGGAAGTGCCCGCACAGCACCATCTTGCTGCGAGAACCCAGGAACGCGTAGTGGATCTCCGGTGCCTCGTCGTAGCGCTGCTTCCAGTCCGGGCTCTGGCTCAGCAGTTCCAGGCTCTCGCCCGCCCACCGGTCCAGCCAGCCCAGCAGCTGGTGATTGTCGGCCGCACGGACGAAATCACCGCGCGATGGCACCTTGCCGAAGTAGGAAACTCCGGCACTGACGACGCGGCTCATTGCGCACCTCCCGTGGTCTGCGCCGCAGCAGGCGCGGTGGCCGCCGGCGCGGGCGCGGCAGGGGTACCACCGGCCACCCGCTCGGGAAGCTGCAGGCCGCGCTGCCAGTCACCGCCGCCCTCGCTGCCGCTGCCGGCCCGGCGGACGATGCGCATTTCCACCGTCACGGCCACACCATTGCCGTTCCAGGTGATACGGCTGGAATCATCCAGGCGCTCGTATTCGCCTTCGGCCATCAGGCGGTTGAAGCCGTTCGCGCCCGGTGCACTGAACACCTCCACGGTACGACCGTCGCCGGTCACCGCCGTGATCTTCACGCCCGGCACCTGCCCCGCGTTCGGGTACTGCATGGTGGTCCACTGCGGCGGGGTATTGCGATAACGAAGCACCTGGCCATCGATCTCGATGCTGTACTCCAGCGCGCCGGCAGCCGGCGACGGCAGGATCTCGAAGATCGTGGTGTCCTGCGCCGCGCCGGCGGCAGAGCCGCTCACCCAGTTGCCATAGTTGGCAACCAGCTCAGCCGACAGGTTCACACCCTGCCCTGCCCAGCGGCGGGTCTCCAGCAGCGGACCGCGCTGGATCACCAGCGTGCCGAGCGCGTCCTTGTTGAAGGCGGCAATGCTGCCACTGGCACCGAAGATGCCGGCGATGTCGCTCGGTGCGGCATCCACATCCGAGTTGAGGTTGAACGGGTACTGCTGCCCGATGCGTGCCTTGAACGGGTCGTAGACCTGCGCCTTCCAGGTCTTGTTGACCTCATCTTCGGTCGGCGGGATCAGGGCGCTGAAGGTCTGGGTCAACGGGCGCAGCAGCAGCGGGCGCAGGGCTTCACGCTGCTTCTCGTCCAGCCCGGTCAGTACCTGCTCGTCGACCAGCGCCAGGCCCGCGCTCAGTTCGGAGCCTTCATTGCTGAAGGTGTCCTGCATCAGCTTGCGGGTGCCCACGCCGATTTCGCCCTGGCTCTTGATGGCATTCAGGCGCGCACGCAGTTTGCCCAGGGTCTCGAAGTAGGCCGTGATCACTGCCGGCTGATCGCCGCGCTCACTGGTGAGCCGCGCGATGCCTTCGAACGCCTTGCCGATCGGACCCACCGGCTGCGCGGCGGCCGTCGCTGCCGGGTCCTTGCGCAGGATGGTGCGCTGGAACCAGGCCACGAAGCCCTTGCGCGCCTTGCTCGAACGCGCCTGCGCCGGCGGGTTGTCCCATACCGTCTCCTCGTTGATGCGCTCCAGCAGAACACGGAGCGGCGAGTTGCCAGGATCACCCAGCTTGTTGATGCGGGCCACCGCCTCGTCGAACGTACTGAACTCGGCCACGCTCAGGCCCTGCACGAACTTGCTCCACTCGCGCGCGTAGTCGTTCTTGTACAGGGTCACCAGCTCGCGCGAGACATGCTCGGGGCTGCCGGCCAGCGACAGATCGCTCTGCTCGGTGGTACCCAGCACCCAGTCGGTGGTGCTCAGCTGGGTATTGGCTGCTTCCTTGATCGCATCCTTTACGTACTCTTCCCACGCCTTGCGCGAGAACGCACCGGAAATCGCATAGCTGCCGTTGATCAGGCGCCCGTTGCGCTCCACACCCACCAGGCTGTCGACGGTGGTGGTTCCAAAGCGGGCGCCGGCACGTGCCTTGATCTGCGCGTACACGCGCTCCATCGCCGGCTGCCCCTTCATCACCTGCCCCAGCGCCTGACGCGTGTCGGACACCAGCGTGACCTTGTTCTGTATCTGCGGCCAGCTGGGCTGGCCCGCCTGCGCTACGTAGAAGGTCATCAGCTTCTCGGCCGCGCGCACCATCTCCTCACGGCTCATCTGGCCGCGGTTGGCCTCCAGCCAGGTGCGCCAGAACAGGGTCAGCTGCTGCGACAGGTGAGCACCTTCGACGTACTTCGGGTTACCCAGCATCAGGTAGGTCTTCAGTGCGTTGTACGCATCGTTGGTGCTGGTCGGCGATGCGTTCTGATACAGCACCTCGCTCTCGGCGGCAGCGCTGCCGCCCTGGCCGAGCTTGTCGCGCTCGGCGACCACCTGGCCGAGATAGTTCTCCAGATTGGAGACGGTCGGCGCCAGCATCACCTGCTGCATGCCGTGGTTGTACTCACGCAGCAGCTTCTCGCGGATCGCGGTGCCCTGGTACAGGCCCAGATGGGTGGTGACGCCGCCTTCCTTGCCATAACGGTCCAGCTGCTCCATGCGATCCTGCAGCAGAAGCAAGGCATCGATACGCGACTTCAGATCCATGCGGTCCTTCTGCACGCGCACGGCCTGATCCAGATCCTTGGTGGCATTGGCCACCAGCTGGGCATTGGTGGTGTACGACCAGGTCCACAGGCCCAGCGCGAGCGCCAGCACACCCACCGCGCCCAGGAACACGCCATAGCGCAGCCGGTTCTGGTGCGGGCTGGAATACTGCCGGACCAGTTCCTTGTCGGCGAAGATCACCTTGCGGAACAGGTCCTTGAGGAAGAACGCCGTATGGCCGGTCGGCGCCTCATCGACATTGGACCCGCGCTCCAGGTTGAACTGGCGGCCGACGCGTTCGGACGCGTGATGCACCGAACGCCCTTCCTGCAGTGCGCTGGAGAAGTAGAAGCCACGGAACACCGGCTTGAACTGGTAGGGGTTGTCCTCGAACAGCGTAGCGATGAAGGTGCGCAGCGCCGGCTTGATGCCGACGAACTCCAGCGGCAACGACAGCAGCCCAGGCGAGACTTCACGGCCACGCTGCATCGCCATGTGGGTCAGGCTCATTTCCTTGATGCCTTCGGCCAGCTCGTCGAAATGGCTGTCGAATGCCGCCAGCGCGTCGCCCTGCTGATGCACGTCGAACGGCAGAGTCGCACCCCACACATGCTCGCGCTCGCCGGGATCGAGGTTGCGGAAGAACTCGCTGAAACCGGCGATGAGGTCGGCCTTGGTGAACAGCACGTACACCGGCGCGAACACTTCCAGCCGCTCGGTGATTTCCTGCACGCGCTGGCGCAGGTTCTTGGCCAGCTCGATCGCGAACTCCGGCTTGCTGCCGGACAGCTCGGCCAGGCTGGCGGCGATGATCACGCCGTTGATCGGTGCGCGCGGGCGGTTCTTCTTCAGCAGGCCGAGGAAGGTCAGCCACTCCATGCGGTCCTCGACGCTGACCGAGTAGCGGCCAGCGGTGTCGAGCACAATACCGTTGGTGGTGAAGTACCAGTCGCAGTTGCGGGTACCACCGATGCCCTGCACCACGTTGCCGCGGTTGTCCTCGAACGGGAACTGCAGGCCGGAATTGAGGATGGCCGTACTCTTGCCCGCAGCCGGATTGCCGATGATCACGTACCACGGCAGCTCGTACAGCGCGGCGTTGCCCTTCAGCACGCCCATCCGCGAGGACTTGATCTGCTTGACCGCGTCCATCATGCGCGTGCGCAGCGCCTCGGTATCGGCACGTTGGGCGGGTTGAGCGGTGGCTACCGCCTTGTCCGCCTCATCCTTGACCATCGCCTCCACGCGCTTGGCCGCGCGACGGGCCAGGATCCGCTTCACGATCCAGACCAGCAGCGCCAGCACCAGCAGGCCGGCCAGCACGATGGCCACCCAGATGCCGATCTGCCGTGCTTCGGCCTCACCGTAGTGGGCCAGCGCAGCGGCACCGACCAGGCCGAGCACCATCCAGAGACGGTAGTCGCGCAGGTAGTAGCTGAAATTGCTCAAACTCATGCAGGGATCCAGGAAGTCAGGGGGCCGACGGCGCATCGGCCGCCTGCGTCGGGGAAGGAAGAGGGTCGACCAGGCCGAACAGTCGCTGCTGGTTGTCGGCCACGCCGAGCAACAGCACCGGCTCGGCCTGGCGGTCAAGCTGTGCGCGGGCCAGTGCCAGCTGCGCCAACGGCAGCACCGGGCCCAGTTCGCCTGCGCTGATCGCCAGCGCCAGGCTCTGCGGACTGAAGTCCAGGTCGGGAGCCAGCGACGCCGTGATGGCGGCGGCATCGACCATCAGATCGCCCCGGTGATCGGCATCATGCAGCACGAACTGGGCCTGTGCTCCCTCCAGGCCCAGCATCTGCTGCCACTGCGCAGCGAGCGTCGCCAGCTGACGGCGCTGTTCGGCCGGCCGGGTCGCCTCGATCTGCTCGGCGCGTACCAGTTGCGGGCGCCACAGCCGCGCGTCGCCTTCATGGGCAACGCCCCGGCTCGCCAGCAGGACGCCGGCGGCACCCTCGCCCGGTATGCGGCCATCCGGATTCTGTGCGGTTGCCAGCACACCGGAGGACTGCCATGAGGAAACGATGCCGGCATCGATCGAAGAAGACGCGGACACCAGCAGGTGCCAGCGTGGCTCGCCCTGATCCAGTGCGTCGATCACCCGTTGCAGGTGCGGCCACACCTCGCGTGCGCCGTCCAGCGAGGTGACCCGGACATCGAAGCGGCGCGCATCGATGCCTGCCATCCGCGCCTGTTCCAGCAGCCATGTCTGCACCCAGGGGCGCAGCGCATCGGACCAGCTGCCCGGCACCAGCAGCTCGACGCTCAGTACGTTCTCCACGCGCTGTTCGTCGCGACGCCGCAGACCGGCCACCACCACTTCCTCGGAAGCCATGATTTCCGGCAGCGCCGCGGATGCTGCCTCCAGCAGTTCCTCCAGCACCGGCTGCAGCAGGGCAAGCGCACGCCGTTCGTGGGCTGCGGTGTCGATGCCGTCCTGACGGGCCTGCAGCACCAGGAACTCATCGAGGTCCTGCGCCGCGCTCATGCGCACCGGCAGGTTGTAGTTGTCGCGGAAGCGGCCATCGAGCGTCGGACGCGGCGGCGCAGCGGCAGCAGCCAGCCATGATTGGGCATCCAGATCCACACCCAGCCTGAGGCCACCGGCAATCAACGCCACCGATGGCGGCACCATCACCTTCGTCGCGACGGCTTCGCCTTTGCCCTTGGTCGGCTCCCCATCGTTGGCCGCAGCCTTGTCCAGCGCCGCATCGACGCCACGGCGCGCGGCGCCACGCAGCATGAAGCCGGCACCGCTCAGGCCGACGGGCAGCAGGCCCAGGTAGGCCAGCATCTGCATGCCGGTCGGTACCGTGCCGCTGTTGCGCCAGTAGAGAATCGTCGCGCCCCAGGTGGCGACGAAGATCATCACCACCGAAGCTGCTTTGCCCAGCCATCCTGCCATCAGTTGCCCTGCTCCATGCGCTGCTCCTGTCGACCGCGCAGGTCAACGCAGACCGGTCATGGCCTGCGAAGCGACCAGCGTCGCTCCACACGCGGTGCGGTCGCCGTCGCGCGCCACCGGCTGACCGTCGATGAGCACTGTCGCGTCGCCACTGACAATCGTGGTCGCGCCATGCACGGCGCACAACGCACGATCACCGACGCGCGCCACCGGCCTGCCATTGATGTCGGTCTGTCCGGTGCCCGCCACCACGGTCCCTCCGTGGCTGAGCGGGTCACCGACGACGATAAACGGTCGTGCCATCCATCATGCTCCTTGATCCATGTGTGACCCGGCGTTCCATCGCCCCCCGGTTCCCCCGACGACGCAGGCCATCGGCGTAACCATACCAGTACCGCCGTGCGGTTATCACCCTTGACGGGACAGTTCCTCGCGCTTTGCTACCCGGGCGGCGCGGCAGCGGTCCGTCATTTCCACGTGAACATAGTCCTTGATGCTCCGCCAGTTTCCGCCCCAGTCCAGGCCCGCCTGTTCAGCCAGCTCGCCGTACAGGAAGTACCCACGCCGGGTCCACGGATCTTCCATGTCCCATTGCAGCTTGCCATCGCGGATGGGTGCGCTGTCCACGCCCAGCCCATACTGGTGGCAGCTCTGCCAGGCACCGGCCCGGGTCGCCTTGCCACCCGCCATCAGTTCGGCCTGCCGCTGCGGACTGCGATAGCCTTCGATCAGCACCATTTCGTAACCGTACTGGCGTCGCATGACCTCATAGATGGCCAGCACGCGCTGCTGCAGATCGGGATCGATCTGATCCCATTTGCGATCAGCCGTGACGATTTCGGGCCGCAGACGACGCACTTCGGCAGTGGTGAACACCTCCGGCGGCGGCGGCGGCGGCGGCGTCAGCCGCTCCCCGCGTAGCAGCTGAGCGACCATCGAACTCGATTCCGCCAGATCATCGCCCCTGAAATCCTCCAGCACCACGGTCTGCCGCGTGACGAATATCACAGTTGGAGGAATCAGCAGCAACGCTGCGGCGACAACCAGAATGAGCCAGTGACGCCGCAGTGCGCCGTGCACGGCTCCGACCTCTTCACGAACCCCACTGCGCACGCGGGTGGCGCCGTGGCCGACCCGGTCACCGACCTGCCCCGCCCGACGACGGAATCCGCCCAGACGCTTCGCGATCGCCTGACGCAGCGATTCGACCGTCTCGGGGAACAACAGTACCCAGCACACGCCAGCCACCAACAGTACGACGGCAATGGCAGCAACCACGATTGGCAACACCGGTCCTCCCTGACACGCGATCTGGTTGACGCCCCAACCGCTTTCACTAAGAATGCGCAAATTCGCTTCGGCAGTTGCCGACTCAAACCAAGGGCTGGATGCACTTGAATAATGGCGGAATCAATCGGCCAAGTCTGCTCTCAGGGGGAGCGCAGGCAAAGGGCCAGGCCCCGAATTCGGGCCGTATTCTGGCAGACATGGAGGGCCGGCAGGCAACCGCGTCGCCACGTGCCGCACGCGCGCCGTCCAGCGGCAAACGCCGTACGGTCCTGTGGCTGGCATTGGCCAGTGCCGTGGTCGTCATCGCCGGGCTGACCGCCTGGGGTCTGTCCGGTAGTAATGACTACAGCGACCCGTCCGAGTATTCACTGACACCCGACACCGGCCATGTGACCGGGCACCCGGACGCCCCGTCCGTGGCACCGGGTGAAGGTGCCGCGATGATCGTCGATGCACCCGCTTCTCCGACTGAGCCGGCGCTGCCGGCCACCGCCGGGAGCCCACCCGCGCCTGCCGCTGACGCGGCAACCGCTGCTGCGGGCGCTGCCGCAACCACCGGCACCGCTGCAACGACGCGGGCACGGGGCACCCAGCCGGGTGAACGCAGCAGTCGCGCCGCCGGTACCGCAGGCAAGGGCGATGAAAATCTGCTCGGCACCCTGCTCGGCATCATCAAGGAAGAGGACAAGGCCAAGGCAAAAGCCAAGGCCCAGCCTCAGAGCATGGATGATCTGATCGCCCAGATCGAAGCAGACCAGCGCAAACGCGCCGAAGACGAGCGCGCCGCGTTTGAGCGCGTGGCCAGCAAGAAGTCCGCCTCGACCGAATCCAACATCCAGGCGCAGCTGCGCAGCTGCCCCAGCCCCACCTCACTGAAAGGCGTGGACTGCCGGCGCAGGATCTGTGCGGCGGTGAGCGGCAAGGATCCGGCCTGCCCGGCGATGTGATCTGCTTATGGAGAGTCGAGCCATGCTCGACGCTGCGGGGATGGATGCCCGTGAAGATCGAACCGATCAGACGTGTCTACATTGCGCTGGTGCTTGGCCTGTTTTGCCTCACCTCGCACTCGATGTACCACACGCTTTTCACGCTGGCAGTCGAAGGCCTGGCGCTGGTTCGCCATCAGCCCGCCACTGGGCTCCATGGCGCTGCTCGTCTTTACCGTGCACCACGTCACGACGCATCAGCTGGGTGAGCGCACGCCCCAGTTCCCACCGATTGGGCTTCAGGAGCTGCCAGTGGTCCACGGCATAAGCGCCAGCAGAACCATCGGCGTAAGCACGATCACTGCATTGAGTAGTGCCGGCAGCAACCAGCGAACCCATAGCGCGCCGCCTGCCCACTGCTGCGGGTGCGCGCCTGGGCTGGGCGATGCCTTCATCGCCAGGGAATCCAGCTCGTCGGCCAACGCATCGGGCCAGGCAACACGCGGGGCACGACGCAGCAGCCAGAATCCCGTCAGTTCGAACCAGAACATAAAGCTGCCGAGAAGCAGGATATGAAGCCATCCGGAAAGCCCTCTGACGCGATGATCACGATCAATCCAAGGATCGAACACCAGCCGCTCCAACTGCACCAGGTCGGCCCGGACCCCGACCAATCGTGGAGGGGCCGCGCTCACAGGAAGTGTGCTCATGTCGCCGTTCATGTAGTGCCGAAGAAATTCCCATAGCTCTTCGGGACCGGCGTCGTTGAGCGCGGGCTCCGACAGGGGCAGGAATGTGTCGATCTGGCGACTGCCTGGCACCAGCGTTACGACGGCAAGCACCTGAACTGGCGTGGACACATGCTTGCCGCGGACCGAATCCCATCTGCTGATGGGTACCACGGTATCGTAGTCCAGACTTTTCCAACCCCTGCTTGCGTCCAACCAAGCGTAGAACTTTCCAAGCCGACGACTGAGCACCACCGGCGGCTCCGCAGGTTTGCGATACAGATGACGGGCCAACGCCAGGCAGCCAATCATGCCGGCAATAAACAGCGCTGCCAGCACCATCAAATGCGGCCAGCCTTGCGTCTCGCTTTTGATCGCCAGCAGCACATTCATCGCCATGCTGAACAGCGGTAGCAGCGCCATCAGTGACAGGACGAATAGAAAACCCCGATGTGAGGACCGCCTCCAGGCCGAAAACACCAGGCAGTTCTTATCGTTCCACTGAACCGCGCGACCAGGGCCCACACGCGCGCATCCCGGCAGACCCGCGTTCGTCAGGAAATGTCCCCAGTAGCCATTCCGCTCTGGAAGCACCTGGAATCCAGCCATAGCGGTCACCGTGCCTTGCCCCCACTTTCGTTCAACAGCTGCCGCACCCCATCATTGCGAGCCATCGCTGCGGCTATCGACTCTTTCCAGAAGCGCTCCATCTCATCTGCGCGCCCTGCTGAATGATCGACTCGCCCGTACACTGCCGGCGCGCGGAGCGGCGGCACACTGGAGGACCCAGATGCTCCGCGACGGACCACAGCGGCCGGCCAGACGGGCTTGCGGCACAATTTCATTGTCAGGAAACGGAATAGCGCCCAAGGCAATGTAATGGGCAGCGCCATCCACATCAGTCCCGCGCCAGCGGAAGACACATGGATGATGAAGGCATTTCGCAACGTCGGCGCCACCGATGTGTAAAGCTGAAGCGGAGGAAACGGAAGTGCTGAACGCCCTTCCTCCATGAAGCGGCGGATCATCTCCCAATGTGCGAGCGTGATCGCTGGGTTGGGACCGCTGTCAGATCCAACAGCAAACGTATAGACGACCTGCTCCCCATCCATCACAAGCCCCCGAAGATCGTAAGTACATCCCTCATCGGGGCCCGCAGGCTTGTCCCTACCAATAACAAACCTAACATCCCGCCATGGAACCGAGACCACCCTCTCACGCTTACCCGTAAACACATGTACCTGTTGTGCGACTCGATCAAACCGAACTGGGTAGTACTGATAGCGTAGAACATCCCGCAAGAGCAGTTTGCAGAAAATGAACGCCAGAAATGCAAGAGCGAGAGCGATCAAGCCTCCGATCGCATACGTGTCACCTGACTCGAGCGGCCCAGCTCGGTCAACCAGAGAGGAAGTTGCATGCAGGATCGCCACGACAAATAGCAATCCCAGCGCAATGAATACACTCGCCCCCATCAATGCCCAACCGCGATATAGGAAGTGACGATCAACATACTCAATGCAGTCATCATCAATGGCGATGATTCCCTTATCGATTGGCACAAACGTGGATGAGTCGAAACGGCGCACATCGGCAGCCTTTTCGTACTCAGTAAGGGGACGATTGTTGCGATACCTCTGGGCAAGCCAACCTGCAAATTGACTCATCAGGACCTCGGACCCGATCAAATTAAGGTCATGCCACGCCGGTACAGCACAGCAGTCAACCAAGCGGACGTTCAGTCAAACAACAAACGATGTAGATGGCCCAGCCCCGTCACTGAAAGGCGTGGACTGCCGGCGCAGGATCTGTGCGGCGGTGAGCGGCAAGGATCCGGCCTGCCCGGCGATGTGATCCCGAGCCCTGCCTGCTGACGCAGGCAGGGAGCTGCCGCAGAGGCCCGCTCAGAGCGGACGCCGATCCGGCTCGAACTGCGCCATCACCTCGGGTTCCACGAGCCGAAGAGGATCGTTGGCATCGATTGCGCACTCGTCTTCCACCCACTGTGGCCACACGGGCGCGCGGCAGGATAGAAGGACCAGCCATCGGCACAACACCAGGGGCAGCAGCAAGGGCATCAGGATGAAGCGTGCGCCCAGCAGGCTGGGACCGAGACTGGCCACCACGAACAGGTAGCAGTTGCGCCATGACGGCGTCACGGACAGGTTCATCTGGCGACCCTCGATGGTATCGACCACCTCTGCCGGCCCCTGCTCCATGTAGCGGCGAATGAACTCCCAGATGCCGCGGATCTTCTGCTCGTCGTCGAAGTAATGGCCCACTGCGAAGGTGCGCTTGATCACCCGATCCTCGAGGATGCTGCAGCGGAGGTCGCGTAGGAACGCCTGGCTGGTCCCCTGCCCGATGTAGAACACGGCCTCATCCCATGGGACGGATACAGCGCCCTCTTCCCCACCCGTGAAGAAATAGACCGTCCGGTTGCGCCGGTTGAACCGTGTCGGATACCAGACATAGGTGAAGAACTCGTAGCGCAGCGTCGTGTGCCAGAACAGCACCGGGGCACCGACCACGCACACGCCGACCATGGCGTACATCACCCAGTCCCAGAAGTCGCCTTCCAGGTTCGGGATCACCAGCGTGAAAAGCAGAAAGAAACCGAACAGGAACAGGGCCAGCGTCCCCAGCAGGACCATGGTGGTCGAGACCATTCCGCGCAGGCGGAACCTTCGGTCGATCAGATCGATGTAGGTCGAGTTGAAATGAACCAACGACGCACGTTCGTCAGGTGCAACCTCCTCGGCGATCCGAGGATCGAAACGCGAGGCGCTCTCCTGCGCCGAGAGAAAGCGATCCGTCGGGAAACTGCGCATCCAGCCGCTGTACATCAATCCGCCTCACTCAATGCCTTCAAGCCTTCCGTCTCCTGCTGGAGACCCTCGAATTTCTTGCTCTTGTGCTTTCCGAAATAGCAGGCATCAAGCCACTTCTGTATCTTCGTCGGCTTGAAGTAGCCGACAATCAACGTGATGATCGCGACCACCAGGCCGATGATCAAGCCGACGAAGGCGAAGGTAGTGAACAGCAGGATGGCGGCGATGATGCTGGCCAGACCCAGGCCAATCATGCAGATGCCATAACCTCGCGAAAGACCGATGTCCTGATAGCCGTCGATGATGTTCAGCGTGCCGCCAATGAATCCTGCCGCGGCGCCAAGGAACTTTCCAAGCCCTCCCAGCAGTCCCGCCCTTGTGCTCAGCTGTCCGGAAAGTGCCCGCAACCTGATGCCGTGGGTGCCAACCCACCAGGGATGCTTCTTCGCCACGCCTGCGCTCAGCTCCATCAGGCCGCCAGTCAATCCCGCGACGCCACCTGCGAAGTTGACGATCTTGACGTCCTTCTCTTCCTGCTTCGCCTTCTTCATCTCATCCCACGCCCGTCCGAGGCTGAAGGCGGTAAAGATGTTCGAGACGACGCCGGCCTTGAAATCAAGATCGAAAACCCGCCTGACATTCCGTTGCAGCAGCGCATCGAACTCCTCGTGCCGCACGATCACCGACTGGGAAATGTGCGCATCGAGCTGTGCACCCCGCAACTGGGTCAGGCGCTGTGCTTCGCCCTCGTCAACGAACATGAGGGCCTGATACGGATAGCGCCGCCCCTGCGCATCCTGGATTCCATCAAGCGATGCGCGCACGGCGCTGCGGTACTGCTGTTCGTTTCCGCCGGAAATGCTTGCCAGCGCGGAGGCCACCATTCGGGTCGCCTGCTTGCGGGTCGCCTCCGTGCGCAGGTCGATCAACCTCAATCGCCGGTTCGGATCCTCCGTCTTGGCGAGTGCCCCCAGCAGAGAGATGATGCGTCGCTCGGGCAGTTTTGCCGCCACCCAGCCCACCGCACCGTTGCCGAATCCATTCAGTCTCGAGACCACCGGGCCGCTGATCTGGAACGCGTACTTGGCGATGGCATTCATCGCCACCTCCATCCACTTTCCGCCAACCGGCGCAGGGCCACCAGCCATCGCCGCCTTGTAGCCATCACTGGTCAGCACGGAATTGAACACGCCCCAGATCTTCTCGGACGCATCCGCCCAGCTGACGCCATCCTTCTTCATGGCCCCCTCCTTGGTAGCCGCTGCCCACCCCTTGATGATCTCCTCCTGATTGGCTGCCAGGGCACGCACCTCGACGGAGCCTGGCTTCTCAGGGTCATCACCAAGGCGATCCATCAGGAACCGGGTAACGCTGGCGCGTGCCGTGGCATCGGTGATGACCAGCATCACCTTGTGGACATAGGCCACGCCGCTGTCGATGTTCCGCCTGTCGAAGTTGTAGATGAAGTGATTTCTGTAAAGATCCGACTTCATCCACGAGAGATACGCAGCATCGAGCGGCTCGATGGTTGCCTTCTCGAATGCGGAGAGCTCTGCGGGGTACTCAACCTCGATGTAGTTCTTCTTCTTGGCATTGTCGAACAGTTCGATATGGTCGCTATTCCAAGCTTCCGTGCCGAGACGATCAGCTTCTTCCTCGGTAATGTAGCCCGCGTACTCCATTTTCTCGCCCGGGTTCCGTCCGCGGTACACCGCGCTGGAGTGCGCGGGGAACCATGTTCCGAAAATTCCCGCCACGGCCGAGCGTGTCTCGCTCGTGCGCTGGACAACGTTGTGCCGCACCGCCATGGCGAGCGCATCAATCGCCTGCGCGCTTTCCCGCTTCCAGCGGCGCAGCGGTTCGTTGGTCCATGCATGGGTCCGTCGGATGATCTGGGCATTCAAGTCCATCGCAATGCCTATTGGATCCTCAAGCGCAACCATTGCGACCGGAATATCCTTTCCGGCCTGCCTGGCGGCCTCAAGCAGCTGGGGAACTTTCCCCACCGCACTGATGAAGGGACTCAATGAGTCGGCGAACGCTGGTGACGTGTTCTGTTGCACGGCGTTGAGCCCGAGCGGCCAGGCAAAGCTGATCGGCTGCATCATCCGCTCGAACAGATCCCCGCCCACCTTGAACTCCGCAACGCTGGAATGATTCGCGGCGAGGGTCGCGGCATGTGACTGCGCTGCTGCGCCTTTGGACTCGCACCACGCGGCACCATCGAACACACGCATGTTCGCCTGCCTCACTGCAGGCTTGTCCATGTGCTCCTTCAGCACGGCAGGGGTCCAGGGCGTATCGCAGAACGCCATCCAGATGTTGCCAACCTTGCCAGGCAGGTGCGCATCAGGAATGGGTATGCAGCGCGCCATCTCGGATGTCGCTCGACGACCGCATGGCGCATTGTCCAGTGCTTCCAGGGTCGGAGGCTGCGACGCGTGCACGTCGAACTCGGAAAGATAGCCCTTGGCATCTACCAGGTAGCCCTTCCACCCCTTGGCACCCAGTCGCTCGTTGAACACATACAGGTAGCCCTCGCGCATTGTTCTCAGGGTGTATTGCGCAAGCGCTCCAGGCAGCGGCACCGCGCTTCCACCACTGGCGAAACTTCCAGCGAGCTTCGGGGCCTGCGCCCAGCCATTGACGTCCGCCCTCGCGACCGCATAACGCAATGGCATGAGCAGCAGGCCTTTTCGGTCACAGGCGGGGCAGTGCTTGGTCAGGTCTTCACAGGGGGAAAGCGCCTTCGCCTTCCCCTGGCCTGCACCCTTGTTGGTCTTGGCAGCAACCTTCTCGTTGTCCCAATGCCCATTGGGATCCGTCGCGACGAACCTGTAGGTGGATTTCCAGGACTCCTTTCGTCCCGCCGGGCGCTCACGGTTACCCCAGAGATAGATCTGTCGGCCATCACTCGTGCTGTAGCACTCACAGGTGACCAGACCTCGCTCGGCGAAGTACTTGAGCGTGGTCCGTCCCTCGGCATCCGGTTCGGAGACGATATACCAACCTGGCTTGAAGTCAGACATCTCTCACTCCTTTGATTTCATTTTCCGACCAGCGCCGCCCGGAGGGGCGTTCGGCCTGGGCTGCTGGATTCGTGGCGCGTGCGAGCGCGAACAGGTCCAGATCGACGGTACCGCCGACGTAGGTCGCGCCATTCTCGCGAACGTCGCGCAGGCAGCGTTGCATTTCCGGGTGTGCGAACAGCGCCTCTCCATGGATCACATGGTCCACGGCGAATGCCTGCTGGTCCTCCGGCACTACAAGCGCTTCCAGTTCGATCGCTCTTCGCAAGGCCACGTCGGCGCGCTCGTGGAGATCTGGATGGGCCGCCATCTGCGGGGCGGCGCGCACCACATCGAGCGCAACACGGTTCACCAGTTCTATCCTGAAGACTGCATCCCACTGACGCTCTGTCCAGCCCTGGCCAGGCTGTCCTGCTTCCGCTGGGCGGTCGATGCTTCCCCAACGATTGAGGTCGGGATCGCGCCACCACCATACGCTGATGGGTCCCATCAAATCACGCAGCTGGAGGGAATCAAGGATGCGGGGAAAATGCATGAATACACGCGGATCGTGGAGCCGTAGCCAATAGCGCGTACCGCCGGGCTTGCGTCTCAGCATTACCGAGCGCAGGTGCGCCGCTACCCGTTCTCCTGACTCACTGCTCCCAAGCAATGCCAGCAACCCACGCAGCTCTCCCTCCACATGCAGATGTTCCAGCTCGTCCAGCAGAGCAAGGCGCAGTGCTGCATCCACCTCATCGAGCACGACCAGATGCGGGCAGATACCGGCAGGCAATGCGAGTCCCGACGGTTCCAGGCTGTGGCACTGGAACCGGGCCAGGAGTGGGATCAGGCCAAGTGTGGATTCACTGATGATCGCAATGGGGTGTTCAAGAAAGTGCCTATGCGAAAAGCTCATGGCATCAGCCCACTCCCACGACAGCCGCACCCGTGCGCTCGGCGTTTGCCGCCTTGGTCGGGCACAGGGCAAGCTTCCCTTCGTTCTTCGTCGCCTCACCGGGCACACTCGCCGGCCCCAGCCATTCCCTCTGGCTCGCCTTGAACTCCACCTTGCCCGGCGCGCCCAGTTCGATGTTGTCGCCCTCGATCCGCAGGTAGGCGCCGGCCGCCGTCGCCAGCAGATGCTTGCTCGGCGCCGACAGCTGCACGTCCGCTTCGGTACTGGCGATGCGTACCTGCGTCTTGGCCGCCACGATCGCCTGGTTCTTGTGCGCACGCGCACTCACCTTGCCCTGTGCCGCATGCAGCGCGATGCCGCGCTCCTGGTTCGGGCTCTCGCCGCTGGGTTCCATGCCGGCGGTG
>NZ_JCAFTD010000010.1:0-135245 GCF_059369935.1 Stenotrophomonas sp. YJH_SMC_36 | reverse complement strand
GACGCCATCGTTCACCACCGCACCGTTGAAGCTGTTGTCGCCGCTCAGGCGCAGCCAGCCGATGCCGGACTTGGTCAGCTTGCCGGGGCCACCGATGTCGTTGGTCCAGTCATCCCAGGCCTCGCCTTCCCAGACCTTCAGGCCACCGGCCTTCTGGTTCATCACCACATCGGTGTCCACGCGCAGCGAGCCGAAGCCTTCGATGGCCTTGCGCAGGTCGACCATGCCCCAGCCGTAGATCTCATCGATGCCCGGATCGCCCAGATCGCGGGCGGTCGTCAGCAGCACGTCGCGGACCTGTGCGCTGTCCAGGTAGGGGAAGCGCTCAAACAGCAGCCCGAGGGCGCCGGTGATGTGCGGCGCCGCCATCGAGGTGCCCGTCTTCAGGCCGTAGGTGTACTCGGTGTTCTCGCTGTCGATGATCAGCCGCAGGTACTCGCTGGTTTCCTCGATGCGTCCCTGGATCTCACCGGAGACGATGGTGCTGGCGATGTCGGTGCCCGGGGCGGAGATGCACCAGTTGGCGGCGGCACCGCAGATGCTGGAGCTGTCGTCGAGCACATAGTCGGTTTCGCCATCGTCGGCGACCGGCTGGCGCACGTTGGCCACGGCCAGCCAGTAGGGTTCGATCTCCGGCTTCCAGCGGGGCAGGGCCGCAGTGATGCCCGCGACGGCCCCGCTGCCGTTGCCGGCCGACCACACCTGGATCAGGGTCGACCCCGGGGCAGTGTCGCTGCCTGCGTAGATGCTGCCGTAGACGTCGTAATCCGCGCCAATCGCGGCGTACTGGCGGTCGAGCGCCGCGGCACTCATGTTGCGGGTCGAGATGCCCCAGCTGTGGTTGATGGCGCGCACGCCCTGCGCCTGGATCTGCGCATACATGTCCAGTACGGCGTCGTCGTCCGGGTCGGTGCGGTACACCGCGCGCGGGCGATAGAAGCCATCCGGATCCAGGCGCCACTCATAGTAGGTGTCACCGAACACGCGCGCTGCCGTCAGGTCGGCACCGAAGGCCACGCCATGCATGCCGGTGCCGTCGCGGTTGGCGCCGATGGTGCCCAGCACGTGGGTGCCATGATCGGCGTAGCTGAAGCCGTAGGGCAGGCCGGCCGCGATCAGGCGACCGGCGAGCGCCGCCGGCACCCCGACACCGAGGCCGTAATAGTTGTAGCCGGGTTGTTCGCCGCGGGTCTGCGCGCAGGCCCCTTCGCCGGCGACGATCCCCGCCGTCGCGCAGTCCGGGCCGATGGTGATGCTGGTGGTGTTGCGGCCGGCGAATTCCGGGTGGGCCAGCGCCGAGCCGGAATCGAACAGCGCCAGGCGTACACCCTGGCCGGTCAGGCCGCGGGCATAGGCATGGTCGGCCCCCATCGCGGCCAGGCCCCAGTCGGCATTGAACTCGTCGCTGTGCCAACTGGCGGCGTCGCCCGCGTTGCCCAGGACCGGGGTGGACGTGGCCTGCGCCGAAGCACCAACGGTTGCGTCCGTCTGTGCATGGCCCGGCTGGGCCCACGCCGCCTGCAGCTGGCGCTGCTGCTGCCAGGCATCGAGTGAATCGGAGGCCATCGCCGGCAGGGCGGCTGCCAGTAGCAGGGAGCTGGCCACCGCGAGTGCCAGCGGGCGTTGCAAGGGGGAACGGGAGCGGGACGAACGGCCATGCAGCGGGTGATTCATCAGGCAAACTTCCTTGATTGACGGTCTACCCAGCCGCTAACTGTCCTGGATGCGTTTCACCCCCAGCGATGTGACGGAAATTTTGTTAACGCGTTAATGTTTCGTGACGAAAGCCACACTTTTTTCGCCCTGCCGCATCAGTCTGTACACGCCCCCCTGAAGATTGACGGCGTGCCGGCCGGTCGCGCAGTTTCGTTTTTGCCCCTCATTGAACAGGAACGTCATGGCTGTCAGACGCATCGTCGCCAACATCGCCACACCCGATCCGACGCGCGCCGCCGCGTTCTACGGCGGCATCCTCGGCATGCCGGTGGTGATGGATCATGGCTGGATCGTCACCTACGCCGGGCAGCACACTGCGCCTGCGCAGCTCAGCTTCGCCAGCGAGGGTGGGTCGGGAACGCCGGTACCGGACCTGTCGATCGAGGTGGACGATCTGGATGACGTTCTGCAACGGATCCGCAGCGCTGGCATCGACGTCGTGTATGGCCCCGTCGAGGAGCCATGGGGCGTGCGTCGGTTCTTCGTCCGCGACCCGTTCGGGCGCCTGCTGAACCTCCTCAGCCACGGCTGAGGCGCGTCGCTCAGTCCTGCTGACCCGGTTCGTCGCGGCCCTGTGGACCTTGATCGGACTGCTGGCGCTGCTGTTGTGCGCGGGCGTGGCGTGCATGCCCGCCTTCGCGACCGATCGCGGCCATGTGCTGGCGATCGCGGCTGATGGCTTCGCCTCCTTTGCGGCCGGCAATGCGCGCCTCGGCGGGACTGAATTCATGGGCGTTGCCGGAGGCATGGGCGGCGCGCCCACCCTTGGCGGCGATCGCGCGCTGCGTGCGCTGGTCCATCGACGCGAACCCGCGGTTGCTGCTGGCCATAGGGGATCTCTCTCGGCGTGGCGGAGTCTCATGCTTGCCGACGGCAGGCTAACGGTGCGTCCGCGGATGGCGCGTGGCCTTCACGCTGTGCCTGCCTGCTGTTGACGCTGCACTTGCGCAGCGCCGCTATCGCCCTCGACACAGGCCACGCCTAGAATCGGTTCATCCCGGTAGCTCCCGGGCGCTGTTGAGTGAATGGACTCAATGAAGATTCTGTTGACCGGAAGTTCCGGGCGGATCGGACGCGCGATCTTCGGCGCGTTGGCGGCCACCCATGAAGTCATCGGGCTGGACCGCAGCCCGTTCGCCACTACACGCATCATTGCCGACGTCACCAACACGAAGGCACTGGAGCGTGCCGTGCGCGGCGTGGATGCGGTGATCCACACCGCTGCGCTGCATGCACCGCATGTCGGGCTGGTGCCGGACACGGTGTTCCAGCAGATCAACGTGGAGGCGACCGCGCAGCTGCTGCGGCTGGCGCGCGATGCTGGCGTCGGACGCTTCGTGTTGACCAGCACCACCGCCCTGTACGGCCATGCCGTGGTGGCGGGCGGTTGCCGCTGGATCGACGAAGACACTGAACCCCTGCCGAGGACCATCTACCACCGCACCAAGCTGCAGGCCGAGGCGCTGGCCGAAGCCGCGGCATCGGAGGCGTTCGCCGTGCGCGTGCTGCGCATGGGCCGCTGCTTCCCCGAGCCTCCCGAGCGCATGGCGATGTTCCGCCTGCACCGGGGCCTGGATGCACGCGATGTGGCCAGCGCGCATGCCGCGCTGCTGCACAACGGGGGCGCACCGTTCCAGCGCTACATCGCCTGCGCGCCGACCCCCTTCCGGCGCGAGGACTGCCTGGAACTGGCCACCCAGCCACGCCGGGTGCTGGCGCGGCGCGCACCGCAGCTGCTGGCCGAGTTCGAGCGCCGCGGCTGGCCACTGCCGCTGAGCATCGACCGCGTGTACGACGGCAGCCGTGCGGTTGCGGTGCTGGGCTGGCAGCCGCGCTACGGTCCGGACGATGTACTGCAGCAGTACGCGGCAGGCAGCATCGAAGTGCTGCCACGCACGCAGTGGTTGAAGGACCGGGTGGTCGAGTAGGTTCGCCGCACGTATGAGCCATCCCAAACTGAGTGCATTCAGCTTGACGCAGGGCAACGGCTCAACCCCGCCGCGGAACGGCCGCTAACCCGGTGCGCCCTTGCGGTGCCGGGCATCGCCCGGCTCAGACAGGTCGCCGCGCGAGGGATCGCGCACCAGCGCGGCGCCAACGCGGTGCCGGATGTCCTGACCTGCCTTGCGGACCCTCCCATGCCGTCTTCCCGCTCCGCCGCTGCCCGTCGTCCGGGCAGCATCGCCCACAAGCTGATGCTGGGCACCGCTGCCATCGCGCTGTTGTGCTTCGGCCTGACCGCCTTTCTGATCTACCGCCAGGCCAGTGCCAGCCTGATCAACGCATCGCGGCAGACCATGGCCAGCGAGGCGCAGGCCGAAGCACGCCAGGTCGCGGCCGATCTGGGCACCGCCTTCGCCAGTAACGATGCCATGGTCGAGGCCGTCCTGGCCCAGCGCGCGCGGGGCGACCAGCCTGATCGTGCCAGCCTGGCGGCCGTGCTCGGCGAACAGCTGCGCGCGCACCCGGAGTGGCTGGGCAAGAGCACCATGTGGGAGGCCGATGCCTTCGATGGCAAGGACGCGGAGTTCGTCAACAGCGAGGCCCATGACGCCACGGGTCGCTACATGAGCTACTGGGCCTGGCAGGATGGCAAACCGCAGCAGTCGGTGATGACCGACTACACCGACACCGCCAGCGGGTCCGGTGACTGGTACATGGGGCCGAGCCGCGACAAGCTGCCCAAGGTGAGCGAGCCCTATGCCTATGAGATCGCCGGCCAGAAAGTGCTGATGAGCACCCTGAGCACGCCCATCGTGGAGAACGGCACGTTCCTCGGCGTGTTCACCGTCGATTTCTCGCTGGCGGCGCTGCAGAAGCATCTGGCGACGCTTGCGCCGATGGGAGCAGGCCGCGTTGAACTGCTTTCGCCCAAGGGCGTGGTCCTGGCTTCGGCCGACGCCGCCGAGATCGGCAAGCCGCGCACCGATGCCTTCACCCGCGACATGCTGGCCGGAATCGCGGCCGACAGGACCGTCGAAGCGTTCGAGCCGGATGCCGCCGGCAATGTGCGCCTGTACGTGCCACTGCGGGTTGGCGATGCCCCGCAGCGCTTCGCGCTGGGTGTGGTGGTGCCGCATGCGGTGATCGTGGCCGAGGCTCGCCAGCTGCTGTGGCTGACGCTGCTGGTCGGCGTGCTGGCCGCGCTGACATTGAGCGCCGGCGTCTACCTGCTGCTGTGTCACCTGGCGATCCGGCCGCTGGCGCAGGCGGTACGCATTGCAGGTGACGTGGCGGCGGGCAAGCTGGACACCGCGCTGCCGGCGCGCGGCAACGATGAGGTCGGGCGCCTGCTCGAGGCGATGCAGGGCATGCGGGGACAGCTGCAGGCGGTGATGGCGGCGCAGGCGGAGATGGCACGCCGCCATGATGCGGGCGAGCTCAGTTACCGGATGGACGCGGCGGCCTTCCCGGGGGAGTACGGTCGCATGGTGGCCGACAGCAATCAGCTGGTGGCGTCCAGCAATGCGGTCACCCAGCGGCTGGTGGACGTGATGCAGCGCTACGCGGTGGGCGATCTGAGCGTGGACATGGAGCCGCTGCCGGGCGAGAAGGCGGTATTCACCGCCGCCATGGCCACCACCAAGAGCAACCTGGCGGCGATCAACGAGCAGATCCAGCAGCTGGCCGCCGCTGCTGCCGCCGGCGACTTTGCCGTGCGTGGTGACAGTGAGCGGTTCGAGCACGATTTCCGCCGCATGGTGACCACGCTGAACGCGATGATGCAGGCCAGCGACCACAACCTCGCGGCGCTTTCCACGCTGCTGCGCGCCATCGCCGCCGGCGACCTCAGTGCACGCATGCAGGGCGACTTCCATGGTGTGTTCGCGGTGATGCGCGACGATGCCAACAGCACCGCGCAACAGCTGACCCATATCGTCGGCCAGATCCAGCAGTCAGCGGCGAGCATCCGCCTGGCGGCCGGCGAGATCGCCGCTGGCAACAGCGATCTGTCGCGTCGCACAGAACTGCAGGCGGCCAACCTGGAAGAAACGGCAGCGTCGATGGAGGAGTTGACCTCCACCGTGCGCCAGAATGCCGATCATGCCCTGCAGGCGAACACGTTGGCCGCATCGGCGGCGGACGTGGCCAGCGAAGGCGGAAAGGTGGTCGGCCAGGTGGTACAGACCATGCAGCAGATCGAAACCTCATCGCAGCGCATCGCCGAGATCATCTCGGTGATCGACGGCATCGCTTTCCAGACCAACATCCTGGCCCTGAACGCCGCCGTTGAGGCCGCGCGTGCGGGCGAGCAGGGACGCGGCTTCGCCGTGGTGGCCAGCGAAGTGCGTGCGCTGGCCCAGCGCTCGGCCGCAGCGGCGAAGGAAATCAAGGGACTGATCGACGCATCGGTGGCCCAGGTCGGCAGCGGTGCGCAGCTGGTGCACCGCGCAGGCAACACCATGCAGGAGATCGTCGGCCAGGTCGGGCGGGTCAACGAGATCATGGCCGAGATCTCGGCCGCCTCGCGCGAGCAGTCGGCCGGCATCGAGCAGGTCAACCAGACCGTGGTGCAGATGGATGAAACCACCCAGCAGAATGCGGCGCTGGTGGAAGAGGCCAGTGCTGCCGCGCGCGCGATGGAAGAGCAGGCCGAGCAGCTTGCGGTGGCGGTGTCCCGCTTCCGGCTGCAGTCGGCCACGGGCACGACGGCCACGCTGCGCGCGGCCTGACGCCGGAAACGAAGACGCCCGACGGGGGCCGGGCGTCGGTTGCATCCTTGCCGCGCGTCCGTGCGCAGGTCTGAGTGGCTCAGAACATTCCTTCAAACGGGTTCCAGCGGATCCGGCCTTCCACCTTCTCCAGGTAATAGCTGTAGTTGGTGCTGGAGGCGACCAGGACATTGAAGGCGATGAACACCGCGCGGCCGACGATGTCGGGCAGGAACATCGTGATGGCCGCCAGGGCGATGGCGATGCCGATCACCACCAGCGCCTTGCGCCACATGCCCAGGATCAGCAGGTAGATGGGGCCGAAGAACAGGGCAAAGATGTTCAGGTTGATCTTCAGGCGGTCGCCGAAGGACAGGGCCCGCCAGGCCTGCTTGAAGCCGGGCTCCTTGGGCGCGCCGTGCTGGCGGTAGAAGTTGAAGCGGAATTGCCACTTGGGGCTGAAGTGGGTGAGGTCGACGGTATTCATGGGAGGAACGTCCCTGTGAGAAAACGTTTTCATGCTACCGGAAATGCCTATTCAGGATCCAGCGCTGCGTGCCTGGAACGTGACACATGTCCTTTGCAGGCGCAGGCCTCACGGGCTTGCACGTCACCCATCCGCCTTGTTTTTAGGATAGGGTGCGCAGTTCCGCTGCCGCCCGGTTGGACCCGCGCGGCAGCGGGGATGTCCACGGAGGTTGCATGACCACACCCGCTACACCGGAAAACGCACCGGGACCGGTGCTTCTGCCCACACCCGAAGTGGTGCAGGCCCAACAACTGCTCGCCCGCCAGCAACTGGCGGTGGCGATGGACCGTGCGCGCACCGCTGCCCTGCAGGACGCGGCCGGCGTCGTCCTGCAGGACGAGTAACGCGCGCTGCTGAAGTACGATCGATCGCGTTGGCCCCGCCGCCAGCGCGATCGCCGAGGGATGTGTCGCCGCCCGTTTTGCTCGATCCAATGGCGGTCGATCCGGCAGGCCGTCGGCAGCCTCGCCTGCTGTTTGCTGAATGGGGAGAAATCCCGGCTTAGGCCTTCGCACCCGGCTTACATGTAGCGGCCTAGACTGGGCCGCATTTTCGATTCCGCCCCGTTGGAGATCGTGTGGGTTCCGGTAGTGACAGACAGCGACTGCGCGGCCTCAGGCCGACGCAGCCAGGACAAGTGCGGGCGCCGGGAAGGCGCGCCGGGAACCTTCGTGCATGCAGCCTGGCCCGGACGGCCGGCCATGCCGACTGCGCGGAGTAGGCGCCGATGGGGGTGCAGACCATCCATGCGGAGGCGGAATCGCCCGGGCCTGACGCCGGCTGGGCGCTGCTGCCCGCCGAAGTGCCCTTGCCGATGCCCGAGCAGACCCTGCGCGAAGGGCAGCTCAGGGTGCGCCGGCACCGCACCTCGCCACGCCTGATCGGCCTGCGTCGGCTGTACATCCTGGGCGGCACGCTGGTGATGACCGCAGCGGCCACCCGGATGATGTGGCGGGTGTTGTCGGTCAACGGCATCAGCGTGCTCGAAGCCTGCCTGCTGGTGCTGTTCGTGGGCCTGTTCGCCTGGATCGCGCTGTCGTTCGCCAGCGCGGTGGCAGGCTTCCTCACCGCCGTGTTCGACCGTGGCTATCGCCTGGGCATTGATCCGGACAAGCCGCTGCCCACCGTGCACAGCCGCACGGCGCTGCTGATGCCGACCTACAACGAGGATCCGCGCCGGCTGCTGGCCGGCCTGCGTGCGATCTACGAATCGGTGGCGGCCACCGGCCAGCTGGAGCGTTTCGACTTCTTCGTGCTCAGTGACACCCGCCGTGACGATATCGCGCGGGCCGAAGAGCAGGTCTTCGCCGAGCTCCGCGAGCAGGTGCCCGACGGCCGCATGCGGCTGTTCTACCGCCGTCGTGGCGACAACAGCGGCCGCAAGGCGGGCAACATCGCCGACTGGGTGCGCCGCTTCGGCGGGGCGTACCCGCAGATGCTGATCCTGGACGCCGACAGCCTGATGACCGGCGACAGCATCGTGCGCCTGGTGGCCGGCATGGAACACAACGCTGACGTCGGCCTGATCCAGACCCTGCCGTCGGTGATCGGCGGACGCACCCTGTTCGCCCGCATGCAGCAGTTCGGTGGCCGCGTCTACGGGCCGGTGATCGCCCGGGGCGTGGCCTGGTGGCACGGCGCTGAAAGCAACTACTGGGGCCACAACGCCATCATCCGCACCCGTGCCTTCGCCGACCATGCCGGCCTGCCATCGCTGCCTGGGCGCAAGCCGTTCGGCGGCCACGTGCTCAGCCACGACTTCGTCGAAGCCGCGCTGATGCGGCGTGGCGGCTGGGCCGCGCACATGGTGCCGTACCTGGGGGGCAGCTATGAGGAAGGCCCGCCGACCCTGACCGACCTGCTGGTGCGCGACCGTCGCTGGTGCCAGGGCAACCTGCAGCACGGCAAGGTGGTCGGCAGCCGCGGCCTGCACTGGATCAGCCGCATGCACATGCTGATCGGCATCGGCCATTACTTCACTGCGCCCATGTGGGCGATGCTGATGCTGATCGGCATCGCCATCCCGCTGTTCCAGGAAGGCATCGACTTCAATGCCGTGCTGCACCTGGCGCCCGGCGTGTACTGGCGCGCGCAGGACGAGCAGCAGGTGGTGCGCCTGTTCGCCGCCACCATGGCGGTACTGCTGATGCCCAAGGTGCTGGGCTACCTGGCGATGCTGCTGGACCCGGTGGATCGTCGTGGCTGCGGCGGTGCGTTCCGTGCCTTCGTGTCGATGCTGGTGGAGACCGTGCTGGCGGCACTGATGGCGCCGGTGGTCATGTATGTGCAGTCCCGCGGCGTGGCCGAAGTGCTGTCCGGACGCGACTCGGGGTGGGACGCCCAGCAGCGCGACGACGGTGGCATTTCCTGGATGGCGCTGGTGCGCGGTTACGGCGGCCTGGGCCTGTTCGGCGCCTTCATGGGCGTGCTGGCCTGGCTGGTCTCGCCGTCGCTGGCGGCATGGATGGCGCCGGTGGTGATCGGCATGGTGCTGGCCATCCCGGTGGTCGCACTGACCTCGTCGCGCGGTCCCGGTGCGTTCCTGCACCGGCTGGGCCTGCTCGACATCCCCGAGGAGAACATTCCGCCGCCGGTGCTGGTACGCGCCGCGCAGCTGCGCCGGGAAGCGGCCGAACAGCCACCGCTGTACTGATCGCCCCACACCGGCGGCATAATGCGGCTCGCATCTGAAGGAGCCGCAACATGCTGCAAACGGTGGAACAGGAAACCGGCGCCTCGCCGCAGTGGTCGGTGATCTGGCTGCACGGCCTCGGCGCCGATGGCCATGACTTCGCCCCGATCGTTCCGGAGCTGGTGCGTCCGCACTGGCCGGCGCTGCGCTTCGTGTTCCCGCACGCCCCGGTGCGGCCGATCACGATCAACAACGGCGTGCCGATGCGCGGCTGGTACGACATCGTCGGCATGGATTTCCGTTCCCGCGCCGACATGGCCGGCGTGCGCGAATCGGTGGCCCAGGTAGAGGCCCTGATCGCCCGCGAGATCGAGCGGGGCATCACGCCGGAGCAGATCTTCCTGGCCGGCTTCTCGCAGGGGGGCGCGATCATTCTTACCGCCGCGCTGTCGCGCACGGCGCCGCTGGCCGGGCTGATCGCGCTGTCCACCTACCTGCCCGACGCGGACAGCGCCGAGCGCGTGGCTACCGCAGTGGACGTGCCGGTGTTCATGGCCCACGGCAGCGGCGACCCGGTCATTCCGCAGGCGGTAGCCGCACACAGCGCGCAGGCGCTGCGCGCGTTGGGCCTGCAGGTGCAGTGGCACAGCTACCCGATGGCGCACCAGGTCTGTGCCGAGGAGATCGATGCCCTGGGTGACTGGCTGCAGGAACGCCTGGGCGTCGCCTGACCCATGTCACCGGCCAGCACGCCTCCCTGGATGCCGGAACTGTGCCGCCTGCGGCGGCTGGCGGCGATGCTCGGCCTGGCCGAGCTGGTGGTGGTGCTGCTGGCCCTGGCCCCCGATGGCAGCCGTCACTGGACGGTGGGCGAGCTGCTTTCGGCCAGCGGTTTCGCACTCTGGCTGGCGCTGGCGGTGACCGCCAGCCTGTGCATGCTGCGGCAGGCGCTGTCGAGGCTGCCACCGCTGCTGGGCGCCGCTGCGGCGATCGCACTGGCGGCGCTGATCGCCGTGGTCTGCGCGGGCATCATCCACGCGCTGTATGCCGTGCTGGGCGACAGCTTCGCCCGTGGCATCAGCTTCTGGCGCTTCACCCTTGGCAGTGCGGCCACCAGCGCACTGATCAGCGCGCTGGCCCTGCGCTACTTCTACGTGAGCGACCGCTGGGCCGCGCAGGTGCAGGCCAACGCACGTGCACAGGCCGATGCACTGCAGGCCCGGATCCGTCCGCATTTCCTGTTCAACAGCATGAACCTGATCGCCAGCCTGCTGCATCGCGATCCGGCGGTGGCCGAACGCGCCGTGCTGGACCTGTCCGATCTGTTCCGCGCGGCGCTGGGGGCGGGCGATGGAGATTCCACCCTGCAGGCCGAATGCGAGCTGGCCGAGCGTTACCTGTCGATCGAGTCGCTGCGCCTGGGAGAGCGCCTGCAGGTGCATTGGCAGCGTGACGAGCCGCTGCCGTGGGAGCAGCCGCTGCCGCGGCTGGTGTTGCAGCCACTGGTGGAAAACGCGGTGCTGCATGGCATTTCGCGGTTGCCGGAAGGTGGCACCGTCGAGCTGCACGTGGCGCGCGAAGGCAACGAGCTGCACATCCGCGTACGCAATCCCGCTCCCGATCCACAGATGCCGGGGCTGGCCCTGGCCCGCGGCGCCGGGCATGCCCAGCACAGCATCGGTCATCGCCTGGCGTGGCGCTTCGGCAGTGCCGCACGGATGACGGCCGGCTGGAGCGAGGGCTACTATGCCTGCCAGGTGACGGTGCCGATCCAGTGAGGGAACGATCGTGAGGGTAGTCATCGCCGATGACGAACCGCTGGCGCGCGAGCGCCTGCGCAGCCTGCTGGCGGCGCAGGAGGGGGTGGACGTGGTGGCCGAGGCCGGTAACGGCGAGCAGGCCCTGCACGCCTGCGCGGAACTGCAGCCGGACCTGGTGCTGCTGGACATTGCGATGCCCGGACTGGATGGGCTGGAAGCGGCCCGTCACCTGGCCAGCTTCGAGCCACGCCCGGCGGTGGTGTTCTGTACGGCCTACGACGCGCATGCCTTGTCGGCATTCGAAGCGGCGGCCATCGACTACCTGATGAAGCCGGTGCGTGCCGAGCGGCTGGCAGCGGCCATCGCGCGCGCACGGACCTTTCTGGCCGGGCGCGGGGGGCAGCCACAGCACGACGCGGGGCAACAGGCACGCAGCATGCTGTGCGCCCGGCTGCGGGGCAGCCTGCGGCTGATTCCACTGGATGACATCCATTACCTGCAGGCCGAGGAAAAGTACGTGGTGGTGCACCACGCGCGTGGTGAGGACCTGATCGAGGAGTCGCTGAAGTCGCTGGAGGAGGAATTCGCCAGCCGCTTCGTGCGCATCCACCGCAACTGTCTGGTGGCGCGGCACGAACTGGTGGAACTGCGTCGTGGCGTGGGCGGGCAGGTGCAGGCGGTGCTCCGGCATGGCAAGCAGCCGCTGGAGGTCAGCCGCCGCTGTGTGGCGACGCTGAAGCAGGAACTGCGGCATCTGTGAGTGTCCGACTCACCCTCGCGAATTTCCCGGTGACGGACGGCAACGTGTTATCGGGTGGGAGAGAGGGGTCAGATCCCTTTTCCGCAGGAAAAGGGATCTGACCCCGAGAGCCGCTGGCTGTTGCTTCTGCTTCTTTCTTTTGATCTTCCGTGGCTGGCGCACACGGAAACTGTCAGAGGCCGGGCGGGGTGGGTTGCGCAGGGGCGTGAGCCGCATGGATGCGGCGACCGAGCTTACATGGACGTACTTGCAGCGGCCCCTGCGCAGCCCATCCCGCCCGGCCAAGCACGGCTGTTGCTTCAGCCTTGTCCCCAGCCAGCCACGAGGGGCTCCGCCGTTGGCCGTATCCGCGCCGAAGGCGCGATAATGACCGGATGGAAACCGTCCGCATCGCCACCCGCAAGAGCCCGCTCGCCCTCTGGCAGAGCGAACACGTCGCCGACCGCCTCCGCCAGGCCCATCCCGGCCTGCACGTGGAGCTGGTCCCGATGAGCACGCGCGGCGATGAAGTGCTCGACCGCTCGCTGGCCGCCATCGGTGGCAAGGGCCTGTTCCTGAAGGAACTGGAGCTGGCCATCCTGCGCGGCGACGCCGACTGCGCCGTGCATTCGCTGAAGGATGTGCCGATGGAACTGGATGCGCCGTTCGTGCTGCCGGCCATGCTGCCCCGTCATGACCCGGCCGACGGCTTCGTCTCCAACCTCTATGCCTCGCTTGATGCGTTGCCCATCGGCGCGCGCGTCGGCACGTCCTCGCTGCGCCGCCAGGCCCAGCTGCGTGCGCTGCGCCCGGACCTGGAACTGCTGGACCTGCGTGGCAACGTCAATACGCGCCTGGCCAAGCTCGACAACGGGGGCTACGACGCCATCGTGCTGGCCGTCGCCGGGCTGGAGCGCCTGGGACTGGGCGATCGGATCGTGCTGCGCCTGCAGCCGCCGCACTGGCTGCCGGCGCCGGCGCAGGGCGCCGTGGCCGTGGAGTGCGACGGCAGCAATGCGCCGCTGATGGCCTTGTTCGCTGCGCTCGATGACGCCGCGACACGCGCCTGCGTGGAAGCGGAGCGGGCAATGAACCGCGCGCTGCATGGCAGCTGCCATGTGCCGGTGGCGGCGATCGCGCAGTGGCAGGGGCAGGACCTGCACCTGCAGGGGCTGGTCGGCAGCGCCAGCGATGGCCGTGCGGTGCGCGCCGAAGGCGTGGGCCCGGCCAGCGACCCGGACGCGCTGGGCCAGCGCGTGGCGCAGAGGCTGCTCGATGGCGGGGCGGGTGAGCTGCTGAACGCCTGACCCGGCCGATTCCCTCGGCCAGGCGCTGCGGAACAGAAACGAAAACGGGCGCCAGGCGCCCGTTTCGCTTATTTGAACTTGTAGACCACGTTCATGGTGGTCAGCGTATCGGTCTTGCGCTTGTCCACCGCGACGTCGCTGTTGTAGCGGGCCTGCCAGCCGGCCTTCAAGGCCAGGTGTTCATTCATGCTCACCGACAGGCCGAAATCGTTCTGGCCGAAGGTGTTGTACGACCCCGATTCGACCAGCAGCGTGTTGACCAGATCGGTGTTCTCGGTAAGCGAGTACTTCATGTCGAACAGGCCACGACCGATCAGCCCGGTACGGGTGCGATCATCCTCGGTGCTGTGGGTGCGGCGCACACCGGGGCCGACCTGGGCATCGAAATAGAAGCGCTCGGTACTCCACAGACGGGTGCCGTAACCCAGACCGAACGAGCTCTGGCGGTCGTAGGTGGCGAAGTCATCGCGCTCGGTACGCACCGTGGCGGTCAGCTGGCGGTGCTCGCCCAGCTGCAGCGCGCTGCCGGCGCTGCCGGTGTAGCGGTTGGCGGTGGTGTTGTTGCGGCGGGTCGTGGTGCCGTCGTCGTTGGTCTCGGTAACCTTGGAGCTGGAACGCAGGCCGAACAGGTCCATGCTGTGCACCCAGTCACCGTCGGTGTAGCGCAGGCGCAGGCGGCCGTTGAAGCTCTCGGTGCTGCTGTTGCCGCGTGCCGAGGCGAAGCCGAGCTCGCCGCCGCTGCCGCTCCAGGGCGAGGACATCGCCGCCAGTTCGGATGCATCCTGCGCGTACGCCAGCGGGGCGCAGAGCAGCAGGGGAATCAGCAGGGACACGCGCAGGGACATCGAGGCTTCTCCGAAGCGGTTAACAACCCGTGATGATACTGGAAGCGTGATGGCCGTCCGCCCCATGGCGCTGGCCGCTTCAGCAGGCGTTGTCACCGCTCCCCATTCAGGGCAGCTCGATGCGGAGGGAGGGGTCGTTGAAGCGCGAATAGCGCAGGCGCAGCTGGAACACCTTGCCGTTGCTGCTGCCGCTGCGCACGATCTGGCGTGGCAGGCCCTGCCCATCCACCCAGTACTCCAGGCGCTCGCCGGGGCCGGCGCCACGCAGCCGGTAGCGGCGGGTCTGGACCCCGTCCAGCGTCTGGCTGCCCAGATCCTCGGCCTGCAGCGCCGCGGGCGCGACGTCGGCCGGCAGCGGCGTCCGCCATTGCTCGAGCAGACCGGGCGGCGTCGGCACCTGGCGGATGGCCCCGTCGGCCTGCAGGAACATCGTGTCACCGATGATGGTCTGTGCACCGGCCGCCGTCTGTACCCGGAATCGGTCCGGGGCCACGAAGTCCATCGCACTGCGGACCGGCTGTGGCGTACCCAGCACTTCCAGTTCCGCGTGGAAGCTGCGCAGGGCGGCGAACCGTTGGCTGGCGGCCAGTACCGCCTGCGCCGGGTCGGCCTGCGGAACGACCGCGTCGCCGCCGGACGGCGCTGGGGGGCGACCACAGGCAGCCAGCAGCAGGCAGGCCAGCAGGGGCAGGGCGGGCAACCGGCGCATGGGAGGGCTTTCGCAGAGGGCGGGGCGCCCACGATAGCCCAAACCCCCCACACAAGACCCGCGACTCGGACATAATCGGGGGCATGGACCGATACGAACGCATCACCGCCCTGCATCGTCTGCTCAAGTCCGCGCGCTATCCGGTGACGGTGGCGACCCTGCAGGACAAGCTCGGTTGTTCCCGTGCCACCGTCTACCGCGACCTGGCGTTCCTGCGCGACGCGCTGATGGCGCCGATCGAGGGCGATGGCGAGGCCGGCTTCCGCTATCACGCCGACGAAAGCGACCGCTTCGAACTGCCCGGCCTCTGGCTCAGCTCGGAGGAGCTGCATGCCCTGCTGGCATCGCAGCACCTGCTGGCCCGTACCGGCGGGGGCGTGCTGTCTTCGGTGCTGGCACCGCTGCAGCAGCGCATCGAAAGCCTGCTGGCCGCGCAGGCGGGGGTCTCCAGCTGGCCGGTGGACCGGGTGCGGGTCATTCCGCATCGCGGCCGCAAATTCGACGAAGGCAGCTTCCGCAGCGTGGCTTCGGCCGTGCTCGAGCGGCGCCAGCTGGGCTTCGAGTACCGCGCCCGTTCCACCGACGAACCGACCAAGCGCACTGTTTCACCGCAGCGCCTGACCCACTACCGCGACAACTGGTACCTCGATGCGTGGGACCACGACCGCGAGGCCCTCCGCAGCTTCGCGGTGGACCGGATCCACAAGGCGCGGGTGATCGACCACACGGCCCGTGACGTGGCCGACAGCGAACTGGACGAGCAGCTGGGTGCCAGCTACGGCATTTTCTCCGGTGCGCCGAAGGGCTGGGCCACCATCCTGTTCAGCGCCAAGGCTGCGCGCTGGGTCGCCGATGAGCACTGGCATTCCAAGCAGCAGGGCCGTTTCCTGGCCGACGGCCGCTATGAACTGAAAGTGCCTTACAGCGTGTCACGCGAACTGCTGATGGATGTGCTGCATTACGGCTCGGATGCCGAGATCGTCGAACCGACGATGCTGCGCGAGCAGGCCAAGGCGCTGCTCGAGCTGGCCCTGAGCAACTACGATAGATCCTGACCTCCCCCCCGAGAATCATTCCGCCCATGAAGAAGACCCTGTTGCTGCCCCTGCTCGCCGCTGCGCTGGCCCTGACCGCCTGCGGCAAGTCCGGCGAGCCTTCGCAGAAGCTGGTGGTGGCCGCCACGGCCGTGCCGCACGCCGAAATCCTCGAGGTGGTCAAGCCGATCCTCAAACAGGAAGGCGTGGAACTGGACGTGCGCGTGTTCAACGACTACGTGCAGCCCAACGACCAGCTGGTGCAGAAGCAGGTGGACGTGAACTACTTCCAGACCGAGCCGTACCTGGACGCCTACAACCGCGACCGCAAGACCGATCTGGTGACGGTGATCGGCGTGCACATCGAGCCGTTCGGCGCATACTCGCGCAAGATCAAGTCGCTGGCCGAACTGCGCGAAGGCGCGGATGTGGTCATCCCGAACGATCCGAGCAACAACAGCCGGGCGCTGATCCTGCTGCACAAGGCCGGTGTGATCGAGCTGAAGGATCCGACCAATGCGCTGGCAACCCAGCGCGACATCGTCTCCAATCCGAAGCAGCTGAAGTTCCGCGAGCTGGATTCGGCGATGCTGCCCCGCGTACTGGATCAGGTGGACCTGGCCCTGATCAACACCAACTATGCATTGGATGCGGGTCTGAACCCGACCCGGGATGCGCTGGCGATCGAAAGCAAGGACTCGCCGTACGTGAACTTCCTGGTGGCCCGGCCCGACAACAAGGATGATGCGCGCGTGCAGAAGCTGGCCAAGGCGCTCACCAGCGCACAGGTGAAGGCGTTCATCGAGACCAAGTACAAGGGTGCCGTGCTGCCGGCGTTCTGATGTTGGGGCAGCGCCGGGCCATGCCCGGCGGATTGGGGATTGATTTGCCGGGCATGGCCCGGCGCTACCGCCCTCAATCGACGTGGAAGGCCAGGGTGGCGGCGACCGCCTGCTGCCACCCGGCATACAGCGTCTCGCGCCGTGCTGCCGGCATCTGCGGCTCGAAACGGCGGTCCAGTCCCCATTGCGCGGCGATCTGTTCGCGGCTTTCCCAGAATCCCACCGCCAGCCCGGCCAGGTAGGCCGCGCCCAGCGCCGTGGTCTCGGTCAGCCGTGGCCGCAGCAGCGGAACGCCCAGAATGTCGGCCTGGAAGCTGGCAAGGAAGTCGTTGCCGATCGCGCCGCCGTCGGCACGCAGCTCGCTCAGGCCGATACCTGCATCGGACTGCATGGCATCGAGTACATCGCGGGTCTGGTAAGCCATTGCTTCCAATGCTGCACGCACGAAGTGCGACCTGCTGGTGCCCCGGGTCAGGCCGAACATCGCTCCACGCACGTCGCTGCGCCAGTAAGGCGCACCCAGGCCCACGAACGCCGGCACCAGATAGACGCCAGCGCTGTCGCCGACCTTCGCGGCCAGCGCCTGGCTGTCGCTGGCCCGATCGATCATGCGCAGGCCGTCGCGCAGCCACTGCACCACCGAGCCGGCGATGAAGATCGACCCCTCCAGTGCGTACTCCACGCGCCCGTCCAGGCCCCAGGCGATGGTGGTCAGCAGGCCATTGTGCGAACGCACGGCCTGCGTTCCGGTGTGCATCAGCATGAAGCAGCCGGTGCCGTAGGTGTTCTTCACCATGCCCGGCTGGAAGCAGGCCTGGCCGAACAGCGCGGCCTGCTGGTCGCCAGCGATACCGGCGATCGGAATCGGGTGGTCGAAGAAGAACTGCGGCCGGGTGTGCGCGTACACCGCGCTGGAGTCACGCACCTGCGGCAGCATGGCGCGCGGAATGTCCAGCAGCGCGAGCAGCTCGTCGTCCCAGTCCAGGGTGTGGATGTTGAACAGCAGCGTGCGTGCGGCGTTGCTGTAGTCCGTCACGTGTGCCTGGCCGCCACTGAGATTCCAGACCAGCCAGCTGTCGATGGTGCCGAACAGCAGTTCGCCACGCTCCGCGCGCTGTTGTGCGCCTTCCACGTGATCGAGGATCCAGCGCACCTTGGTGGCCGAGAAGTAGGCATCGATCAGCAGGCCGGTGCGTTCACGGATCAGCGCTTCGTGCCCCTGCGAGCGCAACCGCTCGCAGATGGCCTGGCTTTGCCGGGACTGCCAGACGATGGCGTTGTGGATCGGCTGGCCCGTGGCGCGTTCCCAGACCACGGTGGTCTCGCGCTGGTTGGTGATGCCCAGTGCGGCGATGTGGCGCGGGTCGATCTGTTCGCGGCTGAGCAGCTCGGTCAGCGTGGCGTAGACGCTGGTGAGGATCTCGCGCGGGTCATGTTCCACCCAACCGGGCTGCGGGAAAATCTGGGCGAACTCACGTTGCGCGCTGCCGACGATGTCGCCGGCGTGATCGAACAGGATCGCGCGCGAACTGGTGGTGCCCTGATCGATGGCCAGCACGTAGCGGGGCGTCATGCGGCGTCTCCGGTAGCGATGGGGAAATCCTACTGCATCGGCAGCGACGGGCCATGCCGGGTGTCACCGCGATCGGCCGGGCATGGCCTGGTGCTGCTGTTCCTCCAACCAGTCCTGCAGGCGTGCCACCTGTGCGGTATCCAGCCGCAGTCCCAGCTTGCTCCGCCGCCACAGTATGTCCTCGGCGGTATGCGCCCATTCGTGATCGCGCAGGAACACGACCTCATGGGCGTGCAGCCCACCGCCGAAGTGTTCGCCGAGATCGTCCATGCCCTGCACCCCGTGCAGCAGCTCGGTGCTGCGGCTGCCATAGGCCTCGGCCCAGCGCCGCGTAGTGTCCTCAGGCAACCACGGTGCGAGTCTCCGCAGGTGAGAGCGTGCCTGCACGGCATCGCCCCAGTCGCTGCCCGGCAGCGGCGTCCCGGCTGCCGTCCATGCCGGCCCCATCTGCGGCAGGTGGGGCCGCAGCAGATCCAGCGCTTCTTCGGCCAGAACGCGGTAGGTGGTCAGCTTCCCCCCCAGCACGTGCACGGCGGGCGCGCCCTGCACCTGCAACTGCAGGCGATAGTCGCGGCTGAGTCGTGCCGCGCGCGGATCCGGGTCGGCCAGCAGCGGGCGCACGCCGGCAAACTGCCAGACCACCTCCGTCGCCGTGATCGGCTGGCGCAGATAGCGGTTGGCCGCCTCGCACAGGTATGTCACTTCCGAATGCAGCACGTGGCAGCGCGCCGGATCGCCCTGATAGTCGGTGTCGGTGGTACCCACCAGCAGGTGGTCGTGGGTGAAGGGCAGCAGGAATACGACCCGTCCGTCGGGCTGCTGCAGCAGGCAGGCGCTGTCATCGGGCCAGGGCCGGCGCAGCACGATGTGGCTGCCCTGCACCAGGCGCAGGGCCGGTGTGCCGCTGCGCGCCTGCATGCGTTGCAGCAGGCCTCCGGCCCAGGGACCGGCCGCGTTGGCCACGGCATGTGCATGCACCGTCTGCTGCTGTCCCGCTGCATCGACCAGTACCGCCCGCCAGTGGCCCTGCTCGCCGTGCAGTTCGACGCAGCGGCTGCGGACCTGTACACGCGCGCCGCGTTGCGCGGCATCCAGCGCGTTGAGCAATACCAGGCGTGCATCGTCCACCTGCGCGTCGGCATAGCTGAAGGCCTGGTGCAACGATGGCGACAGCCACGTGCCCAACGGGTCGTGTGGCAGGTGCAGTGCGCGCGAAGCCGGAAACGCTGCGCCGCGATGGCCGAGGAGGTCATACAGCCACAGGCCGAGCCGCAGCATCCAGCGTGGCCGCAGGTGGGGTTCCCAGGGCAGCACGAAGCGCAGCGGCCGGACCAGGCAGGGCGCCTGCCTGCGGAGTACATCGCGTTCGCCCAGCGCCTTGCGCACCAGGCCGAACTCGCCCTGTTCCAGGTAGCGCAGCCCGCCATGGACCAGCTTGCTGCTGGCGCTGGAGGTATGTGACGCAAGATCGTGCTGCTCGCAGAGCAGCACGCGCAGGCCGCGGCCTGCGGCGTCGCGTGCGATGCCGGCGCCGTTGATGCCACCTCCGATCACCAGCAGGTCGACATTGTCCATCCCGATCACCGGCCTTCCGTCCTTTGCAGAGTCAAGCCCTGCTCGACGTCCGGAAAAAAGCAGTCGAGCACGACCCGACTCTACACAGAACGCGGGTGACGAAAACGACGACGGGCCCCGAAGGGCCCGTCGCGTACAGACAGTGAAGCAGACGGTGCTTAGAAGCGGGCGCCGATACCCACGCCGACAGTCCACGGATCCAGCTTGGCTTCGCCGATCTTCTCGCCACCAACCTTCACGTCCGGGCGGGCGCGCATGTAGCGGGCATCAGCACGGGCGAACCAGGTGGAGTTGATGTTCATGTCGACGCCGACGGTGCCGATCACGCCCTTGGCATCCTTCAGGCGGATGTCGGAGCTGCTGCCGTCAGCCAGCGATTCGTTGCTGAAGGCCGACTGGAAGTAGCCCACGCCCACGAACGGGCGGAACACGTTGTCGGCCTGGCCGAAGTGGTACTGGCCGCTCAGCGCGACCGGCTGCTGCTCGACGCTGCCCAGGCGGGTGTTGCCCGGACCCTTGACGCGGTGATCGAACTTGTCGGCAGCGCCCCACAGCTCAACGGCCCAGTTGTCGTTGACGTAGTAGCTGAAGCTGACGGTCGGCGCCGGGCCGCCATCGAGCTTCTTGACGCCGGTGATCGGATCATTCTTCGGCTGCAGCAGCGTGACGCCGCCAACCACGGCAAAATGCTTGCCCGAGGCGGTGTCGGTGGTGCTGCTGTCCTGGGCGAAAGCGGCCGGCGCGAAGGCGGCGGAGGTCAGCAGGGCGAGACTCAGGATACGGATGGAGCGCATGGGGGTATCTCCTAATGTTTCTTGTTTTTGGGCCCCCGGTTGCGGGGCGAGCACACCGTAGTCGCCTCAACATGAATCGAGTCCGACGCGCGTTAAAAAATAGTTCGCTCTGTTCAGCGATGAGTTCGAAAAGCCTGTTTTCATGGGGTTTTTGCTCTGGAGGAATGTTCATGCAGTTGCACAAACCGTGAGCGCTCCAACGCTCTGCACCGGCCTGCCCGCGCAGGTGAACGCGCGATCGCGCGTGTTGCTGCTTGGTTCGATGCCGGGTGCTGCGTCGCTGCACGCTGGCCAGTACTACGCGCATCCACGCAATCGTTTCTGGCCGCTCATGTCCGATATCTGCGGCTTTGACGCTGGTTTGCCCTATCCGCAACGCATGCGCGCCCTGAACGCCGCCGGTGTCGGGGTGTGGGATGTGATCGGCCGATGCGAGCGCCGGGGCAGCCTGGATGCGGACATCGTGCGTGGCACGGAAGTGGCCAACGCGCTGCCGGAACTGATCGCCCTGCTGCCTGAGCTGCAGCTGATCGGCTGCAATGGTGCTGCGTCGATGCAGGCATTCCAGCGCTGGGTGCTGCCTGTCCTGGGGGAGCCACCGCGTGTGCTGGCGCTGCCCTCGACCAGCCCGGCCAATGCGGCCTGGTCGCTGCAGCGCCTGCGTCAGGCCTGGCAGCCGGTGGCCGATGCACTGGCGACATGAAGCGGACATCGTGCGGACAATACGCTACCCACTGGAGGTGCCTGCGCCCCATGGGCAACAGCGTGTCCCGGCTGCGTGCGTACTGAAAACACGTGTAACGGTTGGCGCTGGCCCCCGCTGGCCGCACAATAGACGTTTCCCTACACCAGATTGCCGGAGTTATCCCCATGGCCGAAATCAAGGAAGCACTTGTCCCCGATATCGGTGACTACAGCGATATCCCGGTAATCGAGGTGCTTGTCGCCGTTGGCGATACGGTCAGGAAGGACCAGGGCCTGGTGACGCTGGAAAGCGACAAGGCGACCATGGAAGTGCCGTCTTCGGTGGCCGGTGTGGTCAAGGAGATCAAGGTCAAGGTGGGTGACACCCTGTCCGAGGGCAAGGTCGTGGCGCTGATCGAAGTGGCGGCAGACGAGGCCGCAGCGCCGGCCGCTCCGGCCCCGGCCAAGGCCGCTGCCCCGGCGGCTGCCACCCAGAGCGCCCCGGCCCCGGCGGCTGCCGCGCCGGCCGCCCCGGCTGCCGGTGGCGGTGCGGTTGAAGCCCGGGTGCCGGACATCGGCGATTACACCGACATCCCGGTCATCGAAGTGCTGGTCGCCGTGGGCGACACCGTCAAGAAGGATCAGGGCCTGGTCACGCTGGAAAGCGACAAGGCGACCATGGAAGTGCCGTCCTCGGTGGCCGGTGTGGTCAAGGAACTGAAGGTCAAGGTGGGGGACACCCTGTCGCAGGGCAATGTGGTGGCCATCATCGAAGCCGAGGGTGCTGCTGCGCCGGCGCCGACCCGCGAAGCGGCTGCGGCGGCCCCGGCCGCTGCCGAGACCGCCACCCAGGTCGAGCCGGTCGCTGTGCCCGCCCAGCCGGACAAGCTGGCGGCTCGTGAGATCGCGTCGGCCGGCGCTCCGTCCAGCCCGCCCGTACAGTTCAACGCCGATGGCGTGCTGCCGGCCAAGGTGCCGTATGCCACCCCGGCGGTGCGCGTGTTCGCCCGCGAGCTGGGCGTGGACCTGCTGCAGATCAGCGGTACCGAGAAGGGCGGGCGCATCACCAAGGGTGACGTGCAGAAATTCGTCAAGGCCGCGCTCAGTGGTGGCGTTCCGGCCGCGGGCGGCACCGCTGCCGCCGCAGGCGGTGGGCTGAACCTGCTGCCGTGGCCGAAGGTCGATTTCAGCAAGTTCGGCGAGACCGAAGTGCAGCCGCTGTCGCGCATCAAGAAGATCTCCGGCGCGAACCTGGCCCGCAACTGGGCGATGATTCCGCACGTCACCCAGTTCGACCAGGCCGACATCACCGATCTGGAAGCACTGCGCGTGGCACTGAACAAGGAGAACGAGAAGGCCGGCATCAAGCTGACCATGCTCGCCTTCCTGATCAAGGCCAGCGCCGCGGCGCTGAAGAAGTTCCCGGAGTTCAACGCCTCGCTGGACGCCAGCGGCGAGAACCTGACCCTGAAGAAGTACTTCAACATCGGGTTCGCCGCCGATACGCCGAACGGCCTGGTCGTGCCGGTGATCCGCGACGTCGACAAGAAGGGCGTGGTGCAGATCGCGCAGGAAACCGGCGAGCTGGCCAAGAAGGCGCGCGACGGCAAGCTGGGCCCGGCCGACATGAGTGGCGGCTGCTTCTCGATCAGCTCGCTGGGCGGGATCGGTGGCACCGCGTTCACCCCGATCGTCAATGCGCCGGAAGTGGCCATCCTGGGCGTGTCCAAGTCCTCCATCCAGCCGGTCTGGAATGGCAAGGAATTCGCACCGAAGCTGATGCTGCCGCTGTCGCTGAGCTACGACCACCGCGTCATCGATGGCGCCCTGGCCGCACGCTTCACCACGTACCTGTCGCAGGTACTGGCTGACATGCGTCGCGTGCTGCTGTAAGGCACCCGCTTCGCCCCCACCGTGTGGCCGTCGCCCTTGGCGCGGCCGCCTGACGAAACGCAGTGACAGCCCGCCGGCCACCCCGGCCGGGCATGAGGAAAACCACCATGGCCACGATTGAAGTCAAGGTTCCCGACATCGGCGATTACAGCGATGTGCCGGTGATCGAAGTGTTGGTCGCCGTCGGCGATACGGTGAAGAAGGACCAGGGCCTGGTGACCCTGGAATCGGACAAGGCCACGCTGGAAGTGCCGTCCTCGGCCGCCGGTGTGGTCAAGGAACTGAAGGTCAAGCTCGGCGATACGCTGTCCGAGGGGGCCGTGGTGGTCCTGCTGGACACCGAAGGAGCCGCCGAGGCCCCGGCCAAGGCGTCCGCACCTGCGCCGGCGGCCGCCGCCCCGGCCAGCAAGCCGCCGGTCACCCCGTCGCATCGTGCCCCGGCCGAACCGGCCGCACCGAAGCCGGCGCTGGCCAGCGGCAAGCCGGCCGACATCGAATGCGAGATGGTCGTGCTGGGCTCCGGCCCGGGCGGCTACACCGCCGCGTTCCGCGCAGCCGATGTCGGCCTGGATACGGTACTGGTCGAGCGCTACGCCAGCCTCGGCGGCGTCTGCCTCAACGTCGGCTGCATTCCGTCCAAGGCACTGCTGCATGCGGCGGCGGTCATCGATGAAGTCGCCCATGCCGGCGATTTCGGCGTGGAGTTCGGCAAGCCGACGATCACGCTGGACAAGCTGCGCCAGTACAAGGAAAAGGTCGTCAACCAGCTGACCAAGGGTCTGGCTGGCATGGCCAAGCAGCGCAAGGTGCGCAACGTGCAGGGTGTCGGCCGGTTCCTGTCGGCCAACGAGCTGGAGATCACCGCCGCTGACGGCAGCACGCAGCTGCTGCGCTTCCAGAAGTGCATCATCGCCGCCGGTTCGCAGGCGGTGAAGCTGCCGAACTTCCCGTGGGACGACAAGCGTGTGATGGATTCCACCGACGCGCTGGAGCTGGCCGAAGTGCCGGGTTCGCTGCTGGTTGTCGGTGGCGGCATCATCGGCCTGGAAATGGCGACCGTGTACGGTGCGCTGGGCAGCAAGGTCACCGTGGTCGAATTCATGGACCAGCTGATGCCGGGCGCCGACAAGGACCTGGTCAAGCCGCTGGCCGACCGCCTGAAGAAGCAGGGCATCGACGTTCACCTGAAGACCAAGGCGTCGGGCGTCACCGCCGATGCCAAGGGCATCACCGTGACCTTCGAGGCGGCCGAGGAAGGGCAGTCGCCGGCGCTGGCGCAGGGGACCTTCGATCGCGTGCTGGTCGCCGTGGGTCGTTCGCCGAATGGCAAGAAGATCGATGCCGAGAAGGCCGGCGTGCAGGTCACCGAGCGTGGCTTCATCCCGGTTGACCGGCAGATGCGTACCAACGTGCCGCACATCTTCGCCATTGGTGACATCGTCGGCAACCCGATGCTGGCCCACAAGGCCACGCACGAGGGCAAGCTGGCGGCTGAAGTGGCGGCCGGCCACAAGAAGGAGTGGGTGGCCCGCGTGATTCCGTCGGTGGCCTACACCAATCCGGAGATCGCCTGGGTGGGCGTGACCGAGACCGAGGCCAAGGCCAAGGGCCTGAAGGTCGGCGTGGCCAAGTTCCCGTGGGCGGCCAGTGGCCGCGCGATCGGCATCGGTCGCACCGAGGGCTTCACCAAGCTGATCTTCGACGAAGAGACCCACCGCATCATCGGGGGCGCGATCGTCGGTGTGCATGCCGGTGACCTGCTGGCCGAGATCGGTCTGGCCATCGAGATGGGCGCGGAAGCCGAAGACATCGGCCACACCATCCATGCCCATCCGACGCTGAGTGAATCGGTGGCGATGGCTTCGGAAATCTACGACGGCACGATCACCGATCTGTACATGCCGAAGAAGAAGTAAGGCGCTTGCGCCGGGCCATGCCCGGTGAAACGGAAAGCCCGGCTCAAGCCGGGTTTTTTGTTGGTGGCTTCTGTGGCTTCGGTGACTGTGGTCGCGAGCTTCCGGGCCGCTGCGCGGGTGGCAGGCATTTGGACACATGTCCCCCGTCGCCCGCCTGCGGCGGTCGCCTCCTCCTTTACTGTGTCCAAACGCCTGCCACCCACGCAGCGGCTCGGTGTACGGACGCTCCAGCAGAGCCAGTTCAACAGACGCGTGGAGGCCTGACACTCGGAGGGAGAGGGGGCTGCGTGCGAAGTAAAGGAGGAGGTGACGGCCGCAGGCTGGCGCCGGGGGACATTCGCATGCAGCTCCCTCTCCCTCCAGCGCGCCAGCGATCCTGCGAGTGCGGCCTATGTGATCGCGAGCTTCCGGGCCTCTGCGCAGGCGGCAGGCCTTTCGACACATGTCCCCCGCCGTCCGCCTGCGGCGGTCGCCTCCTCCTTTACTTTGTCCAAACGCCTGCCACTCACGCAGCGGCTCGGCTTGCGGAGGGTCCAGCCACAGCGCCACTTCATCAGACGCGTGGAGGCCTGACACTCGGAGGGAGAGGGGGCTGCGTGCGAAGTAAAGGAGGAGGTGACGGCCGCAGGCTGGCGCCGGGGGACATTCGCATGCAGCCTCCTTTTCCTCCTGCGCGCCCGCGAACCTGCGATTGCGGCATGTGCGATCGCGAGCGTCCGGGCCTCTGCGTGAGCGGCAGGCGCTTGGACAAATGTCCCCCGCCGTCCGCCTGCGGCGGTCGCCTCCTCCTTTACTTTGTCCAAACGCCTGCCACTCACGCAGCGGCTCGACTTGCGGACGGTCCAGCCACAGCGCCACTTCATCAGACGCGTGGAGGCCTGACACGCGGAGGGAGAGGGGGCTGCGTGCGAAGTAAAGGAGGAGGTGACGGCCGCAGGTCGGCGCCGGGGGACATTCGCATGCAGCCCCCTCTCCCTCCAGCGCTTCGACCATGCCGCTTTTACCCCGGCAGGACAAAGCAGCACAAAAAAACGCGGCCCCCGATGTTCCGGAGGCCGCGCCAGGAGAGAGTGCGATGGAAGGGGCAGGAATCAGAACACGAAGCTGACGCCGGCCACCGGGCCCTTGAATTCCTGCTTCAGACCGATGGTGCCGTCGCTGCCCTTCTTGTCCGCATCCAGCTTGAACCAGTCGTAGCCGGCGAACAGGCCGAAGTTCTTGGTCAGGCGGTAATCGACGATGGCATTGGCGCGGCTCAGGTCACCCTTGTAGTCGTCGAAGCTGCCCCAGCGGGTGTTGAGGTACTGACCCTGCAGGGTGATCATCCACTTCTCGGACGGGGTGAAGCTCAGGCGTGCACCGACCACCGGTGCCACACCGTCGGTCTTTTCGTCCAGGAACTGGCCTTCATACACGGTGCCCAGGTCCGCATAGCCCTTGGTGCTGACCTTGGCGTACTCCGCACCCAGCTGCAGGCCCAGATCGAAGGTGTCGGTGTCGACAACGGAGTAGTCGTAGACCAGGCTGGCCACCTGGTACTTCAGCTCGGCCTTGACGAAGCTGTCAGCCGGCACGTTGACGCCGCCGAAGGAGATGTCCTGGCCCAGCGTCTCGCGCCGGTCCTTGTCGTACTTGAAGTAGTTGAACAGGAAGCGCTGGCGGTCGCTGAGGCGGAACATACCGTCTACCCGCGGTTCCCATTCCTTGCCGCCGAGCTTGAAATCTTCCGAGAAACCGACGTCCTGGCCGGCGACAGTGGTGTTGCCGCGCAGCGTGTTGTCCGAATCGATGTTCATCGCACCCAGGCGCAGGGCGAAACGGTCATCGCCTTCGGCGGCATGGGCGGCGCTGGCGAACGATGCGCCGGCGGCAAGCAGGGAGAGGGCGAGCAGGGTGGGGACGGAGCGCATCGAAGAGTCCTTGCAGTGGTTCATCAGAATGAAGCCCACTGTGCAGGACGCACTCGTCCACCATGCGTGAACGTATGGTCGATGGCGTGTGCACGGTTCAGCGCTGTCACGACCATGAAAAAGGATGGCCCCGGAGCCGGGCTTCGGGGCCATCGTGGACCTGCGGGGCGAAGCGTCGACGAGGTTGCTGCAGGCAGGTCGGAAGGTCGGACCGGCAAGGTCGCGGAAAGTTCCCAGGCGTGCGACCAAAGTTCAATACGCTGCACCGCAGCATCATGTGGACGTCATTGTCCCTTGGGCGGCACGCAAAAATGTAACCGTTACCGCAACTTGCGCCCTTCCGGGATGAACAGGCAGCGGTTGTCTCGCAAATTGTCCCATTGCTATAATTTGGCGGCTCGATGAGGCCCCCCTGCTGTAGCCGCCTCAGCCCTCCACTTGCAACCACGCGGGACGTCCTGTGCTGAACTCCGTTGAAGCGGGTCGGCGACTGATGCTGCGCGCCGCGGTCTACCCGCTGGCCGCAGTGGCTGTCCTGGCCCTGGCCTTCCTGCTGGTAGGGCCGAAGTACGCGCTCGGTGCCCTGGCATCCGGCGTGGCGATCTCGGCCGGTGGCTGGGTCGCGGCACGGATGGCGCTGGGCGGGGGTGCCCTGGCTGCGGGGTCGGCAATGGCACGGCTGATCATTGCGATCGTGGCGAAGTGGGTAGTCGTTTTCGGCGTCCTGCTGGTGGGGTTCCTGGTCTTCAAGCTGCCTGCATTGGCGCTGTTGGCCGGTATCGCCGTCGGCTTGATGTTCCAGGTCCTGGCGATGGCCAGGCGTTGACAGAATTCAATTAACTAAGGTTCCGGACACATGGCGGGCGAGGCTCTAACCCCTACCAGCTACATCCAGCATCACCTGCAGAACCTGACCGCACCGGTCGGCAACGGCGACGGGATGTTCTGGCATATCCACGTCGATACCTTCCTCACCGCGGTCCTGATGGGCCTGGTGATCGTGGTCGCCTTCTGGCTGGGCACCCGCAAGGCCACGGCTGGCGTGCCGGGCAAGTGGCAGGCCTTCGTGGAGATCTGCCTGGAGTTCGTCGACCGCCAGGCCAAGGACACCTACCACGGCAAGAGCAAGTTGGTCACGCCGATCGCCATCACGATCTTCTTCTGGATCCTGATGATGAACCTCATCAAGATGATCCCGGCCGACTTCATCGCCAAGCCGCTGGAGCTGGCGGGCATCCATTACTGGAAGCCGGTGCCGACCGCCGACGTCAATGCCACCCTGGGCATGGCCATCAGCGTGTTCTTCCTGATGCTGTTCTTCGCGCTGAAGTCCAAGGGACTGGGCGGCTTCATCAAGGAGTTCCTGACGGCTCCGTTCGGCAAGTGGATGATGCCGTTCAACCTGATCCTCAACATCGTCGAGTGGCTGAGCAAGCCGATCTCCCTGGCGATGCGACTGTTCGGCAACATGTTCGGCGGCGAAATCGTGTTCCTGCTGATCTGGGTGCTGGGTGGTGCCGGTTTCTTCGGCGCCATTGCCGGTGGTGCGTTCGGCCTCGGCTGGATGCTGTTCCACCTGCTGGTGATCCCGCTGCAGGCCTTCATCTTCATGATGCTGTCGATCGTGTACCTGAGCCTGTCGGAAGACGCTCACTGAGTTTCAAGCTTCAACGCGTTTCAACCTTCATCCGTTTCATCACCCTTAGCAACTTAAGTTCCTGGAGATAACCATGTACTTCGCCGTCCTGACCAACTTCGCGCAGATTCAGAGCTCCACCGCCCTCGCCGTCGGCATCATGATCGGCCTGGCCGCGCTGGGCGCCGGTCTGGGTCTGGCCATCATGGCTGGTAAGTTCCTGGAGTCGGCCGCCCGCCAGCCGGAACTGATCCCGGTCCTGCAGGTCCGCATGTTCATCACCGCCGGCCTGATCGACGCCGCGTTCATCATCTCGGTCGCCGTCGGCCTGCTGCTGGCCTTCGCCAACCCGCTGTCGGCCGCCTTCGCCGGTGCCGTCACCAAGGCTCTGGCCGGCTGATACAGCGGTTTGAGACGACCGGGTGCTGATGCACCCGGTTTCGGATGAAGGCCGGATGCGCCGCCCCGGCGGCGCGTCCACCCCGAAACCAGCGATCGAGCTAACCATGAATATCAATTTCACCCTTCTTGCGCAGGCGCTCGCCTTCGCTGGTCTGATCTGGATCATCGCGACCAAGATCTGGCCGCCGCTGATGAACGCGATCGAAGAGCGCCAGCAGAAGATTGCTGAAGGCCTCGCTGCTGCCGACCGCAGCCAGAAAGATCTGGCCCAGGCGCAGGAGAAGGTCAACGAAGCGCTGAAGGAAGCCCGCACCAAGGCCAACGAGATCATCGACCAGGCCCACGCGCGCGCCAACCAGATCGTCGACGCAGCCCGTACCGAAGCGATCACCGAAGCCACCCGTCAGAAGGAACTGGCCCAGGCTGAGATCGACGCCGCCGCCAACCGTGCCCGTGAAGATCTGCGCAAGCAGGTGTCCGCGCTGGCCGTGACCGGTGCCGAAAAGCTGCTCAAGCGCGAAATCGACGCCAACGCCCACAAGGCGCTGCTCGACGAGCTGGCCTCGGAGATCTAAGGATGAGCCAGGCCCTCACGCTTGCCCGCCCGTACGCCCGCGCCGCGTTCGCGACCGCGCGCGACGAAGGCGCGTTCGCGCCGTGGTCGGACGCCCTGGCGTTCTCCGCCCACGTCGCCGCCGACCCGCGCGTGGCGGCCCTGCTCGCCAACCCGGAGCTCGGTCGTGACGACGCTGTCGCCCTGCTGGCGCCGGCGACCCACGGCGAAAGCTTCTCGCGCTTCCTGGCCATCCTGGCCGAATCGCATCGTCTGCCGCTGCTGCCGGAGATCTCCGGCATGTTCGACGCCCTGCGCGCCGAAGCCGAGCACGTGGTCAAGGCCACCGTGACCTCGGCCGCCGAACTGTCGGCCGGCGAGCTGGACGCGATCAAGGTCGCGCTGCGCAAGCGCTTCAACCGCGAGGTCGATGTGACCACCGCGGTCGATGCCTCGCTGATCGGCGGCGCCGTGATCGACGCCGGCGACGTGGTCATCGATGGTTCGCTGAAGGGCAAGCTGGCCCGCCTGCAGACCGCGCTCGCTAACTGAATTCATTTAACGTCCGGCCCCGCTGCCGGCACTAGGACTTGACGATGGCAACCACGCTCAACCCCTCCGAAATCAGCGAACTGATCAAGAACCGCATCGAGAAGGTCAAGCTGGCCGCGGAATCGCGCAACGAAGGCACCGTGACCAGCGTGTCCGACGGCATCGTGCGCATCTTCGGTCTGGCCGACGTGATGCAGGGCGAAATGATCGAACTGCCGAACAACACCTTCGCCCTGGCCCTGAACCTGGAGCGCGACTCGGTCGGCGCCGTGGTCCTGGGTGACTACGAGCACCTGCGCGAAGGCGACGTCGCCAAGACCACCGGCCGCATCCTGGAAGTGCCGGTCGGTCCGGAACTGCTGGGCCGCGTCGTCAACGCGCTCGGCGAGCCGATCGACGGCAAGGGCCCGCTGGGCACCGACGTGACCGCTCCGGTGGAGCGTGTTGCTCCGGGCGTGATCTGGCGCAAGTCGGTCGACCAGCCGGTGCAGACCGGTTACAAGTCGGTCGACTCGATGATCCCGATCGGCCGTGGCCAGCGCGAGCTGATCATCGGTGACCGCCAGACCGGCAAGACCGCCATGGCGATCGATGCGGTGATCAACCAGAAGGGCACCGGCATCAAGTGCGTGTACGTTGCGATCGGCCAGAAGGCATCGACCATCGCCAACATCGTGCGCAAGCTGGAAGAGAACGGCGCCCTGGCCCACACCATCGTCGTGGCCGCCACCGCGTCCGAATCGGCTGCGATGCAGTACATCAGCGCCTACTCGGGCTGCACCATGGGCGAGTACTTCATGGACCGCGGCGAAGACGCGCTGATCGTGTACGACGATCTGTCCAAGCAGGCCGTTGCCTACCGCCAGATCTCGCTGCTGCTGAAGCGCCCGCCGGGCCGTGAAGCCTACCCGGGCGACGTGTTCTACCTGCACTCGCGCCTGCTGGAACGCGCTGCCCGCGTGTCCGAGGAGTACGTCGAGAAGTTCACCGAGGGCAAGGTCACCGGCAAGACCGGTTCGCTGACCGCGCTGCCGATCATCGAAACCCAGGCCGGCGACGTGTCCGCCTTCGTTCCGACCAACGTGATCTCGATCACCGACGGCCAGATCTTCCTGGAAACCGACCTGTTCAACGCCGGCATCCGCCCGGCCGTGAACGCCGGTATCTCGGTGTCGCGCGTCGGTGGTTCGGCGCAGACCAAGATCATCAAGAAGCTGTCGGGCGGCATCCGCATCTCGCTGGCCCAGTACCGTGAGCTGGCTGCGTTCGCGCAGTTTGCTTCGGATCTGGACGAAGCCACCCGCAAGCAGCTGGAACGTGGCCAGCGCGTCACCGAGCTGATGAAGCAGAAGCAGTACGCGCCGATGTCGATCGCCAACCAGGCGCTGTCGATCTACGCCGTCAACGAGGGTTACCTCGACGACGTGCCGGTCAACAAGCTGCTGGCGTTCGAAGAGGGCCTGCACGCCCACTTCGCCAACACCCAGGGCGAGCTGATCAACAAGGTCAACGCCACCGGCGGCTGGGACAACGATATCGAAGGTGCCTTCAAGAAGGGCATCGCCGACTTCAAGACCACCGGCAGCTGGTAACAGCGCATGGGGAACGGGGCCTGGCCCCGTTCCACCGTTGAACAACGCGGGGCATCAGCCCCGCGCCACGGGAAACAAGAGATGGCAAGCGGACGCGAAATCAAAACCAAGATCAAGAGCGTGCAGAACACCCGCAAGGTGACGCGCGCCCTGGAGATGGTCTCGGCCTCCAAGATCCGCAAGGCGCAGGATCGGATGAAGACCTCGCGTCCGTACGCGCAGGCGATGAAGCAGGTGATCGGCCACCTGGCGCAGGCCAGCACCGATTACCAGCATCCGTTCCTGGTCGAGCGCGAGCAGGTCAAGCGGGTCGGTTTCATCGTGATCTCCTCCGATCGCGGCCTGGCCGGCGGCCTGAACAACAACCTGTTCCGCAAGATGCTGGGCGAAGCCAAGGCATGGCAGGACAAGGGTGCGGAAGTGGATCTGGTGACCATCGGCCAGAAGGCATCGACCTTCTTCCGCCGCGTCAAGGTCAACATGGTCGGCAGCGTGACCCACATCGGCGACGTGCCGAAGCTGGAATCGCTGATCGGTGTGATCAAGGTCATGCTCGACGCCTTCACTGAAGGCAAGGTCGACCGCGTGTACCTGGTCTACAACCGCTTCGTGAACACCATGACGCAGAAGGCCAGCTTCGATCAGCTGCTGCCGCTGCCGGCGGCCGAGAAGCAGGTCGCGCACCACGACTGGGATTACCTGTACGAACCCGATGCCGCGACCGTGCTCGAGCACGTGATGACGCGTTACATCGAGTCGCTGGTGTACCAGGCATTGCTGGAAAACGTCGCCTCCGAACATGCCGCACGCATGGTCGCGATGAAGGCGGCGAGCGACAACGCCAACAAGCTGATCGGTACGCTGCAGCTCGTCTACAACAAGGCGCGCCAGGCAGCGATCACCCAGGAAATCTCCGAAATCGTCGGCGGCGCGGCAGCAGTCTGACCGCGTTCGTTCAAAGCACACATTTAGAGGATGCAGCAATGAGTCAGGGCAAGATCGTTCAGATCATCGGCGCGGTCGTCGACGTCGAATTCCCGCGTGAGTCGGTGCCGAAGGTGTACGACGCACTGAAGGTCGACAACACCGAAATCACCCTTGAAGTCCAGCAGCAGCTGGGCGACGGCGTGGTGCGTACCATCGCCCTCGGTTCCACCGATGGCCTGAAGCGCAACCTGGTCGCCACCAACACCGGTCGTGGCATCTCGGTGCCGGTCGGCGCCGGCACCCTGGGCCGCATCATGGACGTGCTGGGCCGTCCGATCGACGAAGCCGGCCCGGTCGCTGCCAGCGACAACTGGGAAATCCACCGTGCGGCACCGTCGTACGAAGACCAGTCCCCGGCCACCGAGCTGCTGGAAACCGGCATCAAGGTCATCGACCTGATGTGCCCGTTCGCCAAGGGCGGCAAGGTCGGCCTGTTCGGCGGCGCCGGCGTCGGCAAGACCGTCAACATGATGGAACTGATCAACAACATCGCCAAGGCGCACAGCGGTCTGTCCGTGTTCGCCGGCGTGGGTGAGCGTACCCGTGAGGGCAACGACTTCTACCACGAAATGAAGGACTCCAACGTCCTCGACAAGGTGGCGATGGTGTACGGCCAGATGAACGAGCCGCCGGGCAACCGCCTGCGCGTCGCGCTGACCGGCCTGACCATGGCCGAGTACTTCCGCGACGAGAAGGACGAGAACGGCAAGGGCAAGGACGTGCTGCTGTTCGTCGACAACATCTACCGCTACACCCTGGCCGGTACCGAAGTGTCGGCACTGCTGGGTCGTATGCCGTCCGCCGTGGGTTACCAGCCGACCCTGGCCGAGGAAATGGGCGTCCTGCAGGAGCGCATCACCTCGACCAAGAACGGTTCGATCACCTCGATCCAGGCCGTCTACGTTCCCGCGGACGACCTGACCGACCCGTCGCCGGCGACCACCTTCGCCCACCTGGACTCGACCGTGACCCTGTCGCGTTCGATCGCCTCGCTGGGTATCTACCCGGCCGTCGATCCGCTGGACTCCACCAGCCGCCAGATGGACCCGCTGGTCATCGGCCACGAGCACTACGACACCGCCCAGCGCGTCCAGCAGACCCTGCAGAAGTACAAGGAACTGAAGGACATCATCGCCATCCTGGGCATGGACGAACTGTCCGAAGAAGACAAGCAGGCCGTGTCGCGCGCCCGCAAGATCGAGCGCTTCTTCAGCCAGCCGTTCCACGTGGCCGAAGTGTTCACCGGTTCGCCGGGCAAGTACGTGCCGCTGAAGGACACCATCCGTGGCTTCAAGGCCATCGTCGATGGCGAGTACGACCACCTGCCGGAGCAGGCGTTCTACATGGTCGGCGGCATCGAAGAAGCGGTCGAGAAGGCCAAGAAGATGGCCGAGAAGGCCTGATCCGGGAGGGGCGGGAGCGATCCTGCCCGACCTGACGCCGGCGCCGGGCAGCCGCCCGGGCCGGTGGACCTCCACGGTGGCATCGCGCCACCGCGAACAGCGAAGAGATTTGCATGAGCACGATCCGTTGCGACATCGTCAGCGCCGAGCAGGAAATCTTCCGTGGCGAAGCGACCCTGGTCGTGGCCACCGGTGAGCTGGGCGAACTGGGCATCGCGCCCAAGCACGCACCGCTGATCACCCGCCTGAAGCCGGGCAAGGTGGTGGTGACCACGCCGAACGGCGAGCAGCTGGATTTCGCCATTTCCGGCGGCATCCTGGAGGTTCAGCCGCAGGTGGTGACCGTGCTGGCCGACACCGCGATCCGCGCGCAGGACATCGACGAAGCCTCGGTCCGCAAGGCCAAGGAAGAAGCCGAGCGCATCCTGGCCAACCGTGGTGAAGCCATGGAAGTGGCCGAAGCGCAGCAGAAGCTGGCCGAAGCCGTGGTCCAGTTGCAGGCGCTGGAGCGCCTGCGCAAGAACCTCAAGCACTGAGGCTCGCCACACCCACAGGAACGCCGGCCTCGTGCCGGCGTTTTTGTTTGTGCGCCATCACCGCCGGTCAGCGGTAGACCACGTGGCGCATCAGCAGGAACGACACCGCCGCCAGTCCGCCCTCGACCAGCGGCTTGGCCAGCCACGCGTAGCGCAGGCCCAGAGCCTGGTCGACCAGGCTGACCAGCAGCGTGCTGGCCGCCGTCAGCAGCAGCCACAGCGCGCAGAAGCGCGCAAAGCGCTTCCAGCCCAGCTTGTGCGTGCCCGGCTCGGCGAACGTGTAGCGACCGTTGAGCCAGAAGCCCAGCAGCATCCCCGCCAGCCGGCCCGTGACGTTGGCCGGTGCAACCGGCAACCCCAGTGCGGTGGCCGCCACGAAGACCACCCAGTCGACCAGCAGCTGCACGAGCCCGATGACGAGGTAGGTGCTTCCCTGGCGGATGAGGCTCATCGGCATGCTGAAGAAGGAGGGGCATCCATGTTAACGGGCCACGCTCTAGAATCGGTGTCATCGAACCACGGATTCCCCCCATGACCCAACCCCTGCACGTGATCATCCTGGCCGCAGGTGCCGGCAAGCGCATGAAGTCGGTGCTGCCGAAGGTGCTGCAGCCGATCGCCGGGCAGCCGATGCTCGCGCATGTCATCGCTGCCGCCCGCGAGCTGGACCCCGCTGCGATCCACGTGGTGTATGGCCATGGTGGCGAGGCAGTGCGGCGCCACTTCGCCGACCAGACCGACCTGCAATGGGCCGAGCAGGCACAGCAGCTGGGGACCGGCCACGCGGTCGCGCAGGCGATGCCGCAGGTGCCCGACGCCGCGCAGGTGCTGGTGCTGTACGGCGATGTGCCGTTGATCCGCGCGCAGACGCTGCGCGACCTGCTGGCGCAGCCGGGCCGGCTGGCCGTGCTTGTGGCCGATGTCGATGACCCGACCGGTTATGGCCGCGTGCTGCGCGACGCCGAGGGACGGGTCGGCGCCATCGTCGAACAGAAGGACGCCAGCGATGACCAGCTGCGCGTGCGCACGATCAATACCGGCATCATCACCGCCGAATCGACCGCGCTGCGCCGGTGGCTCTCGCAGCTGTCCAACAGCAACGCGCAGGGCGAGTACTACCTGACCGACGTATTTGCCTTTGCAGCCCGTGAGTTCACCCCGGCCGAGATGGCTCTGGTGGCCGATGTGCAGGAAGCAGAAGGGGCGAACGATCCCTGGCAGCTGGCGCAGCTCGAGCGCGCGTGGCAGCGCCGCGCAGTACGTGCGCTGTGCGCGCAGGGCGCGCGCGTGCTGGACCCGTCACGGCTGGATATCCGCGGCAGCGTGACGGTCGGCAGCGATGTGCTCATCGATGTCGATGTCATTCTCGAGGGCAAGGTGGTGCTGGGAGATGGCGTGACCATCGGCCCGTTCAATCGACTCAAGGACGTGACGCTCGGGCCGGGCACCGAAGTGCGCGCGCACTGCGACCTGGAAGGGGTGGTCACCGAAGGTGCCGCATCCGTCGGTCCGTTCGCCCGGCTGCGCCCGGGCACGGTGCTCGCCGATGGCGTCCACGTAGGCAACTTCGTGGAGACCAAGAAAGTGACCCTCGGCGTGGGCAGCAAGGCCAACCACCTGACCTATCTGGGCGATGCGGTGATCGGCAGCAAGGTGAACATCGGCGCCGGCACCATCACCTGCAACTACGACGGCGTGAACAAGTCGACCACGACCATCGGCGACAATGCCTTCATCGGTTCCAACAGCTCGCTGGTGGCGCCGGTGCTGATCGGCGAGGGCGCCACCATCGCCGCCGGTTCGGTCATCACCCGCACCGCGCCGGACGGCAAGCTGACGCTGGCACGCGCACGGCAGGAAACCATCGATGGCTGGAAGCGGCCGGTCAAGAAATCCTGAGCCACGGGTTCCGCATGCCGACGAGCTCGGCGTGCTGCCGGCGATCGAACAGCGTGCCGGCGAACTGCTGAAGGGCCACGAAGCCTATCCGGTGTTCGCCGGCCACGGCCTGGATCTGCAGGCGCTGCGGGACGGCCTCCGGCGTGGGCAGCTGTGGGTGGTGGATGACGCCGACGGCGGCGGCATCGCCGGTTACCTGCTGGCAGGCGGGCTGTGCGGCGAATTCCATGTGCTGCAGATGGATGTGGACCCGGCGCATGCGCGTCGTGGCCATGGTCGTGCTTTGCTGCGGCACGCGTTGGCAATGGCCAGGACCCAGGGCTATCGCTCTGCGGTGCTGACGACGCTGGCAGACGTGCCGTGGAATGCGCCGTTCTATGCCGGCGAGGGATTCGTGGGGCTTGCGCAGGAGGAATGGGGTGACGGGCTGCAGGCCGTGATGGCGGAGGAAGCCGCATTGGGGTTTCCGATGCATCTACGGGTGGCGATGCGGCGTGTCCTGTCTTCGATGGAGGGCTGAAGGTCGTTCCGGGGTGCCTTCGCCAATGATGTCGGGCAGCGCCGGGTCATGCCCGGCGAGCGGAGCGGCCGCTCCTGCTTCCGATCACCCGTGCGTCACCTCACCCCGCCGGCAGCAGGATCGAGACACACAACCCACCCTCACTGCGGTTCTGCAGCGACACCCGTCCACCGTGCGCCTCCACGATCTCCCGGGTCAGCGCCAGTCCCAGCCCGGTACCGTTGCGCTTGGTCGAATAGAACGGCATCAACGCATTCTGCAGTACCTGCTCGTTCATGCCTTTGCCGCGATCAAGCACATCCAGACGCAGCCACTGGGGCAGGCGGGTCAACTGCACCTGCACGTCATCGTTGGGCGGATCGGCTTCCGCGCAGGCTTCGTGCGCGTTCTTCAGCAGGTTCAGCAGCGCCTGCCCGAACTGCGCGATATCGATGCGGCTGCTCATCTCCTCGTCCGGCTCCTGCTCCATGCCGAACGGAATCTGCTGGCGCAGGCTGGACAGGAACGGGGCCCAGTGCACGGTCTGCAGCTGGGGCTGTGGCAGCTTGGCGAAGCGTGCGTATCCGCGGATGAACCCCTCCAGGTGGCGGGCGCGATCTTCGATGGTGGTGAAGATCTCCGGCAGGCGGTCGAACCGCTCACGCTTGACCAGTTCCCCTCCGGAATGCGCCAGCGAGGCAATCGGTGCCAGCGAATTGTTCAGCTCGTGGCTGATCACCCGGATCACCTTCTTCCAGGTCTGGACTTCCTGCCTGCGCAGCTCGGCGGTGAGCAGACGCACCAGCAGCAGATCATGGGGCCGTCCATTGAGATGGAACGCGCGCCGCGACAGGTGGTAGACCTGCTCGTCATCCTCGTCGCCGTCCTCGCCTTCGGCCTGCACCGCGAACAGGCTGTCGCCGCCGCGGGCGATGGCGTCGCGCAGTTCCACCGGCACCTGCTCCAGCACCTCCTCCAGGCGCTGGCCCTCCAGCTTCCAGCCACCATGCAGCAGCTTGCGCGCAGCCAGGTTGGAGAACACCACACGGGCGATGCCATCACCGCCTGATGCGATCAGCAGCATCGCCACGGGCGTGTTCTGCACCATCGTGTCCAGCAGCAGTTCGCGTTGCACCAGACCCTGGCGCTGCTCGCGCAGCACGTCGCCCAGCTCGCGATGTGCCTTCACCAGGTCACCCAGTTCGTCGTTGCCTTCCCAGTGAACGCCGAAGTTGTACTCGCCATCGCGGTAGCTGCTGGTCGTGCCGGACAACGCACGCATCAGCGAGCGGACCGGTGCGCTGGCGCGGCGCAGCGCCCACCACATCAGGGCAAGCAGGATCACCGTGGATACGATGGCCACCGCCCAGCCGTGGTCGAGCCAGTAGGCCAGCAGCCAGGGCAGCGCGGCAGCCAGCGCCAGCACCGGCAGCAGGCGCAGGAACAGGCGGAAGGTGAACGAGCGTCGCTTCATTCGCGCGGAATGCCGTGGCGGTCCATGCGCCGGTACAGTGCCTGGCGGCTGAGACCGAGTTCGGCGGCCGCCTGCGCGATGACCCCATGATTGCGCGCCAGTACCTCCTCGATGCGCGTGCGGTCCGGATCGTTGCCGGCGCTCGGCGCCGGGCGTGGCGCAGCCGGAGCGCGTGGCAGGTTGAGATCGGTCACTTCGATGCGGTTGCCGGTGGCCAGCAGCTCGGCGCGCTGGATCACGTTGCGCAGTTCGCGCACGTTGCCCGGCCATGGGTGCCGTTGCAGCGCGGCCGCGGCGGCGCTGGACAACGGCTTGCCGTCCGCCAGGAAGCGCTCGGCCAGCGGCAGGATGTCGCCGGGCCGCTCGGCCAGCGGCGGCAGCACCAGCTCCACGGTGTTGAGGCGGTAGTACAGGTCCTCGCGGAACGTGCCGTCGCGGATCATCGCCGGCAGGTCGGCATTGGTGGCGCTGACCACGCGTACCTTGACCTGGCGTTCGCGGTTGGAGCCCAGCCGTTCGAAGCGACCGGTCTCCAGCACGCGCAGCAGCTTCATCTGCCCGCCCAGCGACAGGTTGCCGATCTCATCCAGGAACAGGGTGCCTCCATCGGCCGCCTCGAACTTGCCTTCGCGCGCCTTGTTGGCACCGGTGTAGGCACCTGCCTCGGCGCCGAACAGCTCGGCTTCGATCAGCTCGGACGGCAGCGCACCACAGTTGACCGTGACGAACGGTCCCTTTGCCACCAGCGAATTGGCCTGGATGATCTGCGCGATCTTCTCCTTGCCGGCGCCATTGGGTCCGGTGATCAGGACCGGCAGTTCGGAGCGTGCGACCTGGCAGGCCAGGGCGATCACGCGTTCACTGGCAGGATCGGCGAAGACGGCACCACTGAGGTCGTACTTCTGTTCCAGCGCGGTGCGCTGACGCTGCTCGCGTTCGCGCCGACGGTCCAGTTCGCGACGTGCCTCGGACAGTTCCAGCAGGTTGTTGACCGTGGTCAGCAGCTTGCGGTCGTCCCAGGGCTTGGCCAGGTAATCGGCCGCGCCGGCCTTGACCAGGTCCACCGCGCTGCTCAGATGGGTCCAGGCGGTCAGCAGGATCACCGGCAGGTCGGGGTGGCGTGCGCGGATCTGCGCGAACAGGGCTTCGCCTTCCTCGCCGGAGGTGGTGTCCTCGCTGAAGTTCATGTCCTGGATCACCAGGTCCACCGGCTGCGATTCGAGCAGGGCCAGGCCTTCGGCCGGGCTCTGTGCCTGCAGCGTGTCGATGTCGTGCAGGGAGAACAGCACGTCCAGCGCGGTGCCCACGCTGGCGTTGTCGTCGATGATGAGGATCGCGGGCATGGACCGGTTCTGGAAAAAGGGATGGGCAGCGCCGGAGAGAGCTGTAGGTTCCAGGGCGCCGGCAGGAGCCGGCGCCACCCATCAAGCATAGCTAAAAGCTGCCGCCCTGCAGCCGGTGCCGGATCACCGTCGTGGCGGCGGCGGAGCCGGCGGCGGTGGTGGTGCGGTGGGCGGTGACAGCAGGGGCCGCCAGCCAGCCAGGGACACCGGCACGGTCAGCGTCTTTCCATCGCGCTGCAGCAGCAGCCGTACGCTGGATGCGTCGGTGGCCTGCATCGCGGCTGTCAGCTGGTCGACCTGCTGCACGGCGGTATCGTCCACGCGCAGGATGCGGTCGCCACGGCGCACGCCGAAGCGCGCCTCCGGATGCGCCGCATCGACCCGCACGTGGCCGCCCGAGGACGCCAGCGCCACATGGGCGCCGTCGTCCTGCCAGCTCATGGTCTGCTGGTTGCTGCTGCCGGCAAGGGCCGGCAGCGGCAGCATCAGCATCATCGCCAGGAAAGGTGCGCGCATGTCAGGCCCCCCGCGTGGCGACGGCCGGAGGCACGGCGGCCGCCCGGCGCGCAGGGCCGAACACGGCGATCTGGCCCAGTGCCCACAGCAGCACCGCACCCAGCGGCAGGTACAGCAGCGGCATGCGAGGCAGCTCGTACATGTTCATCAACCACAGATTGATGGCGTAGGCCGCCAGCATGCCCAGCACGATGCCCAGCGAGGCCAGCAGGAAGTTCTCGGTCTGGAAGTAGCGCAGCACCTGGCCGCGGGTGGCACCGAGGGCACGGCGGATGCCGATCTGCTTGCTGCGCTGCTGCACCCAGAAGCTGGCCAGGCCGACGATGCCCAGCGCCGTCACCACCAGCAGGGCGATGCATACGGTGACCAGCAGCCCGACCATCGCCCGGTCGTTCTTGAAGTAGTCGTTGCGCTGGTCCTCATAGCTGAGCTTCTCGCGCACCAGGCGGTTGGGATCGTTGCGTTCCAGAGCCGCCAGGGCACCCTTCAGCACTTCATCGCGGCGTTCGGGCGTGGTGCGCAGCATGTACGGGCCGCCGCTGGCGAAGTCGGTGCGCACCGGCAGGATCATCGACAGGGTGGTGTTGTTGTTCCAGTCCGTCGGCGGCGCGAGGTGGGCAACCACGCCCACCACGTGCAGCGCCTGCCGACCCATGTAGAAGGTCTTGCCCAGCGGGTTCTGGCCCGGGAACATCTTCTCGGCCACGGCCTGGTTGAGGATCACCGCCGATGCCTTGTCCGGCGTGGTGCTGGCCGACTTGCGTGCGTCCTCGAAGTCGATGTACTCGCCGGGCAGGAAGTCACGGCCGGCCACCAGCTGCAGGCCCAAGGTGGACAACGCACCTTCGTTGAACATGTACAGCGTCGCCGAGGTCGTCGGCCGTTCCTGGTCGCGCTCGCGCGAGATGCTGGTATTGGACGAGCTGGGGCGGAACGGCAGCTGGTTGACCTTGGTCACGCTGGTCGCACCGGGAACGGCGCGCAGCGCGGCCAGGTCTTCCTGGGTACGCGCCATGGCATTGGTCTGGGTACCGATGCCACTGGTACGGACGATCACCAGTTCGTTCTCGGCCAGGCCGCTGGGCTGGGTGATCTTCTCCACGCGCTGGCTGACCAGGAACAACGCGTTGCAGACGATGGCGCAGGTCAGCGCGATTTCCAGCACGATCAGGGCAGCGGCGGTCTTGTGCCGGCGCAGCGTGCTGAGGATGGGGCGGATATCCATGGCAGTGTCCTTGTGCTTACTGCGACTTGAGCTGGATGGCGGGGGTGACCTGCATGGCACGCCAGGCCGGAAGGAATCCGGCGGCCAGGCTGGCCAGCAGGGTCAGGCCGAGGGCGAGCAGCAGCATGCTGCCGTCCAGATGGGCCAGCTGGGCGTACTCCACCGGCTGCCTGCGCACTGCGGCCAGACCGATCAGGGCCAGGCCGATGCCGAGCACACCGCCGACCACACCGATGGCACCGGCTTCGACCAGGCACTGCAGGAAGATCTGCCCACGGCTGGCACCCAGCGCACGCCGCACGCCGATCTCACCGCTGCGGCGCAGGAACTTGGCCAGCAGCAGACCGACCGTATTGACCAGGCACACGCCCAGGAAGCCCAGCGCCAGCCACATCTGCAGGCGCACGTCGCTGGGCACCGCACCGTTGAAGTCCAGCCACTCCATGACGCTGCGCACACGCACGTTGGCGGGACGCTCGAAGCGGCCTGCAGCGCGCTGCTGGTCGGAGTAGTTCACCAGATAGCGGCGGTAGTCATCGACCTTGCCCGGCTCCAGCTCGACCCAGTACTGGATCCAGGTGCAGGCCGCACTGAGCGAGTGGCTGTCGCCGCCCGGGCCGCCGTCGCGGAAGCAGTTCATGTTGCCGTTGTTGCCGAAATCCAGATCCATGGCAGTGGAGAACGGCACCAGCAGGTCCTCGTCCTTGCCGTAGGAACCGGTGGTCAGGTCGAAGAACTGCGGTTCGGGATTCCATTCCTTCATCACGCCGATCACGCGCAGCGACTGGCTGTTCACGCGGATCTCGCGGCCCACGCTGTTGGCGCCCTGGAACAGCTTTTCATTGATGGCCTTGGACAGCACCACCACGCGGCTGTGTGCATCGTCGTCGCTGGCAGACCAGGCGCGGCCGTACTGCATCGGCACGTTGAACATCGGGAAGAAGTCCGCCGAGGTCCAGCGCGTATCCACCGAGAACGGCTTGAGGGTGCTGCCCTCCGGCTCGACGATGGCACTGCCGCCACTCATCATCGCCTGGTGCACGGCGCGCTTCTCGCGCAGCAGGGCTTCGGCGTCGAACCGCGTCATCTGGCCTTCCGGCTCCTCGTCCGTCAGGTAGCCGGAGCGCGGCCGCGGATCGAGCTGCGCGTAGAACAGGCGGTCGCTCTTCTCCGGAATCGGATCGCCGGACAGGACATGGAACACGGTCAGAGTGGTCATCGAGGCACCGATGCCCAGTGCGATGGCCACCACCATCAGCGAGGTCAGTACCTTGTTGCGGCGGAAGCTGCGTACCGCCAGTCGAGCGTAGTAGGCGAACATGGGCATGCCCTCACTCGTTGACGGCGACGATGCGGCGCGGGGTGGCCAGCACCGGCTCGCGCACCAGGTCGGTGACCTGGCCATCGACGATGTGCACGTTGCGCTGCGCACGCGCGGCCAGTTCCGGATCATGGGTGACCATGACGATGGTGGTGCCGGCCGCGTTGATTTCCTCCAGCAGCTCCATCACGCCACGTGCCATCTGCGTATCCAGGTTGCCGGTCGGTTCGTCGGCCAGCAGCAGGCGCGGGCTGCCGGCGAGGGCACGGGCAATCGCCGCGCGCTGCTGCTGGCCGCCGGACAGTTCGTTCGGGTAGTGCTTCATGCGTGAGCCCAGGCCGACCTGGGTCAGCGCCTTCTCGATGCGCTCACGGCGCTCACCGGCACTCATCTTGCGGTAGCGAAGCGGCACGTCGACGTTGTCGAACAGGTTCAGGTCCGGAATCAGGTTGAAGCCCTGGAAGATGAAGCCGATCTTCTGGTTGCGCAGGCGGCTGCGCGCATCATCACCGAGCTGGCTGACATCCTCGCCATCAAGCAGGTAGGTGCCGCTGGTGAAGGTCTCCAGCAGGCCGGCGATGTTGAGGAAGGTGGTCTTGCCGGAGCCGGAGGGACCGGTGACGGCGACGAACTCGCCCTCCTTGACCTGCAGTTCCAGCGAGCGCAGTGCATGGGTTTCCACCTGTTCAGTGCGGAAGACCTTGGCGACCGAACGCATTTCGAGCATGTACATGGGGTGTCCTCTCTCCAGGATGTATCAGTTGACGGAGACGCGTTCGGCGTCCTTGAACAGGTCGCTGCCGGAGACCACGATACGGTCGCCCGGCTGCACACCCGACTTGATTTCCACTTCGCCCAGGCTGCTGACGCCCAGTTCCACCGGACGGCGCACCGCTGTGCGGCCATCCATCACGTAGGCCACGCCGTTGCCCTGTTCGACGAACGGGCCGCGCTCGACCTTCAGCACGTTCTTGCGGGTATCCAGCAGCACCCGGACCGACATGCGCTGGCTCTGGCGCAGGCCTTCGGGCTGCTTGTCGGCGAAGCGCACGCGGGCATTGACCTCGCCGTTCACCACTTCCGGCGACACCGCGCTGATCTCGCCCGGGAGCGGCTGGCCGTTGCCGCCGGTGAGCTGTGCGGGCATGCCGATGGCCAGATCACGAGCGAAGCTTTCCGGAACCTTGATCTCGACTTCGAACTTGGACAGGTCCACCACGCCCAGCACCGGCGCATTGGCCGCCAGGTTGGTGGACTGGGTGGCCTGTACCTGGCCCACCTGGCCATCGAACGGCGCGCGCAGGGTCAGCGCATCGACCTGGCGCTGCACTTCGGCCACCACCGCCTTCTGGCGATCGGCCAGCAACCGCTTGTTGCGTGCATCCAGGTCGGCGCCCTGGCTCTGCAGGCGGGCATCGGTGGTGGCGTTGGCAAGGCTGATGTCGGCCTTCTTCAGGCTGTCCTGGGCCTTGGCCAGGTCGATCTGCGGCACGGCACCGCCGTCGAAGCCGCGCTGGTAGCGTTGCAGGTCGCGATCGGCAGCCTGGCGCTCGATGGTGGCCTGATCGGTTTCCTTGCGCGACTTGGCGCGGGCCAGCGTTGCGTCCAGCGCGGCGCGGCTGGCCTCGGCTTCCAGGCCAGCCAGGGTGGCCTGTTCCTGGGCCAGCTTGCTGCGCAGTTCCGGGCTGTCGATGATCGCCAGCTCCTGTCCCTTCTTGACCACGTCGCCGGCCACGACCTTCAGGTCCACGGTACCGGCGGAGATCGCATACAGCACCGGGCTGTTGGCGGCGATCACACGGCCGTCGGCAGCGATGTCACGCACCAGGTCGCCACGTTGCACTTCGGCGATGCGCACCCGGCTGCTGTCGAACGAGCGGCTGGCGTTTGCCCAGGCGTACACGGCCCAGCCGATGCCGGCGAGCAGGGCGATGCTGCCCAGTGCCGGCCAACGGTAGCGATGCCAGGCGGCGGCGGTTGGGCGGGCCGGGGTGGAGGAAACGATCTGGTCCTGGGCGGAAGTGTCGCGGATCATCGGGTTCGTGCCTGACGGTGGTGATCCATACCAAGCACGTTGCGTGCCAACTTTATTTCCTTTCCTATCAATAAGTTGCAATTCGAGTGGCGGTGTCCGGGTGTCCGCGGACACCTGTGCGGACACATTCATTAAGCGGACAGGAGGGGGAAACCGGACACGCACGCTAGAATGCCGCGACCGTCTTCAAGGAAATGCGTGACATGTGTGGAATCGTGGGAGCGATCGCTGATCGCGACGTGGTGCCGGTGCTGATCGAAGGTCTGAAGCGACTGGAGTACCGCGGCTACGATTCTTCAGGCATCGCGGTGATCGACGCGACCGATCGCCCTGACGTGCACCGCGTCCGCCGCACCGGCCGGGTCGCCGAGATGGCCGCTGCCGCCGCCGCCGAGGGGTTCAATGCGCAGCTGGGTATCGGCCATACGCGTTGGGCCACCCATGGCGGCGTCACCGAGGCCAATGCGCATCCGCACATCAGCCAGGGCGTGGCCCTGGTCCACAACGGCATCATCGAGAACCATGAAGAACAGCGCGAGCGGCTGCGCGCGCTGGGCTACACCTTCGAGTCGCAGACCGACACCGAAGTGATCGCCCACCTGATCCATCATCATCTGCAGAGCGGTGACGATCTGCTGGTGGCGCTGCAGCGCACCGTGAAGGAACTCACCGGCGCCTATGCACTGGCCGTGGTCAGCCGTGCCGAGCCGGAGCGCTTCGTCTGCGCACGCATGGGCTGCCCGCTGCTGGTCGGCCTGGGCGAGGGCGAGAATTTCGTTGCCTCCGATGTCTCGGCGGTGATCTCGGCCACCCGCAAGGTGATCTTCCTGGAGGAGGGCGACACGGCCGAGGTGCGCCGCGAGGGCGTGCGCATCTTCGATGAGCACGATCAGCCGGTACAGCGCGAGGTGCACCTGTCCGACGTGTCGCTGGCCTCGCTGGAACTCGGCCCTTACCGCCATTTCATGCAGAAGGAAATCCACGAGCAGCCGCGCGCGCTGGGTGACACCATCGAGGCGGCGATCGACGCCGGTGGCTTCCCGGCCGAGCTGTTCGGCAGGAATGCCGAGGCGGTGCTGGCGGGCATCGAAGGCGTGCAGATCCTGGCGTGTGGCACCAGCTACTACGCCGGCCTGACCGCGCGCTACTGGATCGAGTCCATCGCCGGCCTGCCGTGCAGCGTGGAGATCGCCAGCGAGTACCGCTACCGCGCGGCGTATGCGAACCCGAAGCACCTGGTGGTGACGATCTCCCAGTCCGGCGAAACGCTGGACACGATGGAGGCGCTGAAGTACGCCAAGTCGCTCGGCCACCAGCACACGCTGTCGATCTGCAACGTGCCGGAAAGCGCGATTCCACGCGCCAGTGAACTGGTCTGCTATACCCGTGCCGGGGCCGAGATCGGCGTGGCTTCGACCAAGGCGTTCACTACCCAGCTGGCCGCGCTGTTCCAGCTGACCGTGGTGCTGGGCAAGCTGCATGGGCGCGTCGATACCGCACAGGAAGCCGACTATCTGGAGCAGCTGCGCTTCCTGCCGGGCAGCGTGCAGCACGCGTTGAACCTGGAGCCGCAGATCGCGGCCTGGGCCGAGCGCTTCGCGCGCAAATCCAACGCGCTGTTCCTGGGCCGTGGACTGCACTATCCGATCGCACTGGAAGGTTCGCTCAAGCTCAAGGAGATCTCCTATATCCATGCCGAGGCGTATCCGGCGGGCGAGCTCAAGCACGGTCCGCTGGCGCTGGTGGACGAGGACATGCCGGTGGTGGTGATCGCCCCCAACGACAGCCTGCTGGAGAAGGTGAAGTCCAACATGCAGGAAGTCCGCGCGCGGGGAGGCGAGCTGTTCGTGTTCGCCGACCAGGACAGCAACTTCTCCGAAAGCGAAGGCGTGCATGTGATCCGTACGCCGCGCCACGCGGGCGTGCTCAGTCCGGTGGTGCATACCATTCCGGTGCAGCTGCTGGCCTACCACACCGCACTGGCGCGTGGCACCGACGTGGACAAGCCACGCAACCTGGCCAAGAGCGTGACGGTGGAGTAAGGCTTGGCCGATCTGCTGGCAGTACCGACGAGGGCGGCCCGATGGGCCGCCCTTTTTTCATGCCGGCATGGCATTCTCTGCGTCCGAACCCGCGCATCACGGAGGACGCCTGTGCAGGCGGCCATGCGACGATCCATGCCCTGCACAGTGATGCCGGAGCTTCATTTCACTATTGGCAGTGCACACCCGCAAAGGGTGTGCCTGGCCATGTCCATTCCGCGCGCGATGGCGCGCATTACAGGGGCTGTAGATGAAAAAGCTGCATGGAGTCGCGTTGGCGGTGGCAATCAGTGCGCTGTCCGGTTGCGCGAGCGTTCCGATGACCGAGAAGAGCGTGGTGGACACGGCCAAGACCTTCCCGGCACCGCAGGACGGCAAGTCCGGGGTGTATGTGTTCCGCAACAGTTTCGTCGGCAAGGCACTGAAGAAGGACGTGCTGATCGATGGGCAGTGCCTGGGCGAAACCGCCGACAAGGTGTTCTTCTATACCCAGGTTGCCGGTGACCAGGAACATGTGATCTCCACCGAGTCGGAGTTCTCGCCCAACGACCTCAAGCTGTTTACCGAAGCCGGTCGCAACTACTTCATCCAGCAGTCGATCAAGATGGGCGTGTTCGTTGGCGGCGCGAAGCTGACCGTTGTTCCGGAAGCGGAAGGCCGCAGCCAGGTGATGCAGCTGAAGATGGCCCAGAACGGGCGTTGCTCGAAGTAACCCCGGTGGCCGGCGGGAGGCTGCGCCTTTCGCCGGCCCACCCGAAGTGGGACGGCGCAGGGCCGTTCTGTCCGTGCCCGGCCGCGGAAGATCAATCTTGAGTGCGCGGAGCCGCCGGTGTTCAGCCTCGGTTTCAGCGGCGGTGCCATTCTCTGGATCGTCGGTGGGTTCCCACGACGAACTGTCCCATCGGTGCCGGTAGTGGCCGTGGTCGGCAGTCGTAGAATCGATCCGACCGAGATACGGGTTGCGCTGCCGGACCCGCCTCGTTGGCGTTGCAGCACGTGGTCTGCCGGTCCGGTCCAGGAGCGCGCAGCCGGTGCGCCAGACGTGCGCTGAAAGGTCTGTTCCCGGGGAGGGGGCGTATCGGAAGAGCACACTTTTTTGACTTCAGTGACCTGCACCAGGAAACAAGAATGAACGTCCGCGAACTCCTGCAATCCAAGAAAGAAGCTGTCATCACCATCGATGCGGAAGACACCATCGGTGCCGCCGCCCACAAGATGAGCGCGAACAGGATCGCTGCCCTGGTGGTGATGAAGGATGATGCGCCGGTCGGCATCATCTCCGAGAAAGACATCGTGCGTACCCTGGCTGACGATGGCCCGCAGGCCGGCCGCCGGGTGATTTCCACCCTGCCGTCCACGGGACTGGAAGGCATCGCACCGGAGGCCACCCTGAAGCAGGCCATGTCGTTGATGACGTACTCGCGGCGCCGTCATCTGATGGTCACCGATGGCACGCGCCTGGTCGGCATCCTCAGCCTGGGCGACATCGTGAAGAATCTGCTGGGCGAGCTGGAGCTGGAAAAGGCCGTGCTGCAGGACATCTACATGGCCGCGCATTGACGCTGCAACAGAAGCCTCGCTGGTAGCAGAACAACGGCCGGGTGCGGATGCACCTGGCCGTTCTCCTGTGCGCGCTTTGATTCGGCTAGTCTGATCAGGCGTGAACGTGCACGTTGCAGACAGCGAGAGGAAATGGAATGTTCCAGAATGCGAGAAGGGAATTACTGGGCCCGCTGCACAGCCTGCTGAAGCGGCCGCTGGAGTTCCGCGCGGTGGACAGCATTGAAAAGTATCTGCGCCGGTTGCTTGAAACACGCCCGGACTACGACGCCCTGTGTGAGCTTGCGCGCTGGTACGACGCGCAGCGGGCTGCCGTATTGCCGCTGTTGCCGGCACTGCATGCGAAGTTGCAGGATCAGCTCTCCATCATCCTGCCTGCCGGTGCCTGTGTAGAGCGCATCGCGACCAGCGTGCGGCACGGGCAGGGCGGCGCCGAGCCGTTCCCGCAATGTGCGCAGGCATCGGCGCAGATCCAGCTGGAGCGCCTCTCCGACCTGTTGGAGCTTGCCCAGTGCGGAGCGGGCGATCCATCGCAGGACGACGTTGTATGCCAGACCCTGCAGGTCATGCTGCTGAGCGAGGCGCTTGCGCTGGTGCTTTCCGGATTGGCGTGCGCCTCCCGGCAGAGTGACGGATCGCTGCTGCTTGAACCCGGCGATGACCATAGCCTGGGTCTGCTGAAGCAGGTCTGGTTCGCGCGGTGGCTGGACAGCAACAGCGAGATGGCGTTGATGGTCCGTATTGCCGAGTGCTCCGCTCAGGCCGCAGGTCGTTCCACGCAACTGGATGAGTTGCTGACCCATGCGGTACTGGACCGGGCACTGACCGTTACCTGGGCGTTTCTGGAATCGGATGCCACCTCGCACAGAAGCATGGCCTTTGCCCATGACGCTGCTCGTCTGGTCGTTTTCATGCTTTCCCGCCATGGAGCAGGAGAGATGTTCATTGGACGAGCACAGCTGCGCGAAGCGGACCTGGATGATGTCCTGCAGACCATCCTGGCGTGGCAGTCAAAAGGATTGAGAACCGATTGGATGGTGGTGCCGGGGCCGACGGGCTACATGCTGGCCGGTGGCTGGGACAAGGCGCTGCGCTGTGTGCTGGTGCAGTTCGCGCAGTCGACCGGTGAGACCGAGCTGCTGCGCAGGCTGATCGGCGGTGATGGATTCGAACGGAACTACATCCGAAGCCGCCTGGAACGCCAGCTGATCCAGCCGCAGCGCTATTCCGTCCACGAGGGAATCCAGAAGCACCATGTATTGAAGGATCCGCCAGCCGATCTGGATGTGGAATACATCCTTCACGACTCGCTGTTGCAGCATCACTACTTCATTCAGGCCAAGCACGCCGCCAGGGGCGAGGTGGGGTATCTGGACAGCGTGGTAGCGGCGCTGCAGAAGGATCTCAGCGATGGCCTGCGGCAGCTGCGAGGGGCCAAGGCCTGCCTGGAAGATGGCCGGCTGGAGCCCCTGTGGGCGTCACGCGGGTTGTCGGGCGTGACCGCCGCCAACAGCAGTTTCCTGCTGGTCCACAACATCGCGCATGTTGACCTGCAGGTGACCCACGATGGTATCGCGCTTTATGACTGGCGCACGCTGCGGAATCTACTGGATGACGCGGCCGTCACTGTCAGAAGGCCTGGGGAGCCGGAGGTCCTTCGGCGCGCTGCTTCACCACTGAGCGTCTCCAATCCAATGGATGTGGTGCAGACGTTGCTGTCCGAACACGGCATCTATGCGGGAGCCGGACAGGCCGCGTGGGCACCCTTGGCGGTCACCAGTTCGATGGAGCTGGTGGCCGGCCGTGTGCATATGCGCGCATTGGGGATCTGAGGGCGCCGCGCGCATCCAAGCGGACACCGCGTCGGCACCGGGTAGCTCCGATCGCAGCCAGGGCCTAGAACGTCACCTTGACCGATTCCGCGCTGTAGTTCGCCGGGCCGTGGTAGACCACCTCGATGTTGTTGCCATCCGGGTCCAGCACGAACGCCCCGTAGTAGCCCGGATGGTAGGGACGCTCGCCCGGCGCGCCGTTGTCGGTGCCGCCGGCGGCGATCGCGGCGGTGTGGAAGGCATCCACGGTGGCGGCATCGCGGGCCTGGAAGGCCAGGTGGTGGCGACCGGTCAACTGGCCGGCCGCAGCCTCGCTGCTGGCGCTGGAAATGAACAGCTCGTCGGCCCAGAAGTAGTCATCGCCTTCGCCGGCGATCGGGATGCCGATGGTGTCGAACACCGCCTGGTAGAAGCGGCGGCTGGCGGCCAGATCACGCACCACCAGCTGGATGTGGTCGATCAGGCGACCACGGTGCAGTTCCATCGTTTCCATACGAACCTCGCAAAAAAAGGGGACGGAGTCGGTAGCGCCGGGCATGGCCCGGCGCTACCGGAATTGTGCCCCTTTCCGGGTCAGGCGTTGGCGATGATCTCGACCCAGTAGCCGTCCGGGTCCTTGATGAAGGCCAGGTTCTTCATGCGGCCGTCGGTCAGGCGCTTCTGGAAGGTGACGCCGAGGGCCTCGAAGCGCTGGCAGGCGGCCTCGATGTCCGGCACCGACACGCAGATGTGGCCGAAGCCGCGCGGGTCGCTGTTGCCGTCGTGGTAGGCCGCGCCGTCCTGGTTCTCGGTGCCGTGGTTGTGGGTCAGTTCCAGCACGCCCGGAAGGCCGGCCATCCACCGGCGGCGCTGGCTGTCGTCTTCCGGTACCAGCGCGCCGGCCGGCACGTAAGCCAGGAAGTACAGGCTGAACTGGGCCTCCGGGAAGTCACGCTTGTCGATCAGCTGGTAGCCGAGAACGCGGGTGTAGAAGTCCAGCGAGGCAGTGATGTCCTTGACCCGCAGCATGGTGTGGTTGAACACGAAGCCGGTGGTTTCGGCCGGGGCCTGGGCGGCGACGCCGGGAACATCGCGCAGGGCGGGAATGGTCATGGGGAGTCCTTCAGACAGGGCCGTTGCCGGCCGGATGGCCTCATTCTACCGGCCAGCACCTGACGGCACCGCGACGTACAATGGCCGGATCGCACCGTTCCGTCCTGACAACGATTGCCCGCCATGTCGCAGCGTGAATGGGTGGCCGCCGCCATCCGCAAGATCGAAGCCGATTTCAACCGGTCCGCCGATACCCACCTGATCCCGATGGCGCTGCCCGGGTTCGAAGGCATCGATGTCTACCTGAAGGATGAATCCAGCCACCCCACCGGCAGCCTCAAGCACCGCTTGGCGCGTTCGCTGTTCCTGTACGCGCTGGCCAACGGCTGGCTGCGCGAAGGGCGGCCGGTGATCGAGGCGTCGAGCGGCTCGACCGCGGTGTCCGAAGCGTATTTCGCACGCCTGCTGGGGCTGCCCTTCATCGCGGTGATTCCGGCCACGACCTCGCCGGAAAAGATCGCTGCCATCGAATTCCATGGTGGCCGCTGCCACCTGGTCGAGCGCGCCTGTGATCTCAACTGCGAATCGGAACGGCTGGCGCGCGAAACCGGCGGTCACTTCATGGACCAGTTCACCTACGCCGAACGGGCCACCGACTGGCGCGCCAACAACAACATCGCCGAGTCCATCTTCAAGCAGATGGCCGAAGAGCCCAGCCCGGTACCCGAGTGGATCGTGTGCAGCCCAGGCACCGGCGGCACTGCGGCCACGCTGGGCCGCTACGTCAGCTACCGGCGGCACGACACCCGCATCCTCTGCGCGGATCCGGAGATCTCGGTGTTCTTCGAGGGCTACCAGGCGGCGGTGGCGGGCGAGCAGCAGTGGCGTAACCTGACCTGCAGCGGTGGCTCCCGTGTGGAAGGCATCGGCCGACCGAGGGTGGAGCCGAGCTTCATTCCAACCAGCGTCGATGCGATGGTGAAGGTGCCGGATGCATTGAGCCTGGCAGCCATGCGCCACGTCAGCCGGCAGCTCGGTCGGCGCGTGGGAGGCTCCACCGGCACCAACTTCATCGGTGTGCTGCAGGCGGCGCAGTGGATGCGCGAAGCCGGCCGCCACGGCAGCATCGTCAGCATCCTGTGCGACAGTGGCGAGCGCTACGCGCAGAGCTATTACGACCCGGCGTGGTACGCACGACAGGGCATCGATGTGGACGGTGCCGATGCGCAGCTGGCCGCGGCCGTGGCGGGTCAGGGCCTGCCTGCGCTGCCGTGCTGCAGCCTGGAAGCGCTGTAAGTCTGCGGTGCCTCCGCCGGGCCATGCCCGGCGAGCGCAGCGGCGTATCAGAGCCCGTCGATCCCGGTAGCGCCGGGCCACGCCCGGCGAGCGCAGCGGCGTATCAGAGCCCGTCGATCCCGGTAGCGCCGGGGCCACGCCCGGCGAGCGCAGCGGCGCATCCCGATCAGTACCCCGCCGCAGTGAACGCGTCGAGCACCGCATCGCGCAGCGCATCAGGCAGCGCCTCGATGTCCATCGCGCGATCATCCAGGTGCAGCCGTGGGTCCAGGCTGCTGATGCGGTCCTGGGCCAGCGCCTGCAGCCACAGCAGCACGCAGATCACGAACTCACGCTCGTGCCCCGGGTGCAGGTGGCGGGCACCGCGTTCGATCACCTCGAACGGGTACCACTCCTGCTCATCGTTGAGGATGCCGCCCTGCTGCATGAGCACCTGCAGCTCCTGCAGATGGCGCCGGGCATCATCGCCGGGATCGCACAATGTGGCGATCCAGGACAACTCCTCCGCGCTGGCAGACAGCGCCAGCGACCGGGCCGGCAACGCGGTTGCAACCTGAGCCAGACCTTCCATGTGGGGCCTCTATCGGCATGTTCCGCTGCGGACTCCCCCGCAGCCAGAGCTTCCGCGCGACACCGTAAGGCCGACGTGAATGATCGGCAGGCACCCCTTGTCTGCGGCCCCGGCCAGCGCCATATCCACTGGGCTGCCCGCCCCTCGGGCCCGTAACTGGAGATCTGCCGTGACCGCTGCCAACCCCCTGCTCGATTTCTCCGGCCTGCCGCGCTTCGAGGCGATCCGCCCCGAGCACGTGGCGCCGGCGCTGGACGTGCTGCTGGCCGAGGCCGAGGCCGCCGTCAACGCAGCCGAGCAGGTGCAGCCGGTCCGCTGGGACACCTTCGTGGTCCCGCTGGACGATGCCACCGAGCGGCTGTGGCGCGCCTGGGGCCTGGTCGGCCACCTGCAGGGCGTGGTCAATACGCCGGAACTGCGCGAGGCCTACAACAGCAACCTGCCGCGGGTGACCCGCTTCGCCAGTGCGCTGGGCCAGAACCTGGCGCTGTACCGCCAGTACCAGGCACTGGCCACCGGCCCGGAGGCGGGGACCTTCGATGAGGCCCGGCGCAAGGTGCTGGACAATACGCTGCGCGACTTCCGCCTGGGGGGCGCGGAGCTGGCGCCGGACGCCCAGCAGCGGTTCGCTGCGATCAAGGAAGAACTGTCGGCGCTGTCCGCGAAGTTCTCGCAGAATGTGCTGGACGCCACCGATGCGTGGTCGTTGATCGTGGAAGACGAAGCACGCCTTGCTGGCGTGCCGGACGACGTGAAGGCTGCCGCGCGTGCGGCAGCGGCGAACGATGGCAGGGACGGTTGGAAGTTGACGCTGCAGATGCCGTGTTACCTGCCGATACAGACATGGGCCGAAGATCGTGACCTGCGCGAGATCCTGTACCGGGCCAGCGCGCAGCGCGCTTCCGAATTCGGCGATGACGCGTTGGACAACAGCGGCAACATCGACCGCATCCTGGCCCTGCGTGCCGAACTGGCCGCACTGCTCGGCTTTGATTCCTACGCCGACTACTCGGTGGCCACCAAGATGGTGCAGGACCCGGCCGAAGTGCTGGGCTTCCTGCGTGACCTGGCGTCGCGCGCCAAGCCGTTCGCGGCCAGGGACCGTGCCGAACTGGAGCAGTTCGCGCGTGACCACCTGGGCATCGACAGCCTGCAGGCCTGGGACCTGGCGTTCGCGGCCGACCGCCTGAAGCAGGCGCGCTACAGCTATTCCGAGCAGGAGGTGAAACAGTACTTCACCGAGCCGAAGGTGCTGGGTGGATTGTTCTCGGTGATCGAGCAGCTGTATGGACTGCGCGTGCAGGAGGACAGCGCGCCGGTCTGGCACGAGGACGTACGCTTCTTCCGCCTGGTCGATGCGCAGGACGCGCTGGTAGGCCAGTTCTACCTGGATCTGTACGCCCGTGAGGGCAAGCGCGGCGGTGCGTGGATGGACGATTGCCGCAACCGGCGCGAGCGTGCCGATGGCAGCGTGCAGACGCCGCTGGTGTACCTGGTGTGCAACTTCGGTCGCGGCGCCAACGGCAGGCCTGCTACGTTCAGCCACAATGAAGTGACCACGCTGTTCCATGAAATGGGCCATGGCCTGCACCAGCTGCTGACCCGGATTGGTGAGCTGGGCGTGGCCGGCATCAATGGCGTGGAATGGGATGCGGTGGAGCTCCCCAGCCAGTTCATGGAGAACTTCTGCTGGGAATGGGACCACCTGCAGCGCATGACCGCGCACGTGGAGACGGGTGAACCGCTGCCACGTGCGCTGTATGAGCGCATGCTGGCCGCGCGCAATTTCCACAGCGGCATGGCGACTGTCCGCCAGCTGGAGTTCGGTCTGTTCGACATGCTGCTGCACAGCCAGTTCGAGCCCACGCAGGACAGTGTGCTGGCACTGCTGGAGCGCGTGCGCGGCGAAGTGGCGGTGAATCATCCGCCAGCCTGGAACCGCTTCCCGCATCAGTTCAGCCACATCTTCGCCGGTGGCTATGCGGCCGGCTACTACAGTTACAAATGGGCCGAGGTGCTCAGTGCCGATGCCTATGCGGCGTTCGAGGAAGCACCGCAGGCGTTGGCCGCGACCGGTGCACGTTTCCGCGACGAGATCCTCTCGCGCGGGGGCAGCCGTCCAGCGGCCGAGAACTTCAAGGCCTTCCGTGGCCGTGCGCCGCAGATCGATGCGCTGCTGCGCCATTCGGGCATGGCGTAAGCCGCTCTGGTAGGTGCCAACCTTGGTTGGCACTTCCTGGCAATGGTGCGGACCAAGGTCCGCACCCACCGGAAAGCGGTGCTCTATTCGGCGTAGATCATCCTGCGGGTCATGCCGCCGTCGACGATGAAATCCTGGCCGGTGGTGAATCCGGACAGCGGCGACAACAGGTACACCGCCAGCGCGCCGATGTCTTCCGGGCGGCCGACGCGGCCGACCGGATGCTGTGCGTGGTCGATGGCCGAATACTCGGGCGCATGGCGCCGGGAGGGCGCCTGCCACTCGCTGGTGCCGATCCAGCCCGGACTGATGCTGTTCACCCGTACCGCCGGTCCGGCGCTGATTGCCAGCGCGTGGGTGAAGGCCACCAGTCCGCCCTTGGCCGCGGCATAGGCTTCGCTATGGGCTTCGGACTGCCGGGCGCGGGTCGAGGCGATGTTGATGATGGCGCCGGCGCCACCGGATGACAGTGCCGGCAGGGCATGCCGGCTGCACAGGAAAGCGCCATGCAGCGATGACAGGCGGCGCTGCCATTCGTCCCACGCCATGTCCTGCAGTGGCGTACCGTGCGCACCGGCGATGCCGGCATTGTTGACCAGGCCATCGATGCCGCCAAACCGCTGCACCGCCGTGGCGATGAACGCGCGCACGCTGGCTTCGTCGGTGATGTCCAGGGGCTGGAACGCCGCATCGTCATCGCGCTGCCATTCGGCCAGGCAGGCGTGGCCGGCTTCCGTATCCAGATCACCGATCAGCACGCGGCCGCCGGCACCGAGCACGGCCTGGGCGATGCCGCGGCCGATGCCATTGGCGCCACCGGTGACCAGCACCACCTTGCCCGCCAGCGGCGCGGCAGGCCAGGCAGCGATCGGCGGAGCCGCGCTCATGACAGGTCTTCGCCACGCAGGCGGCGATGCCAGCCGTCCACGCCGATGCGGTCCAGCGTCTGGATGTTGCGCTCGACGATCACGTCCGGATCGGGGAAGGCGTCCACCGCGCGTGCCACGCTGTCCTCGCGCAGCAGGTGCAGCGTGGGATAGGGCGCGCGGTTGGTGTAATTGCTGGCGTCGTTGGCGGCCACGCCTTCGAACTGGTAGTCCGGATGGAAGCTGGCCACCTGCAGTATGCCCTGCAGATCGAGCGCCTCGATCGCCGCGTCGGCGTTGTCGAGGAAGTCGTTGTAGTCCAGGAAATCCGTCAGCACCTGCGGGTGCACGATCAGGGTGGTGTCGATCTGCTCGGCCGGCGTGTCCCGCAGCAGCACCAGTTCCTCGGCCAGCTGTTCGACCAGTGCTTCGGGGGTGGTGGCATCACTGAGCACGAAGCGGACCTGGTCCTTCACATATACGGCCTTGGCGAAGGGACACAGGTTCAGGCCGATGACGATGCGCTCCAGCCACAGGCGGGTGGCGGCGATCGGGTCGTCGGTGGGCAGGGCGATATCGGTCATGGCGGGCACATCGGCGGGCGAGGTCGCCATTGTAGGCAGTGTGCCGCCGCTGCGCTGTTCACTGTGCAGGAACTGGACAGTCGCCATGCTGCAAATCCCCGCCGATTCAAGCCTTTGCAGGCCACCGGCAGATGGCCGATTGCCTGCTGCGGGCGGTAGGCGTGGAATGGACGCACGACACAGGAGGACACCCATGACTGCATCTTCTCCGTGGCTGCCGGACGCCCTTTGGGCCGGCGCCCTCTTCGATGGCCGGTGGCAGGCGGCCGCGCAACGGCAGCCGGTGATCGAGCCGGCCACCGGTAACACGCTCGGCCAGATCGGCCTGGCCGACCCGGCGCAGGTGGAGCGCTCGGCGGCGGCCGCTGCGCAGGCGCAGCAGGCGTGGGCGGCGGCTCCGTACGAACAGCGCGCTGAAGTGCTGCGCAAAGCGGCACGCCTGGCCGAAGAACACATCGACACCCTGGTCGAATGGCTGGTACGCGAAAGCGGCTCCACCCGCCTGAAGGCAGGTTTTGAGGCCAAGGTGACCATCAAGGCACTGCACGAGGCTGCGGCGCTGCCGTCGCGCAGCACCGGCGAGATTCTGCCTTCCGAGCCGGGCCGGCTGAATCTGGCGCGGCGCCGACCGCTGGGTGTGGTAGGGGTCATCTCGCCTTTCAACTTTCCGCTGTATCTGGCCATGCGCGCGGTGGCGCCGGCCATCGCGCTGGGCAACGCGGTGGTACTCAAACCTGACCCGCGCACAGCGGTGTGCGGCGGGGCGGTGATCGCACGCCTGTTCGAGCAGGCCGGCCTGCCGGCAGGCGTTCTGCACATGCTGCCCGGTGATGGCGCGGCCGGCGCTGCGCTGACCAGCGATCCGCACGTGGCGATGATCCAGTTCACCGGCTCCACCGCCGCCGGGCGCAAGGTCGGAGAGGCGGCGGGCAAGCATCTGAAGAAGGTCTCGTTGGAGCTGGGCGGCAAGAACTCGTTGATCATCCTCGATGATGCCGACCTCGACCTGGCGGTGGCCAACACCGCGTGGGGGGTCTACCTGCATCAGGGCCAGATCTGCATGGCGACCGGCCGCGTGCTGGTGCAGCGGAAGATCCACTCCGCGTTCCTGCAGAAGCTGGTGGCCAAGGCCAATTCATTGAAGGTGGGCGATCCGGCGCGCGAAGACGTGGCGATCGGTCCGCTGATCAATGCCGGCCAGCGCGACCACGCCACGCGCGTGGTCGAGCAGGCAGTGCAGGCCGGTGCCTCGCTGGAGGCCGGAGGTACCTATCGCGATCTGTTCTTCGCGCCGACCGTGCTTGGCAACGTCGCTGCTGACAATCCGGCGTTCAACGAAGAAATCTTCGCGCCGGTGGCGGTGGTGGTGCCGTTCGACGATGACGACGATGCCGTGCGCCTGGCCAACGACAGCGAGTACGGCCTGTCGATGGCCATCGTTTCCAGCAATGTCGGCCGCGCACTGAAGCTCGGCGAGCGCCTGCGCACCGGGCTGCTGCACATAAACGATCAGACCGTGAACGACGAGGTGATCAATCCCTTTGGCGGCGTCGGAGCATCCGGCAATGGCACCAGTATCGGCGGCCCCGCCAACTGGGAGGAGTTCACGCAGTGGCAGTGGTTGACCGTCAAGGGCGAGGCGCCCGCTTACCCGATCTGATCGAAGGAGCCATCACGATGAACGACAATACGGCAACACGCGAGATCACCGCCGCAGTGGTCCGCGGCAAGGAACAACCCTTCGTCATCGAGCAGGCCCGGCTGCGCGGCCCGCAGGAGGATGAGGTCCTGGTGAAGGTGGTAGCCACCGGCCTGTGCCACACCGACCTGATCGTGCGCGATCAGTACTACCCGGTGCCGTTGCCCGCGGTGCTGGGTCACGAAGGCGCCGGTGTCGTGGAGGCGGTCGGCCCCAACGTAAAGGAACTGAAAGCAGGGGATCACGTGGTGCTGACCTATGGCGCCTGCGGCCACTGCAATCCGTGCCGGGGCGGTCATGGCGCCTACTGCAGGGATTTCTTCGCGCTGAACTTCGGGGGCGATGATGGCCACGGCCATACCGCCATCACCGATGCGCAGGGTCAGCCGTTGCACGACCATTTCTTCGCGCAGTCTTCGTTTGCCACCTATGCGCTGGCGCGCGAGATCAATGCGATCAAAGTGCCCGACGATGCGCCTCTGGAACTGCTGGGCCCGCTGGGCTGCGGCATCCAGACCGGTGCCGGCGCGGTACTCAATTCGCTGAAGGTACGCTCGGGCAGCAGTTTTGCCAGCTACGGTGCCGGCGCAGTCGGTCTGAGTGCGGTGATGGCGGCCAAGGTCGCCGGTGCCACGACCATCATCGCCATCGATGTGGTGCCGTCGCGGCTGGCACTCGCGCTGGAGCTGGGCGCCACCCACGTGGTCAACAGCCGCGAGACCGATGTGGTCGAGGCCGTGCGCGCCATCACCGGCGGTGGCGCTGATTTCGCGCTGGAATCGACCGGTCGCCCGGAGGTGCTCTCTGCGGGTATCGAGGCCTTGGGGGGCTTGGGCATGATGGGCGTGGTCGGTGCACCAAAGCTGGGCACCACCGCCAGTTTCGACGTGAACAACCTGCTGCTGGGTGGCCGCAGCATCCGTGGCATCGTGGAAGGCGACAGTGTGCCGCAGGTGTTCATTCCGCAGCTGGTCACGCTGTTCCAGCAGGGCCGCTTCCCGTTCGACAGGCTGGTGAAGTTCTACCCGCTGGAGCAGATCAACCAGGCGGCCGAGGACAGCACCCGGGGCATCACCCTGAAGCCGATCCTGCGCATCGCGGCGTGATCTGAGGGCAGGGCTGCAGGGCTTCGCCCTGCACCTGCCGGATGGGCGGCAACCGCAGGCAAACACCTCATCGGAGCGTAACGTGGCGTTGCCGCTGGCCGGTGTACGCTGCGCCCATGATCGCAACCTCCGTCGGGCAACAGCAGCTGGTAGCGGTACGCGCGGCCTTTGCCGAGGGCGATGCGCGCTCATTGAACGTGTTGCCGCAGCCGTTGCAGCAGTCGTGGATGCGCTCGCGCGCGGCTGGCCTGCAGCCCGGGCAGGAACCGGTCTACCTGCCGCTGCAGAGCGATGGCCGGCATCTGCCACAGCGCGACGACCGTCGCCTGGCACGCTGCGTGCAACCGGAGCTGGAACAGCTGTGGGCCGCTTTCGGCGGACGTGGCTGGACGATGTTCTGCGCCAACCGCGAGGGCATGGTGATCGCGCAGCAGGCGCATGGCCTGGAAGACTCGCCCCTGCTGCGGCCGATCCAGGTCGGGCGGCGGCTGGGCGAAAGCGAGATCGGCACCACCGCGCCGGCGGTCAGCCTGGCCGACGACCTGCCAGCGCTGGTGCGCGGCAATGAACATTACCTGCAGCGTTTCGCTCCGGTGTTCTGCCTCAGTGAACCCCTGCACGATCTCGACGGGCGGGTATGCGGAGTGATCGATATCACCGGGCTGGGTGAGCGCGATCCTTCGGTGCTGCAGGGCTATTTCCGGCAGGCCGCACTGGCCAGCGAGAATCGCCTGTTCCACACGCTTGCCGATGTGCACCTGCTGGCGCTGCAGCATGATCCGCGCTGGCTGGCGTCACCCTTGCAGGGGCTGCTGGCGGTGCAGGAGGATGGCCAGCTGCGCGCCGCCAACCGTGTGGCCCGGCGTCTGTTGGGCCTGCCGCGGCGCGGGCCACTGCCGTTGCTGGATATTGCAGCGGTGTTTGCCGGCGCCAGTGCCGCACAGCGGCGGCGCCTGCTGCAGCCGGGGGCGCCGCATCGGGTCCGGTTGGGCGAGGGCAGTGCGGTCTACCTGCAGCATCTGCAGGCGCCGCGCAAGGTCGCTGGCAACAGCGTGCGACGGTCTTCACCGGCGACGATGGCGGCGCCGGCGCTGCGCGATCAGCAGCGTGAAGCGGCGCGCCGGGCGGCGCAGGCGGCGGACGGCAATCTCAGTCTGGCCGCACGCCAGCTGGGCATCTCGCGCACCACGCTGTACAAGCTGCTGCGTGATTGATCGAGCGCGGTGCCGGGCCACGCCCGGCGGAGCAGTCAGTCGCGGAAATTGTTGAACTGCAGCGGCAGCTCGAACTTGCCGGCCTTCAGTACTGCGATCGCGTCCTGCAGATCGTCGCGCTTCTTGCCCTGCACGCGCAGCTTGTCGCCATTGATCTGGCTTTCCACCTTCAGCTTGGCGTCCTTCAGTGCGGCGGCGATCTTCTTGGCCACCTTCTGCTCGATGCCCTGCTTGACGGTGATCTTCTGCCGCGCCTGCGCCAGATTGGTCTCGATGTCGCCGAACTCCAGGCTCAGCACGTCGATGCCGCGCGCTGCCAGACGCGCACGCAGGATGTCGTTCATCTGCTTGAGCTGGAACTCGGTCGGCGCGAACTGGTTGATGACATCGCCATCACGCTCGAACTTGGCGTCCACGCCCTTGAAATCGAAGCGGGTGCTCAGTTCGCGGTTGGCCTGATCGATGGCGTTGGTCAGCTCGTGGGTGTCGACTTCGGAGACGACGTCGAAGGAAGGCATGGGCGATGCTCCACAGAATTCAGTGCGGACATTCTATCGCGCCGGCCAGCCTGCCCGCTTTCCGTGGCGCTGGGCATCGCTGCAACGGCATCCCGCCGCCGGCTCGGCGATAATGGGCCATGAACGTGCAACGCTCCCCCTCGCACGCGGTGGCCTGGATGGTCGCCGCGGTCGCCTGCTTCTCCCTGATGGACGCCGGCATGAAGCAGCTGGCGGCCAGCTATCCCACCCTGCAGGTGACCTTCCTGCGCGGCGCGGCGTCGTTGCCGTTCGTGCTGGTCTGGGTGCTGGTCAGCGCGGGCCCGCGTTCGCTGGTGCCACGTCGCTGGGGCCTGCATCTGCTGCGTGGCGCGCTGGGCATGGCGATGATCGGCTGCTTCGTGTTCGCGTTGCGCGATCTGCCACTGTCCACCGCCTACACCATCTACTTCGTCGCGCCGCTGCTGATCGCGGCCCTGTCGGTGCCGCTGCTGGGCGAACGGGTCGGACCGCGTCGCTGGGTGGCCATCGGCATCGGCCTGGTCGGCGTGCTGGTGGTGCTGCGGCCCGGCGTGGATGGCTTCATCTCGGTGCCGGGCCTGATGGTGCTGGCCGCGGCCACCGCCTACGCCGTTGCGGCGATCACGGTCAGCCTGCTGACCCGTACCGACACCTCGCAGTCGATGGTGGTCTGGTTCCTGGTCATCATGGCGATCGGCGCGGGCCTGCTGGCGATTCCCGGCTGGAGGCCGCTGCTGCTGGCGCACGCGCCGCTGATCGCGGGCATGGGGCTGGCCGGTGCGCTGGGTCAGATCGCCCTGACCAAGGCCTTCCAGCTGGGCGAGGCATCCATGATCGCGCCCCTGGAGTACAGCGGCCTGGTCTGGGTGATCGGATGGGATCTGGCTTTCTGGGGGCAGTTGCCGGATGGCTACACCTGGGTGGGGGCGGCGATCATCGTGGCGTCGGGCCTGTACCTGCTGCACCGCGAGCGGGTGAACCGCCAGCAGCCGCCGAAGCCGCTGGATCATCCCTGAACCGGTTTGGCCGGGGAGCGGGGTCAGAGCCCCTGCGGGGATCCGACCCCGGGGTCAGATCCCACAGGGGCTCTGACCCCGGAACCCGGCCGGAGCAGGCGTCTTAGAACCAAAAGGAATAACATTCTGGCCCATGGCGCGGGCGCGCGACCGCCGGCGCTGGTAGGCTGCACGCCCCCTTCTGTCGCCTGCCGGTGAGCCGCTCCCGTGATCGAGTTCCAGCGCCTGCACAAATCCTATGCCGTTGCCGGCCGCGCGGTCAGCGCGCTGCAACCGCTGGACCTGACCATCGAGGCCGGCGAGGTCTTCGGCATCATCGGTCATTCCGGTGCCGGCAAATCGACGCTGATCCGCATGATCAACCGCCTGGAAGAGCCTTCCGGTGGCCGATTGCTGATCGGCGGCGAGGACATCACCGCGCTGGATGCCGACGGCCTGCGCTCGCTGCGCCGGCGAATCGGCATGATCTTCCAGCACTTCAACCTGCTGTCCTCGCGCACGGTGGCGGGCAACGTCGCCTTCCCGCTGGAGCTGGCCGGTACACCGAAGGCGGAGATCGACAGCCGGGTGGCCGAACTGCTGCAGACCGTCGGCCTGCAGGCACACGCACAGAAGTACCCGGCGCAGCTGTCCGGAGGCCAGAAGCAGCGCGTGGGCATCGCCCGTGCCCTGGCCACCCGCCCGCAGATCCTGCTGTGCGACGAGGCCACCAGTGCTCTCGACCCGCAGACCACCGCGTCGGTGCTGGCGCTGCTGTCGAAGATCAACCGCGAGCTGGGCCTGACCATCGTGCTGATCACCCACGAGATGGATGTGATCCGCCGCGTCTGCGACCGGGTGGCGGTGCTCGATGCCGGCCAGCTGGTGGAGACCGGTCCGGTCACCCAGGTGTTCCTGCATCCGCAGCATCCCACCACCCGCCGTTTCGTCAGCGAATCGGAGCATGTGGACGAAGGAACGCTGCACCGTGATTTCGACGCCGTGAGTGGGCGCATCGTGCGCTTGACCTTCCTCGGTGGCGATACCTACGAACCCCTGCTGGGCAGCATCGCGCGCCAGACCGGGGTCGATTACAACATCCTGTCCGGGCGTATCGACCGGATCAAGGACACACCGTATGGCCAACTGGTCGTGGCCCTGGTCGGTGGCGATCACGCCGCCGCGCAGGCCGCGTTCGTGGCCGCTGGCGTGCATGTCGAGGAACTGCGTCGATGATCATTGCTGCTGCGGACGGATTCTTCCGCCACCTGGACGCCGGCAAGTGGGCCGATATCGGCCAGGCCACCATCGACACCCTGCTGATGCTGGCCGGTTCGCTGCCCTTGACCCTGGCCATCGGGCTGCCGCTGGGCGTGCTGCTGTACCTGTTCGGTGCGCCGCAGATGAAGCGTCGTCCGTTCGCCTATGGCGTGCTGGCGCTGGTGGTCAACCTGCTGCGCTCGGTGCCCTTCATCATCCTGATGATCGTGCTGATTCCGGTGACGCTGTTCATGATGGGGACGTCGCTGGGTGTTCGCGGTGCGATCGTGCCCCTGGTGATCGGCGCCGCACCGTTCTATGCGCGGCTTGTGGAAACCGCGCTGCGCGAAGTGGACCGTGGGGTGATCGAGGCGACCCAGGCGATGGGCGCAACCACCTGGCAGCTGGTCACCCGTGTGCTGCTGCCGGAAGCGCGGCCGGGCCTGATCGCAGGTGCCACGGTCACCACCGTTGCGCTGATCGGCTTCACCGCCATGGGCGGTGCGATCGGCTCGGGCGGCCTGGGCGATCTGGCGTTCCGTGATGGCTACCAGCGTTCGCACACCGACGTCGCCCTGGTGACCGTGGTGCTGCTGCTGGTGCTGGTGCAGCTGCTGCAGATGCTCGGCGACCGTCTGGTCGCACATTACACCCGCAGGTAACCGGCACGTCCGCCGGGCATGGCCCGGCGCTACCCCGCCACGCGGACGTTCCAGTAGCGCCGGGCCATGCCCGGCGGCGTCGTCTCACCGCGCGTTGGGCACTTCATAGCCCAGTTTGCCGACCTGGTCCGGGCGCTGCGGCACCCGCTTGAGCTTGTCGGTATTCACTCCGTACTCGTCGCGCAGGCGCTCGGCCAGCTCCTTGTACAGCGTCTTGTCCATGTCAGGCCGACGGGCAAAGATCCACGCCATCTCGCGGCCCGGATAGCCGATCAGTGCCCAGGAGTAATCCGGCGCCACTTCCAGAACGCGCGAATGGGTCGGCACCACGCGGTAGAACCAGGTCCGCCAGCCATGGTTGCCGCTGTCCGGGTCGACGCTGGCACGGGCGCGGATCTCCTGTTGCGGTTCGCTGAAGCCGTTGCGGTAGCGGTAGGTGATGGCAACCTTGTGATCGTCGCGCAGCGCGTACTCGTTGACGCTGGCAACGTGACCGCGCTCGACGAAGTTCGGCACGCGGCCGATCACGTACCAGGTGCCCATGAAACGTTGCAGGTCGATCGGCGCGTTCGGATCGGGGGCGCGGGGCGCCGCGGCACGCGGCGACGGCGGATCGCTGGCAGCCAGCGCCGGGCCCGCCAGGGACAGGGCCAGCAGCACGGCGCAGAGCGGGCGGATCGAAGTCATGCGGGAGCGGGCTCCAGTGGGCTTGCACGCGCATGGTCGACTGTGTGCACGCGGTCCGTCAATGGTGTCGCAGCGTATGAGAAGGCCCTTGCCCAAGCTGTGTTGCATTGTCCACCGGAGAAACCCGCATGAGCGCACGCCTCACACGCCGCCCCTCGACTGAACGCGTCAGCGAACGCGCCGATCCGCACCTACTGCGGGGTGTACAGCACCTGGCACTGGCCGGCGTCGCACTGGTCCTGGTGTGGCCGGCCGCCCGTGGCAGCAGTGCCTGGCTGGGTTGGCTGCCCCTGTGGCTGATCGGCATGCCGCTGGTGGCCTGGTGGGCGTTGCTGCGCTGCCCATTGCCGTCGCTGCGGCGGCGGTCGTCGCGTCGTACCGGTGGACAGGCGCGCCGCCGGAGGGCAGCCGGCGCGCGCGGCCGGCGCGGCGCGACGGCGGCGGCCTGACCTTCGACACGGGGGGCGGTGTCCGGATCCGTGCTAGCGTTCCACGGCTTATGACTGCCTGGAGCTGCAATGTCACGACTCGCTTCCGCCTGCCTGCTGGCTGGCATGATGACCGCTGCCTCGGTGGGGACCGCCGTGGCTGCTGAAGATACCGACCGTTATGCCTGGCTGGAGGACGTCACCGGCGACAAGCCGCTGTCCTGGGTCAAGGAACAGAACGCCAAGGCCGAGGCGCGCCTGGCGCAGACTCCGGCCTTCAGGCAGATGGAGGCCAGCATCCGTGAGGTGCTCGATTCGGATGCCAAGATTCCCGGCGTGCAGAAGATCGGCGACTACTACTACAACTTCTGGAAGGACAAGCAGCACGAACGTGGCCTGTGGCGGCGCACCACCCTGGCCGAGTACCGCAAGGCCTCGCCGCAGTGGGAAACCGTGCTTGACCTGGACGCACTGAACAAGGCCGAGGGCGAGAACTGGGTCTGGCACGGCGCCGACTGCCTGCGCCCGGACTACAGCCGCTGCTTGATCGCGCTGTCACGCGGCGGCGCGGATGCCGATGTCACCCGCGAGTTCGATCTGTCGACGAAGCGCTGGATCGAGGATGGCTTCTTCCGTCCCGAGTCGAAGGGCGGCCTGAACTGGATCGATCGCGATACCGTGTTCGTCTACACCGATTTCGGTGCCGGCACCATGACCACCTCCGGCTACCCGCGCGTGGCCAAGCTGTGGAAGCGTGGGACGCCGATGTCGTCGGCCAGCGTGGTGTACGAAGGCAAGCCGGAGGACATGTACATCGCGGCGATGCACGATGACACCCCGGGCTTCGAGCGCAACCTGGTCAGCCGCACGCTGGCGTTCTACAACAATGAGGTCTACCTGCGCGGAGACGATGGCACGCTGACCAAGATCGATGCGCCGAACTCCGCCGAGAAGGGCCTGCACAAGCAGTGGCTGACCCTGGAGCTGCGCGACGCCTGGACCGTGGGCGGCAAGACCTACGCGTCCGGCTCGCTGCTGGCGACCCGGCTCGATGACTTCCTGGCCGGCAAGCGTGACTTCGAGGTCCTGTTCACTCCGACCGCGACCACCTCGCTGGCCGGTGCGACCTGGACCAAGAACCACCTCGTCCTGAACGTACTGGACGATGTGAAGAATCGCCTGTCCGTGCTGACCCCGGGCGCCAATGGCTGGCAGAAGAGCGCGTTTGTCGGCGCGCCGGCATTCGGCACTCTGGCCGTGGGCGCAGTGGACAGCGACGACAGCGATGCGGTCTGGCTGACCGCCACCGACTATCTGACGCCGACCACCCTGGCTTTGGCCGAGATCGGCAAGGCACCGGAAACGCTGAAGACCATGCCGGCCTTCTTCAATGCCGAGGGCAAGGTGATCGAGCAGCACTTCGCCACCAGCAAGGATGGCACCCGTGTGCCGTACTTCGTGGTGCATGCCAAGGACATGAAGCTGGACGGCTCCAATCCGACCCTGCTGTACGGCTACGGCGGTTTCGAGATTTCGCTGACACCCAGCTATTCCGGTGGCATGGGCCGCGCCTGGCTGGAGAAGGGCGGTGTGTACGTGGTCGCCAACATCCGTGGTGGTGGTGAGTACGGCCCACGCTGGCACCAGGCGGCGCTGAAGCAGAATCGTCACAAGGCCTACGAGGACATGGCCGCGGTGGCACAGGATCTGGTCAAGCGCAGGATCACCAGTGCCAGGCACCTGGGCGTGCAGGGCGGCAGCAACGGCGGCCTGCTGACCGGCAACATGCTGACGCAGTACCCGGAGCTGTTCGGTGCGGTGGTGGTGCAGGTTCCGCTGCTGGACATGAAGCGCTACAGCCACCTGCTGGCCGGCGCGTCGTGGATGGCCGAGTACGGCAACCCCGATACCAGCGACTGGGAGTTCATCAAGACCTTCTCGCCGTACCACCTGTTCGACGCGAAGAAGAACTACCCGCCGGTGCTGTTCACCACCTCCACCCGCGATGACCGCGTGCACCCGGCCCATGCCCGCAAGATGGCGGCGAAGATGATCGATGCCGGCAAGGATGTGACCTACTACGAGAACATCGAAGGTGGTCATGGCGGCGCAGCCAACAACGCGCAGGCCGCGCACATGGCGGCCCTGGCCTACAGCTTCCTGTGGGAGCGCCTGGGCGGTAAATGACGAAATGAAAAACGCCGCCCCCGGGCGGCGTTTTTCATGGGCGGCGCTGCGCGCTCGCCGGGCATGGCTCGGCGCTAGCGGAAATGTTGCAGCCCGCGCGCGATGCGCTCCACCGCTTCCTGCAGCCGCGGTATTTCCTGGGTATAGGCCAGGCGCACATGCTGGTTGGCGCGGTGGACGCCGAAATCCAGGCCCGGGGTGAACGCCACATGCTCGGTTTCGAGGAAGTGTGCGCAGAACGCCTGGGCATCATCGGTGAACGCACTGACATCGGCATACAGATAAAACGCGCCCTGCGGCTCCACCTCGATGCGGAAGCCCAGCTCGCGCAGCGCCGGCAACAGGAAATCGCGACGCTGGCGGAAGGCCTCCCGTCGCTGTTCGAAGATCGCCATCGATTCATCGGTGAAACAGGCCAGGGCTGCATGCTGGGCGATGCTCGACGCACTGATGTACAGGTTCTGCGCCAGCTTCTCCAGTTCGGGCACCGCTGCGGGCGGCGCCACCAGCCAGCCCAGGCGCCAGCCGGTCATGCCGAAGTACTTCGAGAAACTGTTCAGCACGAACGCGCTGTCATCGACCTGCAATACGCTGGCCGCGTCCACGCCGTAGGTCAGGCCGTGATAGATCTCGTCCACCACCAGGTGCCCGCCGCGTGCGTGCAGTGTGCGTGACAGCGCCGCAAGTTCATCGGCCGACAGCACCGTGCCGGTGGGGTTGGCCGGCGAGGCGACGAGTGCGCCGACGCTGTCCGTGTTCCAGTGCTGTTGCACCAGCGAGGGTGTGAGCTGGTAGGCGGTCTGTGGACCGACCGGGACCAGCTGTGCGGCACCTTCCACCAGGCGCAGGAAATGCCGGTTGCAGGGATAGCCGGGATCGGCCAGCAGCCAGTGCCGGCCCGGGTCGACCAGCAGGCTGCTGGCCAGCAGCAGCGCGCCGGAGCCGCCAGGAGTGACCAGGATGCGTTCCGGATCCACATCCAGCCGGTAACGGCTGCGATAGAAACCGCTGATCGCCTGGCGCAGCGCAGGCAGGCCGCGTGCGGCGGTGTAGCGCGTGTGCCCGGCGGCCAGGGCCGCCTGGCCGGCACGCACCACCGGCCCGGCCGTGGTGAAGTCCGGTTCGCCGATCTCCAGGTGGATGACATCGTGGCCGGCCTGTTCCAGCGCCTGCGCGCGGGCCAGCAGGGACATCACGTGGAACGGAGCGATTTCATGGCTGCGCCGGCTGTAGACCGGCGGGTGGGGCAGGGTACTCATGCGCCCATGGTACGCCGACCGCTGCCGGCGGGTCCGCACCGTGACGACCTGCAGGGTTGTGGTGCCGACGGGATTGGGGTCAGATCGCTGTTCGGGGAAGGGAACCGATCCCGTCGAAGACCATTGCATTGAAGCGCCTGGAGCCTTATCTCATGAAGTCCACCCTCTGCCTGTTGCTCGCCAGCCTGATGACCAGCACCGCTACCGCCGCCCCCCTGCCTGTTCCGCCGGACGCCGCCCGGCATCCGCACGAGGTCAAGGCCCCGTTCGGCGCGACCCGCAACGACGACTATTACTGGCTGCGTGACGACAAGCGCGCGAACAAGGACATGCTGGCCTACCTGCAGGCCGAGAACGCCTATGCCGACCAGGTGCTGGCGCCATTGAAGCCGCTGGAAGACGCGCTGTACAAGGAAATCGTCGGCCGCATCAAGCAGGATGATTCCAGCGTGCCGGCGCGCGAGCGCGGCTACTGGTACTACAGCCGCTTCGAGACCGGGCAGGACTACCCGATCCACGCACGCCGCAAGGGCAGCATGGATGCCGCCGAAGAAGTGCTGCTGGATGTCAACGCAATGGCCGCCGGCAAGGGCTACTTCAATGTCGGCTCGATGGAAGTCAGCCAGGACAACCAGCTGCTGGCCTGGGCCGACGATGACGTGGGCCGTCGCCAGTACACGATCCGCTTCAAGGACCTGCGGACCGGGCAGGTGCTGCCCGACGTGATCACCGGCAGTTCCGGCGACCTGGTCTGGGCCGACGACAACCGCACCGTGCTGTACGTCGAGAACGATCCGGAAACGCTGCTGACCGTGCGCGTGAAGAAGCACGTGCTGGGCACCCCGGCCAGCGCCGACACCGTCGTCTACGAAGAGAAGGACGACAGCTTCTACATGGGCATCGGCCGCACCCGCGACGACCGCTTCATCACCATCGGCGTGCACAGTACCGTGTCGTCGGAAGAGCGCTACGCGCCGGCCAGCGACCCGACCACGTTCACCGTGCTGGCGCCACGCCAGCGCGACGTGGAGTACGACGCCGACCACTACGATGGCCGCTGGGTGATACGTACCAACGACAGTGCAAAGAACTTCAAACTGGTCACCGCACCGACCGATGCCACCTCGCGTGCGCAGTGGAAGGACTGGATCGCGCATGACGATGCGGTGTTCATCGAAGGCTTCGAGCTGTTTGATGGCTTCACCGCCATTGCCGAGCGTTCCGAAGGCCTGGAGCGCATCCGCCTGCTGTTCAAGGATGGCCGCAGCGACTACGTGAAGGCCGATGAGCCGGCGTACTCGATGGGCCTGGGCGATAACACCGAGGCCGATACGCCATGGCTGCGCTACGTCTACACCTCGATGACCACCCCGACCACCGTGTTCGAGCTGAACACCGCCACCGGCGAGCGCCGCCAGCTGAAGGTGCAGCCGGTGATCGGCTATGACGCATCGAAGTACGAAACCGAACGCGTCTGGATCACTGCGCGCGATGGCGTGAAGGTGCCGGTGTCGCTGGTCTACCGCAAGGGCTACCAGAAGGACGGCAAGGGCGCGCTGTTCCAGTACGCCTACGGCAGCTACGGCATGTCGATGGACCCGTACTTCAACCAGACGGCAGTGAGCCTGCTCGATCGCGGCGTGGTGTATGCCATCGCCCACATCCGCGGTGGCCAGGAGATGGGCCGCGACTGGTACGAGAACGGCAAGCTGCTGCACAAGCAGAACACCTTCAACGACTTCATCGACGTTACCCGTGGACTGGTGGCGCAGGGCTGGGCGGCGAAGGATCGCGTGGCCGCGTCCGGTGGCAGTGCCGGTGGCCTGCTGATGGGGGCGGTGGCCAACCAGGCGCCGCAGGACTACCGGGTGATGGTGGCGCAGGTGCCGTTCGTGGACGTGGTCACCACCATGCTGGATCCGACCATCCCGCTGACCACCAACGAGTACGACGAGTGGGGCAACCCGGAGCAGAAGCAGTACTACGACTACATGCTCTCGTACTCGCCCTACGACAATGTCAGGAAGCAGGATTATCCGGCGCTGTTCGTCGGTACCGGCCTGTGGGATTCGCAGGTGCAGTACTGGGAACCGGCCAAGTGGGTGGCCAGGCTGCGCGACGACAACACTGGCCATTACCCGATCCTGTTCCGCACCAACATGGAGGCCGGCCATGGCGGCAAGTCGGGTCGCTTCCAGCGTTACCGCGAGCTGTCCGAATCGTATGCCTTCGTGCTGCAGCAGCTGGGTATCGCAGCACCGTGATTGCGGCGGGGTGCCGGGCGTTGCCGGGCACCCCGAACCGTTATCCTTGCGAGCATGAGCCTGCCTGAACCGCCTGCCGCCCAGGACGCAGCCCCGACCCGCCGGCCGGTGCGTTTCCGCTGGGCATGGTGGCTGCTCGCCTATGTCAGTCTCGGCACCGGCATTGTCGGCATCTTCGTGCCGGGGCTGCCAACAACCGTATTCATCCTGATCTCGGCATGGGCCGCCTCGCGCGGCTCCGAGCGGCTGCATGCCTGGCTGCTGCAGCATCCGCGCTTCGGGCCGGCCATCAGCAACTGGCAGGCGCATGGCGCGGTCAGCCGCTACGGCAAATGGATGGCCACGATCACCATGGCGGTCTGCGCCGGGATCATGCTGTGGTGCGTGCCGATCGCCTGGGTGAAATGGTTTTCCATCGGCAGCATGACCGTGGTGGCGATCTGGCTGTGGACGCGGCCGCTGCCGCCGCAGGACTGATCCTTCCGCCGGGCATGGCCCGGCGCTGCCATGGGGGCCGTACCCTCCACCAACCGCTCAGCCGGCAGTGGCTATACTCGGGGCATGAAGATTCCCCATCGAAACGCCATCCTGATTCCGCTGGCAGCGGCCTCGCTGCTGTTCCTGTCCGCCTGCGGCAACAAGGGCCCGCTGGTGCTGCCGCAGAAGCCGGTGCCGGTGGAAGAGACCGTCGAGCCGGCCACCGATGCCGACGGCGAAGCCACCCCGCCTGCCACCCAGGACACGGGTGACGGCAGTCCGTCGGTGACCCCGGACCCGGTGAAGAAGGTGGACGACGGGAATGAGTAAGACCGGTTCCACCGCGCTGCGTTTCAGCAAGATGCACGGCGCGGGTAACGATTTCGTAGTGATCGACCTGCGCGACGGCACCGCGCCGCCCACGCCACAGCTGGCCGCGCGCCTGGCCGACCGCCACACCGGCGTGGGCTGCGACCAGATCCTGACCATCGAGGCCCCGCGCGTCGAAGGCTCGGTCGCCTCGTACCGGATCTGGAACGCCGATGGCTCCAATTCCGAGCAGTGCGGCAACGGCGCGCGCTGCATCGCGGCCTGGCTGGTGCGCGAGGGCAGTGCCCAGGGCGATGCATTCGTCATCGACAGCCCACTGGCCAGCCATGCGGTGCAGGTGCTGGGCCAGGGCCAGTATGCGGTGACCATGGGCGTACCCGCATTCGAACCTGCGAGCGTGCCGCTGGTCGGCTTTGCCCACCCGCGCGAGGAGTATCTGCTGCCGCTGCAGGGCGAGAGCGTGCGGTTTGCTGCGGTGTCGATGGGCAATCCGCATGCCGTGATCGAGGTGGGCCTGATCGATGCGGCGCCGGTCGAGCGGGTCGGCGCGCTGCTGCAGCAGCATGCCTCGTTCCCGAAGTCGGTGAACGTGGGGTTCACCCAGGTCATTGCGCCGGACCACGCGCGGTTGCGCGTGTTCGAGCGGGGCGTCGGCGAGACCCTCGCCTGCGGCAGCGGCGCCTGTGCAGCCGCAGTCACCCTCATGCAGCGCGGTCGCCTGCAGCGCGATGCACGCATCAGCCTGCCCGGCGGCGAACTGCGCATCCAGTGGCCGGGCGAGGGGCAGCCCGTGGTGATGGCCGGCCCCACCGCATTCGTCTTCGAAGGGGAGTGGATCGCATGACTGAGACCGTCGACAAGCTCGGGGCCCATGAAGTCGCTGCCTGGTTGCGGCGCCATCCGGCCTTCCTCAAGCAGTTTCCGGACTTGGCGCTGACCCTGGTGGTGCCGCGCGATGACGGCCCGACCGCATCGCTGGCCAGCTACCAGCTGGAGCTGCTGCGGGAAAAGAACCGCGAGCTGGCGCGACGGTTGGCCGATCTGGGCGCGACCGCCCAGGTCAACGAACGGCTGGCGGTGCGCACCCACCAGCTGACGCTGGCACTGATGAAGCAGGGCAGTGCCGCCGATACCCTGCGTGCGATGGCCGCCTCGCTGCAGGAGGATTTCGCGGGTGATCTGGTGCGGCTGGTCGTGCACATGCCGGTGGCCGGGCTGGAACAGGCCGAATGGCTGCAGGTCATCGCGGCCGACGATCCACGACTGGGCCCCTTCCGTGATTGCCTGAAGGACGGTGAGCCGATCTGCGGCCGCCTGCAGCCGGAAAAGAACGCGGTGCTGTATGGCGCGCGCAGTGAGGAGGTGCAGACCACCGCCCTGCTGCCGCTGCCGGGTGTCGGCCTGATCGCGGTCGGCAGCCATGACCCGAACCGCTTCTACCCGGGCATGGGCACGCTGTTCCTGCGCATGATGGGCGAGGCCCTGGCCACCGGCCTCAAGCGCTTCCAGGACTGAGCGGAGCGCGGCGGCGATGAGCGCGGTCATGGCGTTCCTGCAGCACCTGCAGGTGGAACGGCGGATGTCGGCGCATACGCTGGACGCCTACCGTCGCGACCTGGATGCGCTGGCGGCATGGGCCGAGCCGCGGGGCGTGCCGGTGGAGGCGCTGGATGCTGACGCCGTGCGACAGTTCGTCGCCGATGAACATCGCCGGGGCCTGTCGGCCAAGAGCCTGCAGCGGCGGCTGTCTGCCTGCCGCAGCTTTTATGCGTGGCTGCTCAGGCATGGCCGCATCGAGGTCAGTCCAGCGGCCACGCTGAAGGCACCGCGAGCGCCGCGCAGGCTGCCGCAGGTGCTCGACGCCGATGAAGCCGTGCAACTGGTCGAACTGGAACCGGAAGGCGAGCTGGGGCGACGCGACCGCGCGCTGCTGGAGCTGTTCTATTCCTCCGGCCTGCGCCTGAGCGAGGTCTGCGCATTGACCTGGCGTGACCTGGATTTTGCCAGCGGACTGGTCAACGTGATGGGCAAAGGCAACCGCCAGCGTCGGGTACCGTTCGGCAAGCCGGCGCGCGAGGCACTGCTCGCCTGGCGCAGCGAAAGCGGCGGCGCCCCGGCCACCCCGGTGTTTCCGGGCCGCAACGGGCCGATCAGCCAGCGCGCGGTACAGATCCGCATCCGCCAGCTGGCGCAGCGGCAAGGGCTGTTCAAGCACGTGCATCCGCACATGCTGCGGCACAGCTTCGCCAGCCACATCCTCGAATCGTCCGGCGACCTGCGCGGCGTGCAGGAACTGCTGGGGCACGCCGACATCGCCACCACGCAGATCTACACCCATCTGGATTTCCAGCACCTGGCCAAGGTCTACGACGCTGCGCATCCGCGCGCCAAGCGCCGCCGGTAGCGCCAAGTCATGCCCTGATGCGGTGGTAGCGCCGGGCCATGCCCGGCGGATGCAGCGGCCGCTGGCGCCCGAGCCCTGAACGGCAGCCATCCGCGCAGGCTTGATCGGCCCCGGCGCTGTCCCCATGTCCCGGGAACAGCTATCGGAGGCCGCATGGACCCCAGTCAGAACCCCAACGTTTTCCACGCCACCACCATCGTCTGCGTGCGTCGCGGCGAGCATGTGGCCATTGCCGGCGACGGCCAGGTCACGCTCGGCCACACCGTGATGAAGGGCAATGCGCGCAAGGTGCGCCGGCTGGGTCGCGATGGCCAGGTGCTGGCCGGTTTCGCCGGCGCGGCCGCCGATGCCTTCACCCTGTTCGAGCTGTTCGAGGCCAAGCTGGAAAAGCACGGCCAGCTGCAGCGTGCCGCCGTCGAGCTGGCCAAGGACTGGCGCACCGAGCGTCGCCTGGGCAAGCTGGAAGCACTGTTGGCCGTGGCCGACAAGGAAACCTCGCTGATCATCAGCGGTACCGGCGACGTGATCGAGCCGGAAGACGGCATCATCGCCATCGGTTCCGGCGGTTCCTACGCGCTGTCGGCGGCCCGCGCGCTGATGGCGCACACGGCGCTGGATGCGCGCACCATCGCCAGTGAAGCGATCAACATCGCGGGCGACATCTGCATCTACACCAACCGCAACGTGGTGGTCGAGGAGCTGTGACGCTCCCTGATCCGCCGGGCATGGCCCGGCGCTACCGGCCGGGCCGTCTGGTTCCGGTGTCATCGACAACGCATTCGTGAGCCCATCCATGTCGAAGATCGAAGTTTCCTCCGCCACCATGACGCCGCGCGAGATCGTGCAGGAGCTGGACCGGCACATCGTTGGCCAGCATGACGCCAAGCGCGCCGTGGCCATCGCCCTGCGCAACCGCTGGCGCCGCATGCAGCTGCCGGCCGAGCTGCGCAACGAGGTCATGCCGAAGAACATCCTGATGATCGGCCCGACCGGCGTCGGCAAGACCGAGATCGCGCGTCGCCTGGCCACGCTGGCCAATGCGCCGTTCGTGAAGGTCGAAGCGACCCGTTTCACCGAGGTCGGCTACGTCGGCAAGGACGTCGAACAGATCATCCGCGATCTGGCCGATACCGCGGTCAAGCTGTACCGCGAGCAGGCCAAGGTGCGCGTGCGCACCCAGGCCGAAGAACGTGCCGAAGACCGCATTCTCGATGCGCTGCTGCCACGCCGCAGCGGCGGCATCGGTTTCGACCCGGAAGTGGCGCGCAACGAGCCGTCGGCACAGGACAACGAAACCCGCATCAAGTTCCGCAAGATGCTGCGCAATGGTGAGCTTGACGAGCGCGAGATTGAACTGGATCTGGCCGCCAACGTCAGCATGGACATCATGACGCCGCCGGGCATGGAGGAGATGGGCCAGCAGCTGAAGTCCATGTTCGCCAATCTCGGTGGTGGTGCCAAGGCGCACAAGCGCACCTTGACCATCAAGGCGGCACGCCCGCTGCTGCTGGAGGAAGAAGCCGGCAAGCTGGTCAACGAGGACGATATCCGCACTGCGGCGATCGAAGCCTGCGAGCAGCATGGCATCGTCTTCATCGACGAGATCGACAAGGTTGCCAAGCGCGGTGACAACGTGGGGGGGGGCGACGTCTCGCGTGAAGGCGTGCAGCGCGATCTGCTGCCGCTGGTGGAAGGCTCGAACGTGTCGACCAAGTACGGCACGATCAAGACCGACCATATCCTGTTCATCGCTTCCGGTGCCTTCCATCTGGCCAAGCCGAGCGATCTGATTCCGGAGCTGCAGGGTCGTTTCCCGATCCGCGTGGAACTGGGCGCGCTGAGCAAGGGTGATTTCGTGCGCATCCTGACCGAGCCGAAGGCGGCGCTGACCAAGCAGTACGAAGCGCTGCTGGCCACCGAAGGCGTCAAGGTCAGCTTCACTGCCGACGCCATCGACCGCCTGGCCGAGATCGCCTTCCAGGTGAACGAGCGCCAGGAGAACATCGGTGCCCGCCGCCTGCATACGGTACTGGAGCGCCTGCTGGATTCGCTCAGCTACGAAGCGCCTGACCGCGATGGCGAGACCCTGGCCATCGACAGCGCTTACGTCGATGCGCATCTGGGTGAACTGGTGCAGGATCCGGACCTGAGCCGCTACATCCTGTAACGCAGAAGGCCGCCGAAAGGCGGCCTTCTTGTTTGAGGGATCCGACCCCTGTGCGCTCAGGCCTCCGGCAACGGCGCAGGTACGGTGCCCGGCTCGAACACGCCTTCCTTCACGTAGGCGGCCAGGGTCATGTCCAGCGCGAGCATGCCGTCGCGCTGGAGATCCATCAGATCCGGCTCGACCATCGCGCCATGCAGCACCCCCAGCACGGTCGCGTGCAGCATGCGCGCGGCGATCTTCGGGTCGGCGCCTTCGCGCAGCTGGCCCAGCGCCTGCGCGCGTCGCAGCGCACGCTCCATCCGGTCCAGCGCGTCGCGGAAACCGGCCTGCTGGAGTTCGGTCAGCACCTTGGTGTCGGCCGAAGCATCGCTGCGCAGCATGATCTCCATGGTCTTGCGCAGGCGCTCGTCTTCGGACAGCTCGATGAAGGAATGGATCATCACCGCGCGCAGATCATGCACCGGCGTATCGCGCTGCTCGGTGGAGGTGCGCTCCAGTTCCTGCATGAAAGGCAGGTGCACCCGTTCGATGATCGCGGCCAGCACCTCGCCCTTGTTCTTGAAGTGCCAGTACACGGCGCCGCGGGTATAGCCGGCGCGGGCACCGATCATCTCCAGCGTGGTACGGGCCACGCCATGTTCATGGAAGCAGGCTTCGGCGGCGTCAAGGATGCCTTCCCGGGTTGCCTGGGTGTCCTCTTTGGTCTTGCGGGCCATGGGTACGAGTACAGGTGAAACGTGGCTGAATTGTACCTGTTTACAAACAAACAAGCATGTATGTATATTTCACCTCCATCGTTCCCGTCGTGTGCGTGGCTGTCCTGTTCCGGCACCCATGCCTGCCCGGGTGGGCGTTGTACGTGAGGCCTCAACCCTTTCCCGGGAGGTGTCCGCCGTATCAGCGCCTGCTGAGATTCTTCCTTCCAAGAGCCTTCCCCATGTTGCTGAGCCGAATCCGACCCTTTGCGCTGTCGCTGGCCATCGCCACGACCGTCGCCGCCTGTGGCGGCGAACCCCAGGCCCCCGAACAGGGGCCCGGCCAGGTCAGCGTGGTCACGCTGAAGTCCGAGACCGTGGGCCTGACCCGCGAGTTGCCGGGCCGGACCAATGCCTTCCTGGTGGCCGAAGTCCGTCCGCAGGTCAGCGGCATCGTGGCCAAGCGCCTGTTTACCGAGGGCGGCATGGTCAAGGCCGGCGAGCCGTTGTACCAGCTGGATGACGCCAGCTACCGCGCCCAGGCCAACAGTGCCCGCGCACAGCTGGCCCGCGCCGAAGCCACGGCCAACGCCGCGCGCCTGAGTGCCAAGCGCATCACCGAGCTGGCCAAGGTCGATGCGGTCAGCCAGCAGGATCTGGAAAACGCCGTAGCCGCGCAGAAGCAGGCCGAGGCCGACGTCGGCGCCGCCCGGGCTTCGCTGGATTCGGCCAACGTCACGCTGGGCTACGCCCGCATCACCGCGCCCATCAGCGGCCGCATCGGCAAGTCCAGCGTCACCCAGGGTGCGCTGGTGAACGCCGGCCAGGCCGACGCCCTGGCCACAGTGCAGCAGCTGGATCCGATCTATGTCGACCTCACCCAGTCCTCGGCCGAGCTGCTGCAGCTGCGCCGCGAGCTGGCCGCCGGCCGCCTGCAGGACAACCAGCAGACGCCGGTCAGCATCCTGCTGGAAGACGGCAGCGCTTTCGAGCACAAGGGCACGCTGGAGTTCTCCGAAGTCAGCGTCGATCCAGCCACCGGCAGCTTCGGCCTGCGGGTCAAGGTGGAAAACCCCGATGGCCTGCTGATGCCGGGCATGTACGTGCGCGCAGTGATCGGTGGCGGCGTGCGCAGCGACGCCGTGCTGGTGCCGATGCAGGGCATCGCCCGCGATGCCAAGGGTGACACCACGGCGATGGTGGTCGGCAAGGACAGCAAGGTCGAAGTCCGCCCGGTCAAGGTCAGCCGCACCATCGGCGACAAGTGGCTGGTCGAGGACGGGTTGAAGCCCGGCGACAAGGTCATCGTCGAAGGCCTGCAGAAGATCGGCCCCGGCATGCCGGTCAACGCCACCGAAAAGGGCGCCGCACCGGCCAAGCCGGCCGCTGCCCCGCCTGCGGCTCCGGCCGGCGACGCGAAGTAAGCGGAGAATTCCATGGCACGCTTTTTCATCGATCGACCCATCTTCGCGTGGGTCATCGCCATCATCATCATGCTCGCCGGCGGCCTGGCCCTGTTCAAGCTGCCGGTCTCGATGTATCCCAACGTCGCTCCGCCGGCGGTGGAAATCAGCGCCACCTACCCGGGTGCCTCGGCCAAAGTGGTCGAAGACTCGGTGACGCAGATCATCGAGCAGAACATGAAGGGGCTTGATGGCCTGATCTACTTCTCCTCCAACAGCTCGGCCAACGGCCAGGCGACCATCACCCTGACCTTCGAGAGCGGTACCAATCCGGACATCGCGCAGGTGCAGGTGCAGAACAAGCTGCAGCTGGCCATGCCGCTGCTGCCGCAGGAAGTGCAGCGGCAGGGCATCAACGTGGCCAAGTCCAGCTCGGGCTTCCTGAACGTGATCGCCTTCGTCTCCGAAGACGGCAGCATGGATGCCAACGACATCGCCGATTACGTCGGCTCCAATGTCGTCGATCGCCTGAGCCGAGTCCCGGGCGTGGGCAACATCCAGGTCTTCGGCGGCAAGTACGCCATGCGCATCTGGCTGGACCCGAACAAGCTGCATACCTACGGCCTGTCGGTGCCGGAAGTGACCGCAGCGATCCAGGCACAGAACGCACAGGTGGCGATCGGCCAGCTGGGCGGCGCGCCCTCGGTCAAGGGCCAGCAGCTCAACGCCACGATCAATGCGCAGTCGCGCCTGCAGACGCCGGAGCAGTTCCGCAACATCGTCGTGCGCGGCGCGCAGGACGGTGCCGAACTGCGCCTGGGTGATGTCGCCCGCGTCGAGCTGGGCGCGGAGTCCTACGACTTCGTCACCCGCTACAACGGCCAGCCGGCCAGCGGCCTGGCCGTCACCCTGGCCACCGGCGCCAATGCGCTCGACACCGCCGCCGGCGTGGATGCTGCGCTGGACGACCTGAAGAACTTCTTCCCGGCCGGCCTGAAGGCCGAGATTCCGTACGACACCACGCCGTTCGTACGCGTGTCGATCAAGGGCGTCGTGCAGACCCTGATCGAAGCGATCGTGCTGGTGTTCGTGGTGATGTACCTGTTCCTGCAGAACTTCCGCGCCACCCTGATCCCGACCATCGCCGTGCCGGTGGTGCTGCTGGGCACGTTCGGCGTACTGGCGATGCTCGGCTTCTCGGTGAACATGCTGACCATGTTCGCGATGGTGCTGGCGATCGGCCTGCTGGTGGACGACGCCATCGTGGTGGTGGAGAACGTCGAGCGCATCATGTCCGAGGAGGGCCTGTCGCCGCTGGAGGCCACCCGCAAGTCGATGGGCCAGATCACCGGTGCACTGGTCGGCATCGGCCTGGTGCTGTCGGCCGTCTTCGTGCCGATGGCCTTCATGAGTGGCTCCACCGGCGTGATCTACCGGCAGTTCTCGGCCACGATCGTTTCGGCGATGGCGCTGTCGGTGCTGGTCGCGATCGTACTGACCCCGGCGCTGTGCGCCACGCTGCTCAAGCCGCTGAAGAAGGGCGAGCATCATGTCGCCCACCGCGGCCTGGCCGGTCGCTTCTTCAACGGCTTCAACCGGGGTTTCGACCGCACCAGCGAAAGCTACCAGCGTGGTGTACGCGGCATCCTGAACCGTCCGTGGCGTTTCATGGGCATCGTCGCCGCGCTGTTCGTACTGATGGCGGTTCTGTTCGTGCGCCTGCCCAGCTCGTTCCTGCCCAATGAAGACCAGGGCGTGCTGATGGCGCTGGTGCAGGCCCCGGTCGGCGCCACCCAGGAACGTACCCTGGAATCGATCGCGGCACTGGAGAATCACTTCCTGGAGAACGAGAAGGCGGCGGTCGAGTCGGTGTTCTCGGTGCAGGGCTTCAGCTTCGCCGGCATGGGCCAGAACGCGGGCATGGCCTTCGTCAAGCTGAAGGACTGGAGCGAGCGTGACGCCGACAACGGCGTGATGCCGATCACCGGCCGCGCCATGGCTGCGCTGGGTGGGATCAAGGACGCCTTCATCTTCGCCTTCCCGCCGCCGGCGATCCCGGAGCTGGGTACCGCTTCGGGCTACACCTTCTTCCTGAAGGACAACAGCGGCCAGGGCCACGATGCGCTGGTGGCCGCGCGTGACCAGCTGCTCGGCCTGGCGGCCGGCAGCAAGAAGCTGGCCAACGTCCGCCCGAACGGCCAGGAAGACACGCCGCAGTTCCGCATCGACATTGATGTGGCCAAGGCAACGTCGCTGGGGCTGTCGATCGCCCAGGTCAATACCACCCTGGCCACCGCATGGGGCAGCGCGTACATCGATGATTTCGTCGACCGTGGCCGCGTCAAGCGTGTGTTCGTGCAGGCCGACCAGCCGTTCCGCATGGTGCCGGAGGACTTCGATCTCTGGTCGGTGAAGAACGATAAGGGCGAGATGGTTCCGTTCAGCGCCTTCGCCAGCAAGCACTGGGATTACGGCTCGCCGCGCCTGGAGCGCTACAATGGCGTGTCGGCAATGGAAATCCAGGGCGAACCGGCCCCGGGAGTCGCCTCCGGTGACGCCATGGCCGAGATCGAGCAGCTGGCCAAGCAGCTGCCGGCGGGCTTCGGCATCGAGTGGACCGCGATGTCCTACCAGGAACGCCAGGCCGGCTCGCAGACCCCGCTGCTGTACACGCTGTCGCTGATGATCGTGTTCCTGTGCCTGGCCGCGATGTACGAAAGCTGGAGTGTTCCGACCGCCGTGCTGCTCGCCGCCCCGCTGGGTATCCTCGGCGCGGTGCTGGCCAACACCTTCAAGGGCCTGGAGCGCGACATCTACTTCCAGGTGGCAATGCTGACCACGGTGGGCCTGACCAGCAAGAACGCGATCCTGATCGTCGAGTTCGCCAAGGAAAACCTGGAGAAGGGGGCCGGCCTGATCGAATCGATCATGCATGCCGTGCGCGATCGCCTGCGTCCCATCGTGATGACCTCGCTTGCATTCGGCATGGGCGTGGTGCCGCTGGCGATCTCCACCGGTGCCGGTTCCGGCGCCAAGCAGGCCATCGGCATCGGCGTGCTGGGCGGCATGATCGTCGGCACCGCGCTGGGCGTGTTCTTCGTGCCGCTGTTCTTCGTGGTGGTGCAGCGCGTGTTCAAACGCAGGACCGCCGAGTGATGGAATCCGGCAGCGCCGGGCCATGCCCGGCGGATGCCTTACCACGTAGCTGCCGGGAACGGCCCGGCGCTACCACCGTGACCCCCAAGGTGTCGCCATGAAATTCTCTTCTCTTGCTGTATCCCTGGCCGCCGTGCTCACGGTCGCCGGCTGCTCCACCCTCGCGCCGAAGGACACGGCCGTTGCCCCGGCGATTCCTGCGCAGTGGCCGGCAGAGGCCACGCAGGGCCAGGTTGCCGATGTGGCCACGCTGGGCTGGCGTGACTTCTTCACCGATCCACGCCTGCAGCAGGTGATCGGCCAGGCGCTGGACAACAACCGCGACCTGCGTGTGGCCGTGCTCAATGTCGAGCGCGCACGCGGCCAGTACCGGGTGCAGCGCGCCGACCGGGTGCCGGGCGTGGCCATCACCGGGCAGATGGAGCGCACAGGTACGGATGCGGGAGTCACCGAGCAGTTCACTGCCGGCGTCGGTGTGGCCGAATTCGAGCTGGACCTGTTCGGCCGCGTGCGCAACCTCAGCGAAGCAGCCCTGCAGCAGTACTTTGCCATCGCCGCCAACCGCCGTAATGCACAGCTGAGCCTGGTGGCCGAGACGGCAACGGCGTGGCTGACCTACGGCGCCGACAGCCAGCAGCTGAAGATCGCCGAAGCGACGCTGAAGACCTATGAGGATTCGCTGCGCTTGGCAGAAGCACGCCATGAACGTGGCGGCAGTTCAGCACTGGAACTGACCCAGACCCGCACCCTGGTCGAAACCGCGCGCACCGATGCCGCACGCCTGCGCGGCCAGCTCGCGCAGGACCGCAATGCCCTGGCGCTGCTGGCCGGTGGCCAGGTCGACCCGGCTCTGCTGCCGGATGGCATCGAGCCGCAATTGCTGGCACTGGCCCCACCACCGGCCGGCCTGCCCAGCGACGTGCTGCTGCTGCGCCCGGACATCATGGCGGCCGAACACCAGTTGCTGGCCGCCAACGCCAACATCGGCGCTGCCCGAGCAGCGTTCTTCCCGAGCATTTCGCTGACAGGCAGCATCGGCAGCGGATCGAATGAACTGTCGAACCTCTTCGACAGCGGCACGCGCGTGTGGAGCTTCCTGCCGAAGATCACCCTGCCGATCTTCCAGGGCGGCCGTTTGCGTGCCAATCTCGACATCGCCAATGCAGATCGTGACATTGCACTGGCGCAGTACGAGAAGGCGATCCAGAACGGCTTCCGCGAAGCGGCGGATGCGTTGGCGATGAACGTAAGCCTGGATGAGCAGGTCAGCGCCCAGCAGCGTCTGGTTGACGCGGCCGAGCAGGCCAATCGGCTGTCGCAGGCACGCTATGACGCCGGCCTGGACAGCTTCGTCAGCCTGCTCGACGCGCGTCGTACGGCCTACAGCGCGCAGCAGACGCGGCTGCAGGCGCAACTGGCCCAGCAGGCCAACCGCATCACCCTGTACAAGGTGCTGGGCGGCGGCTGGCACGAACGCAGCTGACGGGACGCGCCGGGCATGGCCCGGCGTGGATTCTGGTAGCGCCGGGTCATACCCGGCGGCGCTTCGATCAGGCGTTCGCGGGTCGTCGCGTCAGGGCTACACCGCTTCATCATCACGGCGCACCGTGTGGCAGGCCCGCACACGGGCCAGCGCGTCGCCGGCTTCGCGTGCCATCCGCTCATACTCGGCGCGGATCTCTTCCAGCCGCTGTTCGTCCAGTTCTTCCAGATCCAGCAGCTCGTTGTTGGCTTCCGCGGTGGCCCGGATCAGTTCGTCCAGCTTGATCTGCATCGCCGCCGTATCGGCGTTCTGCGTGTGCTGGATCAGGAAGACCATCAGGAAGGTGATGATGGTGGTGCCGGTGTTGATGACCAGCTGCCAGGTGTCGTTGAAACCGAACACCGGGCCGGAGATGCCCCACACCACCACGATGGCTACTGCACCCAGAAAGGTCCACGGAGAGCCGGTGGCGGCCGCGGCCTTCTTGGCGATGGTATTGAACAGGTTTCTTGCTTTCACCGTCGTCGTCCCGCTGGGGTGACGTGATGATCGGCGCGTGGCCGTGCAGCCCGCGTGCAGCAGGGCTGCTCAGGCGCGCAGCCGCGGTGCGTCCTGCAGGCGCACGCGGCTGGCCTGGTAGACGTGCTGCCAGCAGCGGTCGACGAACTCGCGGGCCTGTGCTTCGCTCAGCCGCGGCATGATCTGCAGCGCATACTGGGTCTGGAACATCTCGTCACGCTGCTCGTTGCTGGCGCGCGGCTGGGTGATCAGCGAATCGCAGGCGAACTTGATCCAGGGTACGTAGGAACCGAACGAATTATGAGGCAGCGCACCGTCGGCATGCTGGCGGCGCCAGTGCTCGAGTTCCGCATCGACGTCGATGACCGGGGGAATGGCAGGGACTTCAGTGTGCATGTCGATCCAATCGGTTGAGGTGGACGTGGAGTGGGGGGAATCGCAGTGTTGCCTGATCACCGGTGGAAGCGGTGTCATCGCAATGTGGAAACAGCGTTGCGATTGCCGATCAGTTGGGCGTGCTCGACCACGCCGAGGTCTTCAGCGATGTCCGCCATCGCGTTGCACAGGCGGACGTGGTCGCGTGGATGGTCGCGCACCAGTTCCAGCTGCATGCTCTGATAAGCGGTCCAGAACAGGGCACCGCGCCGATGCAACCGATATTGGCCCCGCAGGCGGGCGCGGATTCCGTCAAGGGTCAGATTGGGCGTGGGGCTTGCAGCGTGCGCGCACATGGCTGGCTCCGCCGGGGTAGGGGGCCCCGGTAACCCCACCGTAGGCGTGCCGGAGCGGTGGGGTGTTACCGCGGCGTGTGCATGCGTGCCGACGGAGTGCGCAGCGCGTCACATCGAACGCCGCAGACGCTGACTGCACAAGGGCCTGCCGCGGATGAAGCATTCATTAAACGCGGGCTGGGGTCAGTCCACGGCACTCATTCGCCGATGTCTTCGTTCCAGATCTCGGGATATTGCGCAATGAAGCCCCCGAGCAGGTCGACGCATTCCTGGCTGTCGAGGTCGATCACATTGACGCCGTTTTCGCGCAGCCAGTCGATGCCGCCCTGGAACGTGCGGGACTCGCCGACCACCACGGTGCCGATGTTGAACTGGCGCACCAGTCCCGAGCAGTACCAGCACGGGGCCAGGGTGGTCACCATGATCGTGTCGCGGTAGCGACGCTGGCGCCCGGCCTTGCGGAAGGCGTCGGTCTCGCCGTGCACGGAGGGATCGCCTTCCTGCACCCGGCGGTTGTGGCCGCAGCCGAGCAGGCGACCGTCGTTGTGGTACAGCGCCGCGCCGATCGGCACGCCGCCCTCGGCCAAGCCCTGGCGGGCTTCGGCGATGGCGGTCTGCAGCAGGGCCTGGTAATCAGGTGTGGTGATCATGCGGGGCTCCGGAAGGTCATGGGCTGCCATGATAAGGCGCCGTTCCCCCGCAGCGGCCCTGGCGGTGCGATAATCGGGGCATGAGCGAATCCCCCTACAAATCCGGTACCACCCATTTCGGGTTCCGCGACGTCGCCGCCAAGGACAAGCAGAAGCTGGTCGGGCAGGTGTTCACCTCGGTCGCGCGCAACTACGACCTGATGAACGACCTGATGAGCCTGGGCGTGCACCGGGCGTGGAAGCGTTACTACGTGGCGACCGCGCAGGTGAAGCCCGGTGACCGCGTGCTTGACCTCGCGGGGGGCACTGGCGACATTGCCGCCCTGCTGAAGGGGCGCGTCGGCGCCGAAGGTTCGGTGGTTCTGGGCGACATCAATGCCGGCATGCTGTCGGTGGGCCGTGATCGCCTCACCAACCGCGGCCTGGTGCTGGGCCTGGACTACGTCCAGTGCAATGCCGAGGCCCTGCCGTTCCCGGACAACAGCTTCGACCTGGTCACCATCGCCTTCGGCCTGCGCAACGTGACCGACAAGGATGCCGGCCTGCGCGAGATGTACCGCGTGCTCAAGGTCGGCGGCCAGGCGCGTGTGCTGGAGTTCTCCGAGGTCACCGCCGACTGGTTCAAGCCGATCTACGACTTCCACTCGTTCAAGATCCTGCCGAAGCTGGGCAAGCTGTTCGCCAATGATTCGGACAGCTACCAGTACCTGGCCGAGAGCATCCGCAAGCATCCGCCGCAGGACGAGCTGAAGGCCATGATGGGCGAGGCCGGTTTCGAGCGCTGCCACTACAAGAACCTGACCGGCGGCATCGTGTCGATCCACTCCGGCTACAAGCTGTAAGCCTTGCCCTTGGTGGGTGCCAACCTTGGTTGGCACTCGGCCGCTGCGGTCATCCGCTCTGGTAGGTGCCGACCTTGGTCGGCACGGGCCTGCCACATGCGTTGATGGATCCGTGCCAACCAAGGTTGGCACCTACCCAGGGCGCCGCCGCAGGATCGGCCTTGGCCGCCTTACCCCGCACCGCGCAACGCCTGCGGGGCCGGAGGGAGGTACCATTGGGGTTTGCTCCCCGTAACGGTCCCGATTCATGCGCAATCCGCTGATGCTCCTTCCGTTGGCCGTGGCCCTGGCCGCTGGCTGCTCCCAGGAGGCGGCCGCGCCCGCCGCCGCCCCGACTGCCGAAAAGGCCCCCGCCGCTCCCGTGAACGCCGAGAACCGCAGCCACGACGAAAGCTCGTACGCCGAGCCGGACAAGGTCGTCATCAAGGACATCGCGCTGGACCTGAAGCTGGACTTCGACCAGAAGCAGATCGGCGGTACCGCGACCTACACCCTGGAATGGAAGCAGAAGGACGCCACGCAGCTGGTGCTCGACACCCGCGAGCTGACCGTGTCCAAGGTCGAAGCCGTTGCCGCTGACGGCGCGCGCAGCCCGCTGAAGTTCGAGCTGGCGGCGGCCGACAAGGTGTTCGGCAGCAAGCTGACCATCGAGGCCCCGCAGCAGCCGGCCAAGGTCGAGGTGACCTACCACACCGCGCCGACCGCCTCGGGCCTGCAGTGGCTGGCGCCGTCGATGACCGAAGGCAAGAAGCTGCCCTTCATGTTCAGCCAGTCGCAGGCCATCCATGCCCGTTCCTGGGTGCCGCTGCAGGACACCCCGAGCGTGCGCTTCACCTACAGCGCGCACGTGGTCTCGCGCCCGGACGTCATGGTGCTGATGAGCGCCGACAACGACCCCAAGGCCGCGCGTGATGGTGACTACACCTTCAAGATGCCGCAGCCGATCCCGTCCTACCTGCTGGCGATCGCCGCCGGCGACCTGGTGTTCGAGCCGATCTCCGGCCGCTCCGGCGTCTGGGCCGAACCGACCATGGTCGGCAAGGCGGCCAAGGAATTCGAGGACACCGAGAAGATGATCGGTGCCGCCGAGAAGCTGTACGGCGAGTACCGCTGGGGCCGTTACGACATGCTGGTGCTGCCGCCGTCGTTCCCGTTCGGCGGCATGGAGAACCCGCGCCTGACCTTCGCCACCCCGACCGTGATCGTCGGCGACAAATCGCTGGTTTCGCTGGTCGCCCACGAACTGGCGCACAGCTGGTCGGGCAACCTGGTGACCAACGCCAGCTGGAAGGACATCTGGCTCAACGAGGGCTTCACCACCTACGTCCAGGGCCGCATCACCGAAGCGCTGTACGGCAAGGAAATGGCCGAAATGGAGCGGCAGATCGACCAGACCGATCTGCTGGCGGAAGTGAAGGACATGAGCCCCGCCGACCAGGCGCTGGCGCTGCCGCCGCTGAACGAGCGTGACCCCGATGAAGCCCTGAGCCAGGTGGCCTACGTCAAGGGTTCCTGGTTCCTGGAGTTCCTGGAACAGCGCTTCGGCCGCGAGACCTTCGATCCGTTCCTGCGCGGCTGGTTCGATGACCACGCCTTCCAGAGCGCGAATACGGACCAGTTCGTCGAGTACCTGAAGAAGAATCTGCTGCCGAAGAACCCGTCGGCAGTGACGGAAGCCGAACTGAAGGCATGGCTGGACGAGCCTGGCATCCCGGCGTTCGCGGCCAAGGCGCAGTCGCGCAACTTCAGCAGCGTCGATACCGCGCGCATCGCCTTCACCAGCGCCGGCACCGTGCCCAGCAGCCAGGTCATCGCTGACTGGAGCACCCAGGAGTGGGTGCGCTTCATCGACGGCCTGGGCACGACCCAGCCGCTGGACACGCTGGCCACGCTGGACAAGGCCTTCCACTTCACGGGCACGCCGAATGGCGAGATCGCCATGCGCTGGTATCCGCTGGCCATCCGCAGCGGCTACGAGCCGGCCAATGAGGCCGCGGCGGCATTCATCGAGCGTGTCGGCCGTCGCAAGCTGATCCTGCCGATCTACGCCGAACTGGTGAAAACGCCGAAGGGGCTGGAGCTGGCCAAGCAGGCCTTCGAGAAGGCCAAGCCGGGCTACCATCCGATCACCACTGCCTCGGTGCAGGACATGCTGGCCAAGGCCGAAGCCAAGTAAGAACAAGCGCCGGGCACTGCCCGGCACTTTTTTTGTAGAGTCGAGCCATGCGCGACTTTGCAAGCATGCGAAAAACACGAAGGACCTCTGCCATGAAACGACTGATCCTGCTCACCGCCTGCACTCTGGCCCTGGCCGCCTGCAGCAATCCCGAAAAAGAGCGCAAGGCGCAGGAAGCCGCCGCGGCCGCCGTTCAGGCGCAGAAGGAAGCCAAGGCCGAGGACGTGGCCAAGCAGTACGACATGGCCGTCGCCGCGCAGGACTGGGAGCGCGCGCGACTGCATGGCGCCGCGCTGCTGGATGAGTACAAGGACACGGCCGCCGCCGAGCGCATCGCCGCAGGCTTCGAAGAGGTCAAGGCCAAGGGCGATGCCGCGCGCGACCTGCGCCGCATGCAGGCGCTGTGGCAGTACAACCAGATACCGGTCGGCAACAAGGGCAACCAGGTGTCGGCGCAGATCTACAGCAAGGAACGGGTGGACGTGGATGGCAGCGGCGCAAAGCCGGTGCAGCTGGTGTTCCGCGATCACCCGGAGTGGAAGCGGCACGCCTACCTGGTGCTGCAGGCCGGCGATTTCCGCTGCCCGCAGTGTACGGTGAAGGTGACCGTGGACGACGGCAAGCCGGTGTCGATGGCCGCCTGGCGGCCGCAGACCGATGAGGCGATTGCGCTGTTCATCACCGACCAGAAGGCGCTGTGGAAGCTGGCGCGCAAGGGCAAGTCGATCAGCATCGAGTTCCCGGTCAAGGCCGGCGGCACCCGCACGGCGGTGTTCGAGACCGGGGGCGTGGACGCAAGCCGCATGCCGCCGTGGTGGCAGTGATGCCGGGCGCGGCCACGGCCGCGCAGGCGCTGCCCGCGATCCGCCACTGGGTGTTCGACATGGACGGAACGCTGACCGTCGCCGTGCATGATTTTGCCGCGATCCGCCGCGCATTGGAGATCGCGGCCGAGGAGGACATCCTCGACCATATCGCGGCGCTGCCTGACGCATCGGCGCAGGCCAAGCGTGAGTGGTTGCTGGACCATGAGCGCGCGCTGGCCGAGGACGCGCTGCCCGCGCCGGGCGCGGTGACGCTGCTGCGCGCGCTGGCGGCCGCCGGGTGCCGGCTGGGCATCCTGACCCGTAACGACCATGCGCTGGCGAAGCTGACGCTGGAGGCGATCGGGGTCGGGGCGTTGTTCGACGATGCCGACATCGTCGGCCGTGATGAAGCGGTGCCCAAGCCCTCGCCGGATGGCCTGCAGCAGCACCTGCGGCGCTGGGGCGTTGCCGCCGCGCAGGCGGTGATGGTGGGTGACCACGCCTATGATCTGGACTGCGGCCGTGCCGCCGGCACCCACACCGTGCTGGTCAACCTGCCTGACAACCCGTGGCCGGGCCGCGCGGATTGGCACTTCGCCGATTGCCGCGCCCTGTTGGCAGCGTGGCAGGGCGCATGACCGTGTAGAGCCGAGCCCACGCTCGGCTGCTCTGCGGTCAGATCGCGCTGGCGCGCGCAAGCCGAGCATGGGCTCGGCTCTACAGACAGCAGGCAACGTGTCGGTCGGAAGTTCCGGTGGTGCCGGCCGCTGGCCGGCAGTGTCGACCCAGGTCGACACCCACCGAGCAGATGCGCGGGCAGTTCGGTTTACGCGCCCAGCGCGTAACCGAACTGCTGCTTGAACTGCTCGTTGAACTCATCGAAGGTGAAGCGCTGGTTCTGGGTGCCCGGGTGCTCGACCTTCAGTGCGCCCATCAGGTTGCCCATGCGGCCGATGGTCAGCCAGTCGTAGCCCTTCTGGATGCCGTAGATCAGGCCCGCGCGGAAGGCATCGCCGCAGCCGGTCGGATCGACCACACGGCGCTCGTGCGCCGGCGGGATGTCGTAGCTCTTGTCCGGCGTGTGGATGACCGCGCCCTTCGGGCCACGGGTGGTGATGTAGGCCTGCACGCGGCTGACGATTTCTTTCTCGTCCCAGCCGGTGCGTTCCTGCAGCAGGTTCGACTCGTAGTCGTTGACCACCACGTAGTCGGCCTGCTCGATGAACTGGCGCAGCTCCGGTCCGTTGAACAGCGGCATGGCCTGGCCCGGGTCGAAGATGAACGGGATGCCGTCCTCGTGGAACTCCAGCGCGTTCTGGATCATGCCTTCGCGGCCGTCCGGGCCGACCAGGCCCAGGGTCACGCCCGGCACGCCACGCACGTGGTTCTCGTAGGAACGCATCATCGCGCCCGGGTGGAAGGCGGTGATCTGGTTGTTGTCGTGGTCGGTGGTGATGAACGCCTGCGGGGTGAACAGCTCATCGATCACGCGCACGCGCGACAGGTCGATGCCCAGGCCATCGAAGTACTCGCGGTACGGGCCGAAGTCCGAGCCGACCGTGCCCATCGGGATCGGGTGGCCCCCCAGCAGATGCAGGTTGTAGGCGATGTTGCCGGCGCAGCCGCCGAACTCGCGGCGCATCCGCGGGACCAGGAACGACACGTTCAGGATGTGCACCTTGTCCGGCAGGATGTGATTCTTGAACTGGTCCGGAAACACCATGATGGTGTCGAAGGCAAGAGAACCACAGATCAGAGCGGACATCGATGTAAGCCTATGCGGTGAATTTTGGGGTGGGCCTGCCCGCTTCGACGGGCAAGCAAACGGCGCCCTTGGGCGCCCGACGGCGCAAAGGTTACCCGCTGGTGCCGCTCAGGGCCAGAAGCGGGTGATGCCGGATCAGGCCCAAAGCCTGTGAAGACGCGGGTTCAGCTGGATTTTTCCTTGCTCGGCGGCAGGCGGGTTGCTAGGCTTGTCGGCCTCGATTTCTGCCCATTTTTTCGCCATCCCGCGGCGGGCACGACACCCCTCAGGACTCCTTCCTCAGATGTTCAAGAAACTCCGTGGCATGTTCTCCAATGACCTGTCCATCGACCTGGGCACGGCCAACACCCTCATCTACGTGCGCGGGCAGGGGATCGTGCTGAATGAGCCTTCGGTCGTGGCCGTGCGCCAGGACCGTGCCATCGGTGGCACCCGCTCGGTGGCAGCCGTCGGTGCCGAGGCCAAGCAGATGCTGGGCCGTACCCCGGGCCACATCACCACCATCCGCCCGATGAAGGATGGCGTCATCGCCGACTTCACCTATACCGAGGCGATGCTCAAGCACTTCATCAAGAAGGTGCACAAGTCCCGCGTGCTGCGCCCGAGTCCGCGCGTGCTGGTCTGTGTGCCGGCCGGCTCGACCCAGGTCGAGCGTCGTGCGATCAAGGAATCGGCCGAGGAAGCCGGTGCCCGTGACGTGTACCTGATCGAAGAGCCGATGGCCGCTGCGATCGGCGCCGGCATGCCGGTCACCGAAGCCCGTGGCTCGATGGTCATCGATATCGGCGGTGGCACCACCGAAGTGGCGGTCATCTCCCTCAACGGCATCGTCTATTCGGCCTCCGTCCGCATCGGTGGCGACCGCTTCGACGAGTCGATCACCAACTACGTGCGCCGCAACCACGGCATGCTGATCGGTGAAGCCACGGCCGAGCGCATCAAGGTGGAGCTGGGCTGTGCCTACCCGCAGGCAGAGGTGCAGGAGCTGGAGATTTCCGGCCGCAACCTCGCCGAGGGCGTGCCGAAGATGATCAAGATCAGCTCCAACGAAGTGCTCGAAGCCCTGCACGAACCCCTGTCGGGCATCGTCAGCGCGGTCAAGCTGGCCCTGGAGCAGACGCCGCCGGAACTGTGCGCCGACGTCGCCGAGCGCGGCATCGTGCTGACCGGTGGTGGCGCCCTGCTGCGCGACCTGGATCGCCTGATCTCCGAGGAGACCGGCCTGCACGTGCAGGTGGCCGACGATCCGCTGACCTGCGTGGCCCGCGGCGGTGGTCGTGCGCTGGAGCTGGTCGACATGCACGGCAACGAGTTCTTTGCGCCGGAATAAGCTGTCCCGGCCGTTCCTGCCCGCAGCGCCCCTCCGGGGTGCGGCCCGTCGCGTTGGCGGGCCGGCACCGGCGGGGCGTCCGCGTGTTTCCCCTCCGCCTTCTGCCAGTTGAATCGTTGCCGTGCCGCCCTACGCCGGTCCTCCCGTTGCTTCCCGATCCGGTGATGCCGCCAGCCCGCTGCGGCTGCTGGCCTATCTCGCGCTGGCCATCACCCTGATCGTCCTCGACGACCAGGCCGGCTGGCTGGCGCGCCTGCGTGAACAGGCCAACACCCTGGTGCAGCCGGTCTGGGCCCTGGCAGGCCTGCCGGGCAAGCTGGGCAGCCAGGTCAAGGACAACGCGGCCAGCCACAGCCAGCTGGTCAGCGAGAACCGCGAGCTGCGCAACCAGCTGCTGCTGGCCAACGCCCGCCTGACCCGTCTGCAGACCGCTGCGCTGGACAATGCCCAGCTGCGCGAACTGTTGAACGTGGCCGAGCGCAGCGGCCTGGACGTGCAGTTGGCGCCGATCCTCGATATCGACCTGGACCCGGTGAAACAGCGTCTGGTACTCGACGCAGGCAGCCGCGAGGGAGTGCATGTCGGCCAGGCGGTGATCGACGCCGGTGGGCTGATGGGCCAGGTGATCAGCGTTACCGGCGGCACCTCCACCGTGCTGCTGCTGACCGACCCCGACCATGCCGTGCCGGTGACCGTGGCCCGCAACGGTGTCCGCCTGATCGTCTACGGTCGCGGCGATACGCTGGAACTGCGCGACATCCCGCTCAGTGCCGGGGTGGAAGTGGGCGATGAGATCGTCACCTCCGGTCTCGGTGGCCGTTTCCCGGCCGGTTTCCCGGTCGGCACCATCACCGCGCTGCGCCCGGATGACACCCATGCCTTCCTGGTCGGTGAGCTGAAGCCGGCCGCACAGCTCGACCGCGGCCGCGATGTGCTGCTGCTGCGCCCGGGCGCAGCGATCCGCATCCCGCCGGAAGTACGCCTGCAGCTGGAGGACACCGCGCCGGGCGGGCCAGCCAATGCGGCTACCGTGCCGGTCCCGGCACCGCCGGCAGCAGCACCGGCAGCAGCACCGGCAGACACCCGCGCAGGGCAGCCGTCGGCGCCGGCCGTCACTCCGGCGTCTTCGACCGCCCCGGATCCGCAGCCGGCAACCGGACCGGCCGCCGCCGCAGAGGTCCAGCGATGAGCCGCCTGCGCGACAATCCCTGGGTGCTGCCGGCCAGTCTGGTGGTGGCCCTGCTGCTGGGCCTGCTGCCGTTGCCGGCCCTGCTGCAGCCGCTGCGCCCGTACTGGCTGGCGCTGGTGCTGGCGTACTGGGTGATCGAAACGCCCGAGCGCGTTGGTCTCGGCATCGCATTCGCCAGTGGCGTTGTCGCCGACCTGCTGTATGGCGGGGTGCTGGGTGAACAAGCGCTGCGCCTGGTGATGCTGGCCTTCATCCTGCAGCGCTTCCGCGCCCGCATCCGCTTCTTCCCGATGTCCCAGCAGATGCTCGCCATTGGTGGCCTGCTGTTCAACGACCGCATCGTCAGCGCGCTGGTGCACATCGTGGTGGATGAGCCGACGCTGCCGTGGTCGTACTGGTGGGCGCCGCTGCTGGGCATGGGTCTGTGGCCGCTGGTATTCGTGCTGCTGGACGCGGTGCGTTTCGGCAAACGCGGGCGTTGAGCCATGATTCCGCGCCGCCAGGTCAAGAACCCGCACGCCGAAGCCGAGCAGTTCCGCCGTCGTGCGGCGCTGGGTTTCCTGGGGGTGCTGGTCTGCCTGCTCGGGCTGGGCGGCTGGTACTTCAAGCTGCAGGTGCTGGACCACGACATCTACGCCACCCGTTCGGAAGCCAACCGCATCAAGCCGCGGCCGGTGGTGCCGGGGCGCGGCATGATCTACGACCGCAACGGCCGCCTGCTGGCCGAGAACGTGCCGGCTTTCCGCCTGGACGTGACCCCGGACAAGGTCAAGGACATGGATGCCACGCTGGAAGGACTGGCAAAGATCATCGAGATCAGTCCGGAAGAGCTGGAGGCGTTCAACAAGTCGCGCAAGGCGCGCCGGAAGTTCCTGCCGGTCACGCTCAAGCTGCGCATGACCGACGATGAGATGGCACGCTTCGCCGTCGATCGCTGGCGCTTCCCGGGTGTCGAGCTGGAGCCCTACCTGACCCGTCGTTATCCGTACGGCGATCTGTTCGCGCATATCATCGGCTACGTCGGTCGTGTCGATGACAAGGATCTGGAGATCCTTGGCGAGGGCAATGCCGCGTTGACCCACATCGGCAAGTCGGGCCTGGAGCGTTATTACGAGCAGCAGCTGCGCGGCAAGGTCGGTTACGAGCAGGTGGAGACCAACGTGCAGGGCCGTGCGATCCGCACCATCGGCCGCGTTGCCGCGCAGTCCGGTGTCGACCTGCGCCTGTCGATCGACGCCGACCTGCAGCGGGCGATGGTTGCCGCCTTCGGCGACCAGGAAGGCTCGGCGGTCGCGATGGACCCGCGCACGGGCGAGGTCCTGGCGATGGTCAGCCTGCCATCGTACGACCCGAACCTGTTCGTCAACGGCATCTCCCACGCCGATTTCAAAGCGTTGAACGACAATCCATCGCGCCCGCAGTTCAACCGCCTTGTACTGGGCGGTGTGGCCCCCGGCTCGACGCTCAAGCCGCTGATCGCACTGGCCGGTCTGGACGCCGGTGTGCGCCGCCCGGAAGACAAGATCCTGTCCACCGGCATGTTCTACCTGCCCGGCACCAGCCGCGGCTGGGGCGATGCCAACCGTGGCGGCCATGGCTGGACCGACCTGCGCAAGTCGATCTCAAATTCGGTCAATACCTATTACTACCGGCTGGCGCTGGACCTGGGCATCGAGCGTTTCGACCATTACATGGACTATTACGGTTTCGGCCAGCCGACCGGCATCGACCTGACCGGCGAGATCGGCGGCATCCTGCCGTCACCGGCGTACAAGCGGAAGACCCGCAAGGAAGCGTGGTACCCCGGCGATACGGTCAACATCAGCATCGGCCAGGGCGACTGGAAGGTCACTCCGCTGCAGCTGGCGCGGGGCGTCAGCGGTCTGGCCAGCGGGCAGCTGCGCACGCCGCACCTGGTCATCCAGCAGCGCGAAGGGTTCGACAGCGAGTGGACCGGGGTGCCGGCACGCGACAGCAAGCCGGTCAGCCCCAATCCGAACAACGTGCAGGCCGTGCGCGAAGGCATGATGGCGACCATGCAGCCCGGCGGCAGCGGCTGGCGGGTGGCGGTCGGGGCGCCGTACGTGATGGCCGGCAAGACCGGCACCGCGCAGGTGGTCAGCCGCCGTGGCACGGCAGCGGTGAATCCCAAGAGCCTGCCGATGCACCTGCGCCACCGTGCGCTGTTCGTTGGCTTCGCGCCGGCTGATCAGCCGGTGATCGCATTGGCGATCGCGGTGGAAGGCGGCGGTTACGGCGGCTCGGCAGCTGCGCCGATCGCACGCAAGGTGTTCGATGCCTGGCTGCTGGGCAAGATGCCCGATGGCATCCAGCCGCTGGACAGTGAACGCGGCACCACCGCCATCGGTGCGACCGCTTTCGACAACGAGGACGTGGGCGCCCGCCAGGCGGGGGATGCTGCCGCCGCACAGGTCGGTGAGCATCCGGTGCTGATCGGCGCTGCGGTCCCGCAGCCCCAGCCGCAGCCGGGAACACCCGCTGCGCCGGCACCGGCACTGCCTGCCGCGCCGCGTCCACCGGCGGCTGCGGAGGCGACGCGATGAAGGCCTTCCTGCGATGGGCCGGGGACATGCTGCGGCGCTTTTTCAGCACGCTGGACTGGGTGCTGTGCCTTGCCCTGGGCGCGCTGATGATGATCGGCCTGGCCACGCTGAAGAGTGCAGGCGGCGACAGCCTGGTAATGGCGCAGGGCGCCCGCTTCGCCGTGGGCATGGCCGCGCTGTGGGCCATCTCGCGGGTACCGATCCTGCGCATCCGTTCGGCGACGCCGATGATCTACGCGATCTCGATGATCCCGTTGCTGGCGGTGTTCGTGCTCGGTACCGGCAAATACGGCCGGCAGTGGCTGGACCTGAAGTTCTTCTACCTGCAGCCGGCTGAACTGCTGAAGGTGAGCCTGCCGATGATGGTGGCCTGGTACCTGCACCGGGTGCCCTTGCCACCACGCATCAATACGGTGCTGGTGTCGCTGGTCATCATCGGCGTGCCGACCGGTCTGGTGATGCTGCAGCCGGACTTCGGCACGGGCGTGCTGATCGCCGCCAGCGGCGTGTTCGTGCTGCTGCTGGCCGGGTTGCCATGGTGGTGGGTGGGGCTGGGCGTGGGCGGCGTGGCCGCGGTTGCGCCGCTGGCCTGGTTCTGGCTGCTGCGGCCCTACCAGAAGGACCGCATCATGATGTTCCTCGACCCGGAAATGGATGCGCTGGGCGCGGGCTGGAACATCATCCAGTCGAAGATCGCGATCGGTTCCGGCGGGTTCGACGGCAAGGGCTGGGGCGAAGGCTCGCAGTCGCACCTGAACTTCATTCCCGAGCAGACCACCGACTTTGCATTCTCGGTGTTGAGCGAGGAATTCGGCTGGATCGGCGTGGCCGTCGTGCTGGCGCTGTACCTGGTGGTGATCGGGCGCTGCCTGTGGATTGCCAGCCAGTCGCGCGACTCCTATTCGCGGCTGCTGGCCGGTGCCACCGGCCTGGCGTTCTTCGTCTACGTGCTGGTCAATGGCGGAATGATCTCGGGTCTGTTGCCGGTGGTGGGCGTGCCGATGCCGTTGATCAGCTATGGCGGTACGTCGGCCGTCTCGCTGCTGGCCGGTTTCGGGCTGGTGATGGCGGTGCGCAGCCACAATCCCGTGCACGGCGGCTACGGCTAGCACCTCCGGGAGCGCGCGGCCGACGCGGGTTGCTGCACCTCTGCGGTTTCGGGCAAGGCCGGGGCCGTCCAACGCTTGCGCAACGCCCTTCATGGAAGCGTTCCCATGACGACGCGCAACAGCAGGTCCGCCGACCAAAGCCCTAAAAAAACGTTATCTAGTTCACACTTTTACGCTGCGTTGATTTTGATCAATGGACTTGTCGCAATCGGCCTGCAAAATGGCGGCCCGTTCGGCACGGCGCGCCGTCTATCGTTGCAGCGCGAGGGGGCGTCGGGCGGGAAGCAGTACTGATCCAACGGATACAGGGCGCGCGGGGTACTGCCACTGGGGAGCGGCAGCCGCGCGCGTATCGACCGGATCCGGTCGCCGGTTGCGTCTGCGGGGATGGGGACGCAACCGGCAACCTCTCAACTGAATACGATGGATCGCTCACATCGTTTTCACAATTTCGACTGCTTGCAAGCAAATCGTTTTGATTCATGGTGTTAGGGGTTTTAATTCATCCATGACCTGCTAACCTGCGACGATGATTCGACGCACTCTGGCCTGCATGCTTACCCTCGGCCTGGTCGCCTGCGCGACCCAGCCGACATCTCCACCGTCTTCACCGCAGGCCAGCAGTACGCCGCGCCATCCGGCCACCAAGCCCAAGGGACCGGCCGAGGCCGCGCCGGAAGCCACCGCCGCCACCGCGCCGCCGGTCGATCTCACGCCGGTTCCATTCGAGACCGCGCGCGCCACCTTCATCGCCGATACCGCCAAGCGTTACGGACTCCAGCCCGACGAGATCCGTCGCGTGCTCGACCAGGCGCAGGTGCGCCAGCCGATCATCGCCGCGATGTCGCGCCCTGCCGAACGGGTCAAACCCTGGAACGAATACCGGCCGATGTTCATCAGCAAGGCGCGCATCGAGGGGGGCCGTGCCTTCCTCGCCGAACACCGCGCCGAGCTGGATCGCGTGCAGCAGCGCACCGGTGTTCCGGCCGAGGTGATCGTGGCGATCATCGGCGTGGAGACCAGCTATGGCAGGAATGCCGGCAACCACCGCGTGCTCGATGCGCTGTACACGCTGGCCTTCTACTACCCGCGCAGCGGCGATCCGGAGAAGCTGGAACGCGAGGTGCGCCGCGAGCTGTTCTTCCGTGATGAACTGGCCAAGCTGTTTGAACTGGGCCGCGAGGAGAAACTCGACATCACCACGCTCAAGGGCAGCTATGCCGGTGCGATGGGCATGGGCCAGTTCATGCCGTCCAGCTACCTGGACTATGCCGTGGATGGCAACGGCGACGGTCGCCGTGACCTGTTCAACAGCTACGACGACGTGTTTTCCTCCATTGCCAACTACTTCGTGAAGAAGGGAGGCTGGGTCCGGGGCGGGCAGGTGGCCGTGCCGGCGACACTCGCTCCGGGGCGCGAGGAATTCAATCCGACCGAGTGGGCACCGACCTGGTCGCTAGCCGATCTGGCCCAGCGTGGCTATCAGCCTGCCGCACCGGTACAGCCGGGTGCGACGGCCACTCCGGTTACGCTCGAGGGCAGCACCGGCAAGCAGTACTGGCTGGGCTTCCAGAACTACTACGCGATCACCCGCTACAACCTCTCGAAGATGTATGCGATGGCCGTGTTCCAGTTGTCGCAGGCCATTGCCGGACAGGAGCTGCCCCCGGCATGAACATCAGATGGCTGGTCCCTGGATTGATCGTCCTCGCGCTGGCCGCCTGCAGCAGCGCGCCGAAGAAGCCGGCCACCGCCGGCCACGGTGGGACGCCTTCCGGTACGGTGGTGCAGGGCAGGGGCACGCGCCCGGCGCATTGTCCGGAGGGATCGCCCTATGCGGCGGCCAAGGAAGACCCGAACACGCGGGGCAACTACACCGCCGGCGGCCTGTACCGGCCGGGCGTGAAAGACAGCACGCCGAGCTACATTCCGAACGTGGCCTGCATTCCCGAGCCGGAAGTGACGGCTGAAACACGTTCGGCCATCGGCAACAAGTCGCCGTACGTGGTGCTGGGCAAGTCGTACAAGGTGCTCGACGATACCCGCGATTATGTCGAGCGCGGTACGGCGTCGTACTACGGCGCCAAGTTCCATGGCCGCCTGACCTCGAACCGGGAGGTCTACGACATGTACCAGTTCACCGCTGCGCACAAGACGCTGCCGCTGCCCAGCTTCGCCCGCGTGACCAATCTGGACAACGGCGAGTCGGTGATCGTGCGGGTCAATGACCGGGGCCCGTTCCACGATGGCCGCGTGGTCGATCTGAGCTATGCCGCTGCGGTACGCCTGGGCATCACCCAGCGCGGAACCGGCAATGTGGAGGTGCGCGCGCTGCAGCCGGGTGAGGGCAATCTGCTGGCGCAGAAGCCGTCGCGCCGCGAGCGCCGGGCGGCCGAAGCCGCCGCCGCTGCCGGTGCGGCGACGACGATGGCGAGCACTGTCGCCACGCGCCCGGCGGCCGACAGCGACATCGACCGCCTGGTCAAACGTCTGCCTGCCGATGCGGTGCCGACGCGGGGCCAGCCGGCCACCACGCAGGCGGTGGTCAGCACGCCGCCGGACGTGGCGGTCAGCAGCCTGCCGCCGAGTGCAGTGGGCGTCCGCACTGCGGCACCTGCCGCTGCGCCGGCGAGAGTCGCCGCCACGGCGCCGCGCGCTTCCGCGGCACCGGCCAGCAGCCCCACGCTGTCGCAGCAGGTGGTGGGTGCGGTGATGGTGCAGGTGGCCAGCTTCTCCAACCGTGACAATGCCAATCGTGCGATGGGCCAGCTCAATGCGGCCGGCATCGTCGGCGCGACCATCAGCGACATCGCCGCCGGTGGCCGCACGCTCTTCCGTCTGCGCGTACCCGCCAGCGACCATGCCAGTGCCGCGGAACTTGTCGGCCGCATCGCCGGTCTGGGCCTTGGATCGCCGCAGATCGTCAAGGATTGATCCCGCCCGGGTCGGTGCTGCCGGCCCGGGCCCCCCCGGCCTACAATGGCCATTCTGTTCCCCCTCCATTCCCGGCCGTCCCTGGAGCCCGCTGTCCAATGAATTTCCGTTCCGCCGCCACCGCCCTGGCCGCCACCCTGGTGGTGGGCCTGGCTTCTGCCCAGACGCCGCTGCCGACCCCGGCCGCACCCGCACCTGCCGCCGCTGCGGCTCCGGCCACCGTGGCCACGCCACCGGCCCCGGTGCCGAGCGTGTCCAAGGCCTGGATCCTGATGGACTACGCCACCGGCCAGGTGCTGGCGGGCGAGAACATCCACGAGCAGCTGGCGCCGGCCAGCATCACCAAGGTGATGACCTCCTACGTGATCGCCGCTGAGGTCAAGAACGGCAAGGTCCGTGCGGATGACCAGGTGATGATGAGCGAGCGCGCCTGGCGCGAAGGCGGTGCGGGTACCGACGGCAGCTACAGCGGCTTCCCGGTGAACCAGACCGCGCGCCTGGAAGACATGGAAAAGGGCATGGCCATCCAGTCCGGCAACGATGCCGCGATCGCCCTGGCCGAGCACGTGGCGGGCAGCGAGGAAGCCTTCGCCTCGCTGATGAACAGCTACGCCGCCAAGATCGGCATGAAGAACTCGCACTTCGTCAACGCCCACGGCCTGACCGCCGCGGGCCACCACAGCACCGCCTATGACCTGGCGCTGCTGGGCCGGGCGATGGTGCGTGATTACCCGGAAACCTACGCGTACAACAAGATCAAGGAATTCCAGGTCGGCAACATCAAGCAGCCCAACCGCAACCTGCTGTTGTGGCGCGACGGCAGTGTCGATGGCATCAAGACCGGGCACACCTCCGAGGCGGGCTACTGCCTGATGAGCTCGGCGCAGCGCGGCGACCAGCGCCTGATCGCGGTGGTGCTGGGCGGCGCCTCCGAGAAGCAGCGCGCCGATGACAGCCTGGCGCTGTTGAACTGGGGCTTCCGCTTCTTCGAAACGCACCGCCTGTATGAGCCGGGCAAGGCCGTCGCCGAGCACAAGGTGTGGAAGGGCACCAGTGACAAGGTGCAGCTGGGCGTGGCCCAGCCGATGCTGGTCAGCGTGCCGCGTGGCCGTTACAACGACCTGAAGCCGAGCATCGATGTGCCCAAGACCCTGGAAGCGCCGTTCACGGCCGGCCAGCAGATCGGCACGGTGAAGGTGAGCCTGGATGGCAAGGTGGTGGCCGAAGCGCCGCTGGTGGCGGTGGCTGCCGTCGAGCAGGCCGGTTTCTTCAAGCGCCTGTGGGACAGCTTCTGGATGTGGTGGGAATCGGAATGATGCGCAGCGCCGTGCGCTGACATGAAAAGGAAAAGGCCGGCGCATGCCGGCCTTTTCCGTTGCAGCCAATGTGCGGACCAGATGTCCGCACTGTTCTAGAGCGAACGGCTGATGGTGAAGCTGCCGAACACCGGTGCCTCGCGCTGGCCGTTGAACTCGCGGGTGCTGTGGTAGCGCGCCGCCGCGAACTTCCAACGACCGCGCATCACCGCGATTCCGTAGCCGCCGTAGGCCACGATGTGGCGCTTGTCGACGCTGTGGCTGTTGCGGAAGGTGTTGCCATCCAGGGTGATGTCGCGGATCACCCAGGCGACATCGCTGGTGGCGAACAGGTGCCATGACCAGCCGCTCGGCCTGCCACCGCGGGTCGGCGCGGTGTTCTCGCCGGCAGGACGCAGCGGCGTGCTGCCGAAGTCATCCGGCAGTTTCCAGCCGAAGCGCACCTCGCCACCGATGTTGGCCTTGGTCGCCAGGTTGCCGACCGAGCCGCCGTAGTGGCTGATCGCGTCCCAGCCCCAGCCGCCCGCGTTGATGCTGGCGTCGCCCGGCCAACGACGCATCCGCTCATGGGTCAGCATCACCAGCGGCTCGTTGTGCAGCTGGTTGTCCCAGCCTTGGAACTTCTCGTCGCCCAGCACCTCATGCACAGCGTTCTGCACCTGCTTGCCCTGGGCCCACGGACCGACAACGCCCAGCGTCAGCTGGGTGGTCTGCAGCCGATCACCACTGCGCGCGTTGTAGCCGAAGCTGGCGATCAGCACGCCCGCGTAGGGGCGGTCATCCTTGATCAGGTCCTTCCGGGTGAAGTCGGTCGGGGTGAAGATGCCCTGGGCGATGCTGAAGATCATGTTCTGCTGTTCGAACCGGCCCGGGTGCAGGCGCTCCAGATAGCCGTTGACCCAGCGCGCCAGCCGCGGCAGGCAGGGATCGTCGGTGTAATCGACGAGGTTCGGTGATACGAAGGTCAGTTCGGCGCCGTTGGTATACCCCTGGTCCTGGTGGCGGCCGCCGAACAGGTCGTTGTCAACGCGGAAATTGATCTGCGGCGGGTGCTCGCGCATCGCATCGGGGCCGCATTGTTCGGCGGCCTGCGCGGCAAGGGGGAGGGCGGCGGCCAGGAGGCCGGACAGCCCGAAGGCTGCGACGCTACGCATGGATGGAATGCTCATGGGGAAAGGGGTGGTCGTCTGTCGTTATATGCAACGACACGGTACCCCGGCCCGCGTGACGGTACGAGCGCGTCCCGGTCACTTGTCTGTTCCGAAAACGACATTGTCTCGTGACGACAACCGGCGCCGGGGGGGGCTTGTCGCGCGCCCGCGGCAGGAAGCTGAATGGAAATTCAGGTGCAACGCAGCGGCCTGCCGGTGTCCGTGTTGACCTGGATGAATACTCTTGGGTTTGTTGCCCTGCGGCCCGATAATGGGTCCATGGAAATCAAGTCCGACAACCCCGACCACGGCTTCCAGTTCCCCGGCCAGTTCGAGCTCAGCGCCATGGGCCCGGCCAACCGCGGCCTGGAGCATGAGCTTCCCCGACTGCTGCAGGCCGAAGGCCTCGACGTCGTGAACGAGCGCATCAGCTGGAAGCATTCGTCCAATGGCAAGTACGTGTCGGTCCGGCTGGTGTTCAAGGCCGAGACCCGCGAACAGTACGACGCCGCCCATCGGGCGCTGCGCGATCACCCGGAAGTGAAGTGGACGCTGTAGCCGACAGCTGCCCGGCCGACGCCGCTCCGGAAAACCGCCCGCCGCGTCCGGCGCTGGTGCGCGACCTTGGCCGCCAGGCCTATGAGCCGGTCTGGCGGGCGATGCAGCGCTTCACCGATCAGCGCGCTGACGAGACGACCGACGAGCTGTGGGTGGTGGAACACGATCCGGTGTTCACCCTCGGCCAGGCCGGCAAGGACGAGCATGTGCTGGCGCCGGGGGCGATCCCGGTGCTGCACGTGGACCGCGGCGGCCAGGTCACCTACCACGGGCCGGGGCAGATCGTGATCTACCCGCTGCTGCGCCTGCCGCGCCTGGGCATCGGCGTGCGCGACTACGTGTGCCGCATCGAGCAGGCCATCATCGATACGTTGGCCGAATGGAACATCGGTGCCGAACGCCGCGAAGGTGCCCCGGGCGTCTACGTTGGCAATGCCAAGATTGCCGCGCTGGGCATCCGCGTGCGCCGTGGCTGCACCTTCCATGGCCTGGCCTTCAACGTGGCCATGGACCTGGAACCCTTCCACCGCATCAACCCCTGTGGTTATCAGGGGCTGCAGGTGACCTCGGTGGTAGACTTGGGCGGGCCGTCCGGGATGGATGCCGTCAAGACGGTGCTGCTGGAACAGCTGGCCCGCCAGTTCGGCCTGCGGCTGCAGCACGTGCCCGAACTGCCTGATCTCTCTGCGGCCGCGTGACCGCTCCCCGGAACTGCCATGACTGAAACCACTGCCCGCACCATTCCCCTGCAGATCGTGCAGGGCGACATTCCGACCGCCGCACCGTTGCAGGCCGGCGTCAAGCAGCTGGGCGGGGACAAGATCAACCGTTCGCCGGTTCAGTTCGCCGATGCACCGGTGCTGCGCAAGCCCTCCTGGATCCGCGTGCGCATTCCCTCGGGCAATGCGGTCCAGAACCTGAAGGCCAAGCTGCGCGAGAACCGCCTGGTGACGGTCTGCGAGGAAGCCAGCTGCCCGAACATCCATGAGTGCTTCGGCCACGGTACGGCGACCTTCATGATCCTGGGCGAGGTCTGCACCCGCCGCTGCTCGTTCTGCGACGTCGCCCACGGCCGGCCCAAGCCGCCGGATGCCAACGAGCCGGCCAGCCTCGGCCAGACGGTGGCCGACATGGGCCTGAAGTATGTGGTGGTGACCAGTGTCGACCGCGATGACCTGCGCGACGGCGGTGCCCAGCACTTCGTCGACTGCATCACCGCCATCCGTGAGAAGTCGCCGGGTACCCGCATCGAAGTGCTGACCCCGGACTTCCGCGGCAAGGGCCGCATGGAGCGCGCGCTGGACATCCTCGCGCAGAACCCGCCGGACGTGTTCAACCACAACATCGAGACCGTGCCGGACCTGTACCGCAACGTGCGCCCGGGCGCGGACTACCAGTGGTCGCTGACGCTGCTGAAGAACTTCAAGGCCCAGCACCCGCAGGTGCCGACCAAGAGCGGCATCATGCTGGGTCTGGGCGAGGACTTCGAGCAGATCAAGGCGACGATGCGTGACCTGCGTGCCCACGACGTGGACATGATCACCATCGGCCAGTACCTGCAGCCGACCGCGCACCACCACCCGGTGCTGAAGTACTGGACGCCCGAGGATTACAAGGCGCTGGAAGACTACGGCTATGAGCTGGGCTTCAGCCACGTCGCCTCCGGCCCCATGGTGCGCTCTTCGTACCACGCCGACGTGCAGGCCAAGGGCGCCGGAGTCTCCTGACCGGTAGCGCCGGGCCATGCCCGGCGGTTCTTTCCCGCTGCGCTCGTCGGGCATGGCCCGGCGCTACCGATGGGCGTGCCTACCACCTTGGTGGGCGCGGACCATTGGTCCGCACGCCTTCGCCTGCATTCACAATTTGCTACACCGGCCCCGCTAGGCTGGTTTTCCACCGGATGCGGACGGGTGACAAACCCGGCAACTTTCGGCACTGTCGTGATGTCTGAACACCACGCAGTCTCCCCCTTGGCAAGGCGCCTTCGAGCACGTTCATGAAATTCAAAGCCCCCGCATTCCTGATGGCCCTGGCGCTGGTAGCGCCGCTGGCGCTGTCGGCCAAGGCCGATTCGCCGGCGCTGCCGGCTGCGGCGACCGCCGATCAGGTGACCACCTCCAAGCTGGTGTACGGCCTGTTGTCCGACAGCCGGTACGCCTACCGTCCGCGTGCGCTCGATGAAGCCACCTCCAAGGATGTGTTCAAGCGTTACCTGGAGACCCTGGACGGCGGCAAGCAGTACTTCACCCAGGCCGATGTGGCGCGCTTCGCACCCTTCGAGGCGAACATCGCCAATGCCATCCGTGGCGGTGAACTTGAGCCGGCCTTCCAGGTCTTCGCGGTGTACAAGCAGCGCGTAGGCGAGCGCGTGGCCTACGCACGCAAGCTGCTCAGGCAGGAGCCGGACTTCACCACCGACGAGCGCTTTGAGTACGACCGCAAGAAGGTGCCGTGGGCGGCCAGCAATGCCGAGCTGGATGAACTGTGGCGCAAGTCGGTCAAGAATGACTGGCTGCGCCTGAAGCTGGCCGGCAAGAAGCCGGACGACATCCGCAAGACGCTCGACAAGCGCTACGCGACGCTGGAGAAGTCGGTCAACGAGCTGAAGGGCGAGGATGTCTTCCAGTTCTTCCTCAACGCCTACACCAGTGCGGTCGATCCGCACACCGACTACTTCACTCCGCGTACCGCCGAGAACTTCAACCAGGCGATGTCGCTGTCGCTGGAAGGCATCGGTGCGCAGTTGCAGCGCCAGGACGACATGGTGGTGATCCGCGAGATCATCGCCGGCGGACCGGCCTCCGTGGATGGCACCCTGAAGCCGGGTGACCGCATCGTCGGCGTCGGCCAGGGCAAGTCCGGCGTGGTCGAGGATGTGATCGGCTGGCGCATCGACGACGTCGTGGCCAAGATCCGCGGTGCCAAGGATACCCAGGTCAAGCTGGAGTTCATCCCGGCCGAGGAGGGCGCCGATGGCAAGCATCACACCCTGGTCCTGACCCGGCAGAAGGTGCGCCTGGCCGAGCAGGCCGCCAAGGGTGAAACCATGACCATTCCGGCCGCCAACGGCGAGCCGGCACGGAAGATCGGCGTGATCAAGCTGCCGACCTTCTACCAGGACTTCGAGGGCCGTCGCCGCAATGCCGCCGATTACGCGTCGGCCACGCGCGATGTGGCCAAGCTGCTGGCGGGCTTCAAGAACGACAAGCTCGACGGCGTGGTGCTGGACCTGCGCAACAACGGTGGTGGCTCGCTGGACGAGGCGATCGAACTGACCGGGCTGTTCATCGAACAGGGCCCCGTGGTGCAGGTGCGTGAATCGGGCGGCCGCATCACCGTCAACAGCGACCGCAATCAGGGCGTGGCATGGGACGGCCCGCTGGCCGTGCTGGTCAACCGTGGTTCGGCCTCGGCGTCGGAAATCTTCGCCGGTGCCATCCAGGACTACGGCCGCGGCCTGGTGATCGGCGAGACCACCTTCGGCAAGGGCACCGTGCAGAACATCGTCGACCTTGATCGCTGGCCGAGCGGCGAAACGCAGCGCTTCGGCCAGGTCAAGCTGACCATCGCCCAGTTCTTCCGCATCAGCGGCAGCAGCACCCAGCACAAGGGCGTGGTGCCGGACCTGGCGTTCCCCGCCAGCGTCGATGCCACCGAGTTCGGCGAAAGCACCTACGACAATGCCCTGCCGTGGACCCGCATCGCCGCGGTGCCGCATACGCAGTACGGCAACTTCGCGCCGCTGCTGCCGAAGCTGGAAACCCGCCACGAGGCACGCATCGCCACCGACAAGGAATTCGTGTGGTGGAACGAGGATGTCGAGCAGTTCCGTGCCGAAGCGGCGAAGAAGTATGTCTCGCTCAATGAAGCGACGCGTCGTGCCGAGCGGGAACGCCAGGACACCCAGCGCAAGGAGCGCCAGATCATGCGCAAGGAGCTGGGCCTGGCCCTGGATCCGCTGGCCGATGACAGCAGCGATGACGGCCTGACCGGCAACGAGCGCGATATCGTCAAGGATGCCGCCCGTGAGAAGGCCGCCGAGAAGCGACCGGACCCGCTGCTGCGTGAATCCGCTGCGATCCTGGCCGATGCGGTGAATCTGCTGGCCAATGATCGCCCGCTGTCGGCGCAGGTGCTGCCGCAGTCCACCGGGGCCGGTCGCTGGGCCGACTGAGCCACGCGTGACATTAAGTACCCCACGGGGCCGGCAATGCCGGCCCCGTCTGCGTTGACGGGCAGCGCCGGGTCATGCCCGGCGCTGCCGGTGCATGAACCGGGAGCAACAGCGTGTGCCGCCAGCGGTGCTGTCGACCTGCCGCACACGGGGGCGGGACTACCCTAGCAGCTACCTTTCTCGCAGGAGTTCCCATGCGGGTCTCCCCTCTGTGCAGCGTTGCCGTCGGTATTGCCAGTGCCCTGATCCTGTCGGCCTGCGGTGGCCGCGCCGCCGACAGCACCGTGCTGCGCGAGTCCTTCGATTCCGGCGACACCTTCTCCCGGACGGTCGACAGCCGCCCGGCCGATGCCTGTGAAGCGGCGCGACGGGCCCTGCTCAGCCAGGGCTATGCGATCGCCCGCGTCGATGACGCGCAGGTGGAGGGGAGCAAGAACTTCCAGCCACGCGAGGACGATCACGAGCAACTGGTACTCCGCATCTCCTGCGCGCCGCGTGGCAGCCAGTCGCTGGTGTTCGTCAGCGCGGTGCAGGACCGCTATGCGTTGAAGAAGAGCCCGACCTCGGCCAGCGTGGGCGTGGGCGCGCTGGGTTCGGTATCGCTGCCGTTCGGCAGCAATGACGATTCCCTGGTGAAGGTCGCCAGCAGCACCATCACCGATGCCGACTTCTACCGCCGGTTCTTCCAGCGCCTGCAGCAGTACCTGCCGGCCGCCCCCGGTGAGGCGCCGCCGGTTCCGGAACGGCTGCCCGCTCCCCCCGTATCGGAGCCGGCGGCGGCGACGGATCAGGGTTGAGCGTGCGGCGTGGGTTGATGGTCATGGCCCTGCTGCTGGCTTCGCCGGCAGGCAGCGCGGCGGCGGCCGCGGACTGTACGCAGGGCCTGCTGCAGCGGCTGGGCTGGCGGTTTGAAGTGGCTGCGGTCAGTGCGCCGCAGATCCAGGGTGGCCCGGTGTGCACCCGGGCATCGCTGGCCGAGGCGCAGGCCGCAGGTGATCTGCGTGTGCGATGGCCGCAGACGCTGGACGGGGCGCAGCGCGAGGCGCTGCTGCAGCAGCTGCTGGAGGATCCTGCCACGGTCTGTGCCTATGCCTTCGAACTGGGCGCGGCGACCCGGCGGGCCGCCACGTCGCTGCAGGGCAACCCGCAGTTCCGCTTCTCCGGCGCACAGCTGGGCTGGATCGGCTTCGGGATGCAGGGCGCACGGGCGCAGGGGTGGCAACGCGTGCGCAGCTTCGGCCGCGGCTACGTTCCCGTGGATGGCAACAGCCGCGCGCTGCAGGCGTTCTACGGCGGTGCGGTGCGTGCCGAATGCGGTGTCGGCCGCCAGGTCGCGCAGCTGGCAACGCAGCGTGAGCTGTATGGCGATGCTGCGTTCGACGCGGAGTTCACCGCAGGCGAACTGTCGATCGGCACCTTCATCGCGCTGCACGGCACCGACAGTGTCCTGCTCGGTGCGCATGCGGGCGACTTCCTTGCCGACGGCAAAGCCGTGCGCACCTCGGTGAGGGGACGTCAGGCCTTCGCGGGCCTGCCCGGCTTCATCGAACACGTGTACGACAAGAGCACGCTGGACGATCTGAGCAACCAGGCCGAGAACTTCGTCGTGGTCGACGTCGGGCCGGATGCCGCACAGGCGCTTGCCCGCCACGGAGGCCTGGCCTGGTACGACCAGCGCAATGCCGAGCTGTGGCAACTGGCGCAGGGGCTGCCGCGGGTGGGGCGGCGCTATTTCGAGCGGCTCCTGTTCGAACGCGACCCCGGACTGCGGGCGCGCCTTCCAGCGCGCTACCACGCCCGCCTGGCACGCATGGACCAGGTGCTGGACGATCCGTTCTACCAGCAGTTCGTGATCTACGTGCATCCGCGCGGTATACGTCCCATCGGCTACCACATCGCCCGGCTGCTCGACCGCAATCCACGAACGCCGTTTTCGATCGACCTGGCGGTGCACAATCTGCATACCACGCTCTACCGGCGTTGGCGCGAGGCGCAGCTGCGCCACTGTGCGTCAACCGGCAGGCCAGGCAGCCTGACCCTAGACCCCAACTGAAGGTGAAACAATGGATATTGCAATGATCGGCCTTGGCCGCATGGGCGCCAACATGGCCCAGCGCCTGCATCGCGGCGGCCACCGCGTGGTCGGCTACGACCCGGGCGAAGGCGCCCGCCAGCGCGCCGCGGAGGCCGGCATCGAAGTAGTCGATTCGCTGGCCGCCGCGGTCGCCGCGCTGCCGGTGCCGCGCGTGCTGTGGTTGATGGTGCCGGCGGGCGAAACGGTCGACCAGACGCTCGGCCAGCTGACCCCGCACCTGGCCGAGGGTGACATCGTCATTGACGGCGGAAACTCCAATTACCAGGACTCGATCCGCCGCGCCAAGGCGCTGGCCGAGGACGACCTGGGCTACGTCGACTGCGGCACCAGCGGCGGCATCTGGGGCCTGCAGGAGGGCTACAGCCTGATGGTCGGCGGTGAGGCGAAGGTGGTGGAGCAGGTTGCGCCGCTGCTGCGCACACTGGCGCCGGCGGAGGATCGGGGTTGGGCACGCGTCGGTCCTCCCGGTGCGGGCCATTTCACCAAGATGGTCCACAACGGCATCGAGTACGGAATGATGCAGGCCTACGCCGAAGGCTTCGCACTGATGGAACGCAAGCAGGACATGGAGCTGGACCTGGCGCAGGTTGCCGAGGTCTGGCGCCATGGCAGCGTGGTGCGTTCGTGGTTGCTGGACCTGAGTGCCGAGGCGCTCAAGCGCAATCCGTCGCTGGATGGCATCGCCCCCTACGTGGAGGATTCCGGTGAAGGCCGCTGGACCGTGGCCGAAGCGATCGCGCTGGATGTGCCGGCGCCGGTGATCACGCTCTCGCTGCTGGAACGCCTGCGGTCGCGCGAGTCGAATTCGTTCACTGACCGCCTGCTGGCGGCGATGCGCAACGAGTTCGGTGGGCATGCGATCAAGAAGTCGTAAGCGCCAGGACCGGAGCCCTTCGGCGCTGCCGTGGGGTTCCGGGCCGCGGACCGCGATCAGTTCAGTGCGATGCGCCGGGCCTCGCAAGCGCTGTCCCTGCCAGCCTGCAGCAAGCGCATTACCTGCAGCGCCTGCAATGGGCTGACCGTGGGTTCACCGTCACCCTGCATCGCCGCAGCGAACTGGGCATACAGGCGGCGATAGTCGCCCGGCAGGTTGTCGACCGTGCTGCGTTGCACGTTGTCCTCGGCATCGCAGTACACCCGCTCGCCGTGACGCGGGTCGATGCCCCAGCCCGGCGCGCCCGGCGCAACGCCGCGGCGCAGCTGTGCTTCCTGTACGTCCAGGCCCTGCTTGATCCAGCTGGCGCGGCTGCCGTGCACGGCGAACCGAGGCGTCGGTGCCGCCACCAGCGAACCGGCATGGAGGATCGCGCGGTGCCTCGGGTAATGCAGCACCGCATGGAAGTAATCGATGCCGCTGCCGCCTTCGCGCTGCACCGCCAGGTCCGCGTCGATCGCCTGCGGCCAGCCGAACAGCACCAGCATCTGATCCAGCAGATGCGGTGCAAGGTCGTACCACAGGCCACTGCCAGGCCCCTCCTGCTCCCGCCAGCGCTCGCGCACGTGCGGGCGGTAGCGATCGAAATGCGCATGGCATTCGGCGACTTCGCCGAGCGCACCTTCGGCCAGCAAGGCCTGCAGCGTCAGGAAATCGGCGTCGAAACGGCGATTCTGGAACACCGTGACGATGCGGTCTGCATCGCGCGCCGCCGCCAGCACGGCTTCGGCTTCGGCCACGTCCAGTGCGAAGGGTTTGTCCACCAGCACATGCTTGCCTGCGGCCAGCGCTGCCATCGCCAATGGTGCGTGCTGGTCATTCGGCGTGGCAATCACCACCGCGTCCACCGCCGGATCGTCGAATACGTCCTGGGGTGCCGCGCGCACGTGTACATCGCTGAACGTGCGCAGCAGCAGGTCGCGCTGCGAACTGACCACGCTGTGCAGGGTCAGTCCCGGCGTGTGCTGGATCAGCGGCGCGTGGAAAACGCGGCCGGCAAGGCCGTACCCGATCAGGGCCAGTTGCAGGTCAGGGCGCATGGCAGTGCTCCGCGCAGATCAGGCATGCAGGGTAAACGACGGGGGCCAGGATCCAAAGCTGAACGGTTGCGTTGAAAACCGGCGCGATTCACGGCGGCGTGACCGTAGCGCCACGCCTGCTGCACGGCGCTGCGGCCACACTGGCCCCACATTCCGCAGGAGGTAACACACGATGAACAACCCGACCCGTACGCTGATTGCTTCGGCCCTCACCCTGGGCCTGGCGCTGTCCTCCTCGGCTGCATTCGCCAAGGATCCGGCAGCCAAGAGTCCGCCTGCCACCGACCATTCGGCGATGACCCACGCCGATCGCCACGACTCCAACGAGCCGGTGACCGACACCTGGATCACCACCAAGGTGAAGGCCGACCTGCTTGCCAGCAGCAATGTGCCGGGCACCGAGGTCAAGGTGGAAACCGTGAATGGCGTCGTCAGCCTCAGCGGCACGGTGGCGACCCAGGCCGAGCATGACAAGGCCGTCACCACGGCCAAGGGCATCAAGGGCGTCACCCGCGTTGACGCCAGCGCGCTGAAGGTCAACGCGGCGGCCAAGCGCTGATCCCGTGCGCCGCCCCGCCGGGGCGCCGCAGTACAGCTGCATGACGGTGGAGCCGGGCCAGCCCCGGCTCCACCCATGGTGTTTTCTGGAGCGTTCAGCTGCCGGGGCCAGACGTTCCAGAGGTGTGACCGCCTGCGCTATATTGCCGGTTCCGCCGCAGCTGGGCCTGTCCGGGCCCATCCCTCTGCGGCCGTGCTGATGAGGAACTATGGCGCTGGTGTTCAGTGACGACATCTGGGATCGCTGGCGATTGCCGGCCTTGGCGCTGGCCGCCGCCGCGATCATCGTCGTGCCGTGGTTGACCCAGCGCAAGCTTCAGCGTGAGAACGAAGAAGCCATGGCCTGGGTGACGCATACGCAGGCGGTTGGCGTGGCGCTCCAACAGTTGCAGGCCGATGTGCGCGATGTCGAGTCGGCGGCGTTGACGCTGTCCAAGGGCGTGGACGCGCCCGGCCTGCGCGAGCGCATGGCCAAGGCCAACGAGATTCCCGGCCGACTCGCAGAGCTGGGCCGGATGACACGCGATAATCCTGAGCAGCTGATCCGCATCGGTCGCATCGAGTCCATGCTGGAAGGGCGGCTGGCGGTGGCGCGCGCGCTGGCCAAGGCCGAACCGAACAGTGACCAGCGCGCGCTGGTACAGGACCTGAGCACCCGTTACCCGATCCGCAGCGTGGTTGAAGAGCTGCAGAACAGCGAGCAGGCGCTGCTGGCCGAGCGGGCCGAACAGGCTGCGCGGCAGCGCAGGCAGACCGAATTCGTCTCGTGGAGCTCGCTGGTGGTACAGCTGGCGCTGCTTGGCCTGGTGCTCTGGCTGCTGCAGCGGCAGATCGGTCGGCGCCTGCAGGCCGAACGGCAGTCGCTGCGCTCGGCCGCGCGCGCTGCCTCAGTACTGCAGACCGTGCGTGAGCCGATCGTGCTGCTCGACCGCGAGCTGCGCGTGCAGCTGCACAATCCGGCCTTTGCCGAGTTGTACGGCCTGCAGGACGAACGTGCCGATGGCCTGCTGCTGGATGACGTCGGCGACGGCGCCTGGCGGGACGCCGTCGTGCGCCAGCGCCTGGTCGATGTGCTGCTGCGCGGGCGCGAGCTGTGGGACTTCGAGCACGAACAGCGCACCTCCGAGGGCGTGGTGCGCTACATGCTGCTCAACGCGCGGCGCATGCCGCTGCCGGATACCGACGATGAAGTGGTGTTGCTGACCGTCAGCGATGTCACCGTGCAGCGCGCCGTGCAGTCGCGTGTGGAGGAACTGAACCGCCAGCTGGAAGGCAAGGTGGCGCAGGTCTCGGAGGTCAATCGCGAGCTGGAAGCATTCAGCTATTCGGTGTCGCATGACCTGCGCGCGCCGCTGCGCCACGTTGCCGGCTTCTCCGACAAGCTGTCGCGCCACCTGGGCGAGAGCGCCGACGAGAAGAGCCTGCATTACCTTGGGGTGATCTCCAGCTCGGCGCGGCGCATGGCGACGCTGATCGACGATCTGCTGGTCTACTCGCGGCTGGGGCGCGCAGCGATGCGCCAGCAGGCAGTGGACATGCAGTCGCTGGTGTCCGATACCCGTGCGATGCTCGATTCCAACCTGCAGGCCGAGGCTGAAAGCAGTGGCCAGGTCCATCACGTCGAATGGAACATCGCACCGCTGCCGATCGTGGTGGCCGATGAGAACATGATGCGCCAGGTGTGGCTGAACCTGCTCGGCAACGCGGTCAAGTATTCCAGCAACCGCGAACCGGCGAAGATCCGCGTGGATTACCAGCCGCAGCCTGATGGCGGCCATCAGTTCACGGTCAGCGACAATGGTGCAGGCTTTGACATGGCCTATGCCGGAAAGCTGTTCGGCGTGTTCCAGCGCCTGCACAAGGCCAGTGATTACCCCGGTACCGGCATCGGCCTGGCCAGCGTACGCCGCGTGCTGACCCGTCATGGAGGCCGGGTCTGGGCCGAAGCCGAGCCGGACGCCGGCGCAACCTTCCACTTCTACCTGCCTCCCGCGCTCGACGCGGACAAACAAGGTCCCTCCGCATGACGACTCTGCGCACCATCCTTCTTGCCGAAGACAGCCCGGCCGATGCCGAGATGGCGATCGACGCCCTGCAGGAAGCCCGCCTGGCCAATCCCATCGTGCACGTCGAGGACGGCGTGGAGGTCATGGACTACCTGCTGCGGCGCGGTACCTTCGCCAGCCGCGAGGAGGGCCTGCCGGCGGTGCTGCTGCTGGACATCAAGATGCCGCGCATGGACGGCCTGGAAGTGCTGCGGCAGATCCGTGAGCACGAGGAGCTCAAGCGCCTTCCCGTGGTGATCCTGTCGTCCTCGCGCGAAGAGAGCGATCTGGCCCGCAGCTGGGACATGGGCGTGAACGCCTACGTGGTCAAGCCGGTGGACGTGGACCAGTTCTTCGGTGCCGTGCAGACCCTGGGCAAGTTCTGGGCACTGATCAACCAGGCACCGGAACTCGAGTAAGCCCATGCCCCTGACCGGTCCCTCCCTCGGGGCACTGCGCATCCTGCTGGTGGAGGATTCGCCGGAAGACGCCGAGCTGATGTCCGAACAGATGCTGGATGCGGGCCTGGAAGCCCGCTTCGAGCGCGTTGAGAGCGAGGCGGAACTGCGCCAGGCGCTGGCCTCCTTCCAGCCGGATATCGTGCTGTCCGACCTGAGCATGCCGGGTTTCTCCGGCGACGATGCCTTGCGCATCGTGCGCGAGACGGCGCCGGATGTTCCCTTCATCTTCGTCTCGGGCACGATGGGTGAGGAGAATGCAGTGGCGGCGCTGCAGAAGGGCGCCAACGACTACATCATCAAGCACCAGCCAGCGCGCCTGCCGTCGGCGGTGGCCCGTGCGATCCGCGAGGCGCGCAGCGCGGTGGAGCGTTCGCGCGTGGAAACCGAGCTGATGCGCGCGCAACGGCTGGAAAGCCTTTCGCTGCTCGCCGCTGGCCTCAGCCACGACCTGCGCAACATCCTGCAGCCGCTGCTGATCATGCCGGACCTGCTGAAGGCGCGCACCGATGATCCGCAGCTGCACCACCTTGCGGATGTGATCGCCGAGTGCGGCCGCCGCGGTCATGAAATGGCGGAATCGATGTTGTCGTTCGTCCGTGGCTCGCGCAAGCCCAGCGAACGCGTCCAGATCGACGGCCTGTTCGACGCGGTGGCGCTGCTGCTGCGCAGCAACGTGCCCGATGCGGTGCGCCTGCACCTGCAGGTGGAGGATGAGGGCCTGGCGGTCGATGCGAACTACACCGAGCTGCAGCAGGTGCTGTTGAACCTGGCACTCAATGCGATCCAGGCAATGCCCAGCGGCGGCCGCCTGAGCCTGACCGCAAGCCATGCCGGCGAGCGCGACGGTGTGGACTGGATGCGCATCGCCGTGGCCGATGAAGGCATTGGCATGGATGCCGATACGCTCTCGCATCTGTTCAATCCCTTCTTCACCACCAAGGCGGACGGTACCGGCCTGGGCCTGATTTCCTGCAAGCGCATCGTCGAAGGTGCTGGCGGCAGCATCACGGTCACCAGCCAGCCGGGGCAGGGCACCTGTTTCGAGCTGCGCCTGCCGATGCGTGACGCCATCGAGAGCGGCGAGCCGATCGAGCAGCTGGTGGCACTGGGCAGTGGCCAGTCGATCCTGGTGGTCGATGGCGAAGCCACGCGCCTGTCGCTGCTGGGCAATGCGCTGTCCAGCCAGGGATATCAGCTGCAGCTGGCTTCCGATGGACCGGCGGCGTTGCGCTGGATGCAGCAGGAGGCGATGCCGGCGCTGGTGATCGCCGATGCCGGCTCCAAACTGCTGCCGGCCAGCCAGCTGCTGGGCGAAATGGCCGGACTGGGTTACCGGGGGCCGGCGCTGGTGCTGGAAGACGCGTCAGTGGACGTTCCGGCCGATGCATTCCCTGATGGCATCGAGGTGCATGTGCTGCGCAAGCCGTTGCAGATGCAGCAGGTGTTCCGCGCTGTGGCAGAGGCACTGGGCTGAATTTGCGTCGCCGGGCATGGCCCGGCGGCAGGTCACGCCGGCCGTTCCGGGGTCTCCCACGGGAAGCGTGGCAGGCTGTCCACGGCCTGTTCCAGCCGCCGTGACCAGTTCTGGTGGATGTCCGCGTACAGGGGCGAGTCCGCGCCCAGCCGCAGCTGCTGGGCGATCCGCAGCTCGCCGTCGCGCAGCAATGCCAGATCGATCGGCAGCCCGACCGAGAGGTTGGAACGGATGGTCGAATCCAGCGACACGATCGCCGTGCGCGCGGCGTCCTCAAGGCGCGTGGCCGGGCTGAGGATGCGGTCGAGGATCGGCTTGCCATACTTGGACTCGCCGATCTGCAGGTAGGGGGTCTCCGGCGAGGCGGCGATGGCATTGCCCAGCGGGTAGATCATGTACAGGCCGGGGCGTTCGCCGGCGACCTGGCCGCCGAAGATCAGCGTGGCCTGGGTGTTGACGCCGTCATGGCCGTGCTCGCTGTGGCCGCCGTGCACCTGGCTGTCCACCAGCAGGCGACCGACATAGGCCGCCGCTTCGAACAGATGGGTCATGTCGCGCAGGTTGGGCGTGCGCCGCTCGCCGGCGTCCCGGGTCAGGCGCGAGACCAGCAACTGGGTGGTGGCCAGGTTGCCAGCCGCCATCAACACGTAGGCCGCCTGGCCGGGATACTCGAACACGTGCAGCTTGCGGTGCACGCGCACATCGTCCAGCGAGGCATTGGTCCGGGTGTCGGCGGCGAAGACCAGGCCCTGGTCCACCTCGATTCCAACGCAATAGGTCATGTCGGTGCCCTATCATGTGCGTCCCGGATTGTAGGCAGGCCGCCGTGACGACGGCATGCCCACGCCCCCCAGACCCGTCACCTGAACCGCATGACCACCGTGCTCCTCAGCCTGGGCAGCAACGTCCAGCCCCGCCGCCATCTCCACGCCGCGGTGGCGGCCCTGCGCGAGCGCTTCGGCGCGTTGCAGGTGTCTCCGGCCTACCGCACGGCCGCGGTCGGCTTCGATGGCCCGGCCTTCCTCAACAATGGCGTGCTGATCCAGACCGATCTGCCGCTGCAGGCGCTGGATGATTGGCTGCACGCACTGGAAGACGCCCACGGTCGTGATCGCAGTGGTCCGCGCTTCTCCGACCGCACCCTGGACATCGACGTGGTGTTCTACGGCAACCACATCGTGGAAGGCCCGGGCCATCTGCGCATTCCGCGCCCCGAGCTGAAGCACGCCTTCGTGCTGAAGCCGCTGGCGGACATCGCGCCAGACTTCATCGACCCGGTCAGCGGCCTGGCCCTGGCGGCGCTGTGGCGCGCACACGCTCAGTTTGGCGAGGCATTCGAGGTGGTTGACCTGGAATGAGGGCCGCTGCGCTCGCCTACGTAGATCGGTAGCGCCGGGCCATGCCCGGCCGACTTCAACTCACCGTGCGTCCGCCATCCACGCGCAGGGTGTGGCCGGTGACGAAGCTGGCTTCGGCCACCAGCCAGTACACCGCCTCGGCGATCTCCTCGACCGTGCCGGTGCGTGCCAGCGGCGTGCGCGCCAGCAGGGCCTCGCGGGCGAAATCGTCCTTTCCCTGCTCGGGCCACAGGATCGCACCGGGGGCGACCGCATTGACCCGCACTTTCGGCGCCAGTTCCAGCGCCAGTGACCGGGTGGCCATCTCCAGTGCGGCCTTGGCCATGGTGTAGGCCACATGGTCGCGCATCGGGTCGGTGCCGTGCAGATCGGTCAGATTGACGATGCAGCCCTGCTGGCGGCGCAGGTACGGCGCGGCCGCCTGTGACAGCAGCAGCGGTGCACGCGCATTGACCGCGTACAGCTCATCCATCGCTTCGGCGGTCACCTGGCCGAGCGGGGTGGGGAAGAAGTTGGACGCGTTGTTGACCAGCGCATCGAGGCGGCCGAAGTGGGCCACGGCCTGCTCGACCAGATCGGGCAGGGCGCCGGCATCGCGCAGGTCGGCCTGCAGGGCCAGCACACTGCCCGGACGGACGTTGTCCAGGTCGAAGGCGGCCTGCTGCAGCTCGGCGCTGGACGTGTTGGCATGCAGCACCACCGACCAGCCACAGGCGTGGAACTGGCGTGCGATGGCGGCGCCGATCCGGCGCGCGCTGCCGGTGATCAGGGCCACGGGGGCGGTTTCGCTCATCGAGGGTCCTCCAAGGCTCGGCTATCCTGTGCACCATTGTCACCGCATTCGAAGACGCCATGCAGCCTACCTTCCCTCTGCCCGATGCCGACGCCCTGGCCCACAGCGACCAGCTGGCCGCCGCACTGCGCGCTGAAATCCTCGCCCAGGGGGGCGCGATGCCGTTTTCCCGCTTCATGGAACTGTGCCTGTACGCACCCGGGTGGGGCTATTACAGCGCCGGTTCCAGCAAGTTCGGTGGCGGTGGTGACTTCACCACCGCGCCCGAGCTGGGTGGCCTGTTCGCCGGCAGCGTGGCCAATGCGCTGGCGCCGGTGTTCGCCCAGCTCGGTGCGCAGTCGCGGATGCTGGAGCTGGGCGGCGGCACCGGTGCCTTCGCCGAAGCCGTGCTGCTGCGGCTGGCCGAGCTGGATGCGGTGCCTTCGCGTTATGCCATCCTTGAACCCAGTGCCGACCTGCGCCAGCGCCAGCAGCAGCGCCTGCAACAGGCGCTGCCGGCAGAGCTGGCCACGCGCGTGGACTGGATCGACCGTCCGTTCGAAGAGGACTGGGAAGGTGTGGTGTTCGCCAACGAGGTGATCGACGCACTTCCGACCCCGCGCTTCCTGATCAGGGACGGCGAGGTCTATGAGGAGACCGTGGAGCTGGACGCGGAGGGCAACTTCATCCGTGGCGCGCAGCCGGCCGATATTCTGCTCAACGGCGCCGTGCGCCACATCGAACGCTATCTCGAAAGGCCCTTCGCCGACGGATACCGCTCAGAGGTGCTGCCGCAGCTGCCGTACTGGCTGCAGGCAGTGGCTGGCGGCCTGCAACGTGGCGCGATGCTGTTCATCGACTACGGCTACAGCCGCAGCGAGTTCTACCAGCACGATCGCGACGACGGCACGGTGCGCGCCTTCTACCGCCACCACGTGCATAACGACGTGCATCGCTGGCCGGGCCTGCAGGACATCACGGCCTCGGTGGACTTCACCGCGATGGCCGAAGCGGGCCTGCACGGTGGCTTCGAGCTGGCGGGGTACTGCAGCCAGGCCAGCTTCCTGATCGGCAATGGCCTGGACCAGGTGCTGAGCCTGGCCGAGGAGCGTACCGATGAAGTGGGGCGCATCCAGCTGCGCGACCAGGTGAAGAAGCTGACCCTGCCGACCGGCATGGGCGAGCGCTTCCAGGCGATCGGCCTGCAGCGTGGAATCGACTTCGAGCCGGCGTTCGCGCTGGGCGATCTGAGCTGGCGCCTGTGAGCGCGACGCGCATGATCAAGCCGCTGCGGCGGCCGCGTCTATGGACTGCGCTGTGGGTGCTGGCCGTGCTGTTTGTGATCGTGGTCTGCCTGATTCCCCCGCCACCGATTCCCGTGCCGGAGAACGGCGACAAGGTCGAGCATTTCCTGGCGTACTTCATTCTGTCCGGCAGTGCCGTGCAGCTGTTCCGGCAAGGACGTCCGCTGCTGTGGGTCGGGCTGGGCCTGGTGCTGATGGGAATCGGGATCGAGTTCGCACAGGGGGCGCTGACACGCGACCGCATGGCCGACCCGATGGACGCCCTCGCCAACACGGTTGGCGTTCTTGCCGGATTGGGCCTCGCGCTGACCCCGCTGCGCGACCTCCTGCTGCGCTGGCGGGGCTGACACGCCTTCCCTGGTTGAAGTGGAACCGGGCATGGCCCGGCTCCACAGCCTTCCGGTTACTTCTGCAGCGTCACTTCGTCCAGCACCCACATCGCCGGGCGGGTATCACCGGTGAAGTTGATGCACAGGTCGTCGGTGCCATGCGTGCCCTTCGGCAGCGTCGCACGCAGGCTCACGAAGCCATCGGCATCGGGCGTGGCCGGCAGCGGGACTTCGGCCAGCACCTTGCCCGTGCAGCTGCCCCGGCGGATCAGCATCTCGCCGTGCGCGCGCCTGGCCTTCTCGAAGCGACGGTTCGGCTCGTCATGCGCCAGCTGGAAGTAGTAGGGGATGCGACCGGCGCGCACCTCCACGCTGCCGATGCCGTCCAGCTGCGCCTGTGGCCAGCGCCAGCAGGGCTGGAAGATGTCCACGTTGAAGACCGCGCGTGCGCCCTCGCGCGGGCCATCGTCTTCCAGGCGCAGTACCAGGCCCTTGTTGCCAACGCAGCTGAGCAGTTCGTCGCTGCGGCGGGCGAGCAGCGATTGCGGAGTGAACGCGGCTACGGTGGGCTCTGCGGCCAGCATCCGGCCCTGGTAGAACGCTGCGGCCTGTACCGTGGCGGGCACCTTCGCGGTCAGCGGCTGCTGGTACAGCGGCGACTGCGCGGTCACCGGCTGGCCATCGGTGCTGTAGCGCACCTCGTAGCCCAGCGGGTTGGCCAGCGACACCGTCACCGTGCCTGCGGCGCGATCATCGTGGTACTCCACGCCCACTTCGAACGGCGTCTGTGCATAGGCCAGTCCCCATGCGCGGTAGCGCTGCAGCTGTGACGGCAGGCGTGCCAGGAAGTCGCGGAAGTCACGCTTCCCGGGCGGGCTCCAGCCGGTCTCGGCCACCGCCGCCAGGCGTGGGAACAGGTTGTGCTGCAGCCGCGCATAGCTGCGGGTGTGCTCGGTGAACATGTTCGCCTGCAGGCCGAGGATGTGTCCGCGCTTGTCGGCGGGCAGTTCGTCCGGCACCGGCTCGAAGTTGTAGAGCTTGCCGAGGTTGACCTGCGTGGGGCGGCCCGGCGGTTCATTGGGCGAGGCGGTCTGCAGGTAGTCCAGGTACAGGTAGCCGACCGGCGACATGATCACGTCATGGCCGGCGCTGGCAGCGGCCAGGCCGCCTTCGGTACCGCGCCAGGACATCACCGTAGCCTGGGGGGGCAGCCCGCCCTCGAGAATTTCGTCCCAGCCGATCAGGCGCCGGTCGTGTTTCTCCAGGAATGTCTCCAGGCGCTTGATGATGTGGCTCTGCATGGCCATCTCATCCTTGATGCCCAGCTCGCGCATGCGCTGCTGAATCTGCGCGGACGCCTCCCACTGGTCCTTTACGGCCTCGTCGCCACCCACGTGCACGTACTTCGCCGGGAACAGTGCGATCACCTCCTCCAGCACGTTCTCGAGGAAGGTCACGGTGCTGTCTTCCACGTTGAAGAGGTTGGGGAACACGCCCCATTCGCTGATCGGCTTCAGCGGCGTGCTGATCGAGCCCAGCTCCGGATAGGCGGCGATCGCGGCCGTGGCATGGCCCGGCACGTCGATTTCCGGAATCACCTGGATGTGCAGCTTGGCTGCATAGGCAATCACTTCACGGATCTGCTCCTGCGTGTAGAAACCGCAGTACGGGTACTCCTGTCTGGTCACCGGATCGATGCCGCCATCGCCGGCCGGCAGGCGGCAGCTGCCGACCTCGGTCAGCTTCGGGTAGCGCTTGATCTCCATGCGCCAGCCCTGGTCATCGGTCAGGTGCCAATGGAAGGTGTTGAGCTTGTGCGCGGACATCGCATCAAGCACGCGCTTGATCTCGTCCAGGCTCTGGAAATGCCGCGCCGAGTCGAGCATGAAACCCCGCCAGGGGAAACGCGGCGCATCCTGGATCTGCACGGCCGGCAGCGCGCCCTGGCTGCCGCCGGTGGCCAGCTGGGCCAGCGTGGTGGCGCCGTAGAACAGGCCGGTCTCGTTGCCGGCCTGCACCAGCACGCCCTGCGCGGTGCTCTCCAGCGTGTAGCTCTCGCCGCTGTCGCGGAAGGTGGGAACGATCTGGAAGCGGATGCCGCCGGCCTTGGCCGCAGCCTTGCCGGTAGCCAGCACCAGGCGCGGGCCACCGCTGCGCGCCAGCAGATCGGCGAATTGGGTGGCGACCCGCTGTGCGGCCTCGCCGTCTGCGTACAGCGTGGTCGTGGCGGACACAGTGATGCCACTGCCCTGGCCGGGCTGCATGCTGGCGGGGGCAGGAATCAGCATCAGGCTGTTGGCGCGCAGCTGCGGGCCAGGAACTTCAGCGGCGGCCACCGGATCGGCGGCGAAGGCCGGCAGGGCCGGCAGCAGGGCAAACAGGCTGCCCAGCAGCAGTGCGCCGTGCATCCTGGCGCGGAAGGGCTTGACCATCGGAACGACTCCTTGGAACGGTGCGATGAACGCTATACATGAAAAACGCCGGGCCCGGAATGACCCAGGCCCGGCGTGCGTGCACGACTCGGCGATGACGCGGCCGATGGATCAGTACTTGAAGCGGAAGTTGAGGTAGTACTGGCGGCCGTTGCTGTAGAACGACGTCGGAATGGCCGCGGTCTGGTAGTACTTGTAGGTCGGGTTGTTGAGGTTCAGCGCATCCAGGCTGATGCTCAGCCAGTCGGTGGCCTTGTAGCTCAACGAGGCCGACAACGTGCCGAAATCATCCTGGTAGTAAGGGTTGGTGCCCGACAGGCTGATCAGGAACGACGAGCGGTGCGTGTAGCTGACGCGTGCCCCGAAACGCTCGTTCTCGAAGTAGGCCCCCACGTTGTAGGTGTTCTTCGAGGTACCCAGCAGGTTGTGCGAACCGTCGGACCAGGTGTGGGCCGTGGTGCCGTTGGCGTAGGTGTAGTTGGCGTTGATGCCGAAGTACTCGCCGATCGGCTGCTCATAGGCCACTTCCACGCCGGTGACCTTGCCGTCGGCATTGATCGGGGTGGAGATCTGGTAGGTCTCGAGCTGGTTGGTCAGTTCGCTGTACAGCTGGCGCGAGACCACGTCGAAGGCGATGTAGTCCTTCATGTCCATGTGGTACGCACCGACCGACAGCAGGCCGCGCGGCATGAAGTACCACTCCAGGTTGGCGTCGAAGTTGGTGGACAGGGTCGGCTTCAGGTTCGGGTTGCCACCGCCGCCGGTCTTGTTCAGGTCCGAACCCCACGACGAAGCGCCCAGGGCCGAATAATCCGGCAGGGTCTGGGTCTGCGACGCGGCCACGCGCAGCACCAGCCTGTCGTCCAGGTCGAACTTGATGTTGGCGCTGGGCAGGACGCGGTTGCGCTTGTTCTGGAAGGCGGTGCGCTCCCACATGCCGAACAGGCTGCTCACATCGGCATCGGCGGCATTGCTGACCGCGTTGTAGGTGTCGATGTCCTGCTTGATGTTGACGTAGCGCAGGCCGACGTTGCCGCTCCACCAGTCGCCGCTGAAGTTGGCCTGCACGTAGCCGGCGAAGTTCTTCTCCTTCACCTTCCACTCGGCACCGTAGTTGTGGCGGCCGGTGGGGCCATCGTTGCCGGCCAGCCAGGTGGAGTTGTTGATGATCGCGTTCTTCAGTGCATCCGGCGTGTAGTACCAGATGTTGCGCGGGAAGGTGCCGCCGACATCACCGGCGAAGCCGCTGGGATAGTTGGCGGTGGCGCTGCCCTGCAGTGCGGACCAGATGTCACCCGGGGTCGCACCTTCCGGCGAGAGCGCTTCGCGTTCGTGGTCGGCGAAGCGCACGCCGAAGTCCACGGAGTTCAGCACGCCGGTGCCGAAATACTGGCTGAAGTCCAGCGTGGCCCAGTCTTCCTTGTCTTCGGCGCGGACCAGCTGGTTGCCCCACGTGCCGAAACTGGTGACGCCGCTGGGGCTGATGTCGCCGCCGATGTTCCAGTCCACCGGCGAACCGGCGCCGTGCGTTGCCCAGCTGGCACCGCCGCCCTGGCCGAGCGTGACTTCAGCAATGAACTGGCGCGGGGTTTCACCGGTGCCCTTGGTGGTACCGGCCTGGAACTTCATGTCCAGGGTGTCGTTGATCTGCCAGTCGGCGTCGAACGTGACGTAGTTGGTCTTGGCCGTGGCTTCACGGTAGATCATGTCGTAGACACCGTAGTTGGTGCCCGGGACGCCCGCGTAGGTGGCATTGCTCAGCACGCCGTCGGTCACGGTGTAGCCCGGGTTCGGCGCCTGCGACTTGGCGAAGTTGCCGCCCCACAGCATGAAATTGCGGTTGTAGTTGTTGGCTTCCAGCTTGGAGGAGAAGCCGCTAAGCGACAGGTTCAGCGTATCGGTCGGCTTGAACTGGATGGTCACCAGCCCGCCCTTGCGTTCGCGGGTCTGTTCGAACAGGGTCGAACCCAGCAGGCCGGGGACGGCCACGCCGATCAGGTCCGGATTGGTGAGGGCCACCGGATCATCGGCGCCGATCCGGGTGAAACCGCCCGGGATTTCCTGCGCCTCGCGGCGGAGCTCGCGCTTCTGGTAGAAGGCCTGCAGCATCACGCCGAAGTTGTTGGCGTCATTCTTGTAGTTGAACAGCGCCGAGTACTGCGGGTCGGTCGACTTGGCCTGGTCCGAACGGACCGCACCTACCGAGGCTTCCGCACTGAAGGGCTTGGCGAACTCCAGCGGCTTGCGCGTGATGATGTTGACGGTACCGGTGGTGCCGCCATCCTGCAGCTTGGCCTGCGAGGACTTGTTCACTTCCACCGAGCTCACCAGCTCGGAGGGCAGCAGCGAGTAGCTGACGCTGCGGCCGACGTTGTTGCCCTGGCTGAGTACGAACCAGTCGGCCGAGCCGACGGTGTGGCCGTTGATCAGGGTCTGGGTCAGGCTCGGGCTGGTGCCACGCAGGCTGACGCGGTCGGCTTCATCGAAGCCGCCTTCGTCGGCGCTGGACGAACTGATGTTGACGCCGGGCAGGCGCTGCAGGGTGTCGGCCACATTGTGCGCCGGCAGCTTGCCGACGTCTTCGGCGGTCACCACTTCCACGCGCGCGTTGGCTTCGCGCTTGGTATCCAGCGACTTCTCCATCGAGCCACGGATGCCGGTGACGGTCACGGTGTCCAGGTCGGTTGCGGTCGGCGCAGCCTGCTGGGCATGTGCGCTGAAAGCGAGGCAGCTGACGATGGCGGCCGAAAGCAGGGTCTTGCGGGTGTTCATGATGTCTCTCCTCATCACTCGATTGGGTGCCGGCGGCGGTGTTCGGTTGCGGTTGCGTTGACGTGCGCGGGGCGGCGGCGATGTCCCGTGCATTGGCGTGCCACGTACTGCGTGCTGCGATTGCGTTGAAGCCTGTTGCGGTGTCAGGCGGCCGACTGCTGCAGGTACCAGCTGGCAGCACCGACCACGCCCAGCTGGCCGTGCTCGACCACTTTCACCGGGATGCGTGCCAGTGCTTCGCCCATCGGCCCCTTCTGCAGGTAGCGCTCGACGAAGGTGCTGGTGCGCAGGTACTCGCGGATCTGCGGCAGGATGCCGCCGGCCAGATAGACGCCCCCATGGGCGCCGTAGAACAGGGCCATGTCGCCGATGGTGCTGCCGAGCAGGCCGCAGAACACATCCAGCGCCTTGCGTGCGTGCGCATCAGTGCCGGCCATCGCCGCGGCGGTGACCGCGTCCGGACTGGCCAGGGTGGGCTGCTGTCCCTGCAGGGCGCACACCGCGCGGTACAGGTTCATCAGGCCGGGGCCGGAGATTGCGTGCTCGATCGACACGTGAGCGCGCTCGCGCTGCATGTGGCGGACGATGGCCATTTCCAGTTCGGTGCTGGCGGCCAGCGTCGGTTGCCCGGCTTCGGTAGCCAGCACGACCGGGCCATGGGCGGTCGGGATCCACAGTGCCGCACCCAGGCCCGTACCCGGACCGACCACCAGGGTCGGTCCGCGCGGGGCGCTTTCCGGCCCACACAGGTGCAGGACGCCGCTGGCGTCGACCTGTGCCGCGGCATAGGCCACCGCTTCGAAGTCGTTGACGATGTGGACCTGCTGTACGCCGACGTCGGCCTCGATCTGCCGCGCGGACAGCGGCCAGGGCACGTTGGCAGTGATGACCGTCCCGTCTTCGCGCGCATAACCGGCCGTGGCCACCACGCAATGCGCCGGGCGCGGGCCGTCGCCCAAGAAGTCGGACAGGATCGCACTCAGGCCGGCGTGGTCGGCATTGCGATACTTGCGGTATTCCAGCACCTGCACCGGATGGGCGGCATCGCCGCTGGCCTGGACCCGGGCGACACGCACATGGGTGCCGCCGACGTCGGCGGCCAGGAACGAGGGCGCGACGCGGGACAGGACATGGGCCGGGGCGGGATGGCTGGCGGTCACGCGGGCTCCTGCTGAAGAGGGGGCCGGATCCGAGGGTGAGGCCGGCTGTTGGGCGGAGTCTGTAACCCCGCTGACAACGATGTCAACGAGTTCGTGACACTTTCGTTGCTGCGGCGCAACGAATGGGGCGTGCGGTAAACGTTTCCATGGCGTGAACAGCGCCTTCACGCCGGAGCCCTTGCTGCACGGGGCTCAACGGCTCCAGCGCATTCAGCACGCGACCGCACGCGGCGGTTGCGCGATGCAGCATGGCCCGCGCTGCCCCGCGCAGGGAAGTTGACAAACCGCCGTTGTCCATCGAAAGAATGTGACAACGTTGTTCCCAGCCACTCTCCGACGCCGCGTTCTGCGACCGTCGCCGCAGGAGCCCTCCTGATGTCCGCCGTCCCCGCTGCAAGCGCGCGCCCGAACGTGGCCACCTCCATCGCCATCGTCGGCGTCCTGTTCTTCCTGATCGGCTTCTTCACCTGGCTCAACGGCCCGCTGATCACCTTCGTCAAGCTGGCCTTCGAGCTCAGCGAGGTCGGCGCCTTCCTGGTGCTGATGGTGTTCTACCTGTCCTATTTTTTCCTGGCCCTGCCGTCGTCGTGGATCCTGCGCCGCACCGGCATGAAGAAGGGCCTCAGCCTGAGCCTGCTGGTGATGGCCGGCGGCGCGGCACTCTTCGGTGAATTCGCGACGCAGCGCTGGTACCCCGGCGCGCTGGGCGGGCTGTTCGTGATCGGCAGCGGCCTGGCCCTGCTGCAGACGGCGATCAATCCCTACATCTCCATCCTCGGCCCGATCGAGACCGCAGCGCGTCGCATCGCGCTGATGGGCATCTGCAACAAGATCGCCGGCATGCTGGCGCCGGTGCTGATCGGCACCCTGGTGCTGCATGGCATCGGTGATCTGGACAAGCAGGTGCAGGCGGCCGACGCGGTCACCAAGGCGGCCCTGCTCAATGAGTTCGCCGCCAAGATCCATGCACCGTACCTGGCGATGGCCGGCCTGCTGGTGCTGCTGGCCGTCGCCGTACTGTTCTCGCCGCTGCCGGAGATCAAGTCCTCCGAGGCCAACGCCACCCCGACGGCCGCCGGCGCGGCCGAGCGCAGCAGCATCTTCCAGTTCCCCCACCTGTGGCTGGGCGTGCTCTGCCTGTTCGTGTATGTCGGCGTGGAAGTGATGGCCGGTGATGCCATCGGTACCTATGGCCACGGCTTCGACCTGCCGCTGGACCAGACCAAGATGTTCACCTCGTTGACCCTGGCGGCGATGCTGGCTGGCTACGTGGTGGGCCTGCTGCTGATTCCCCGGGTGGTTTCGCAGTCGCGCTACCTGACCGTTTCGGCGGTACTGGGCGTGGTGTTCTGCCTCGGTGCTTGGGCCACCCACGGCTACGTTTCGGTGGCCTTCGTGGCCCTGCTGGGCTTTGCCAACGCAATGATGTGGCCGGCCATCTTCCCGCTGGCGATCCGTGGCCTGGGCCGTTTCACCGAGACCGGCTCGGCGCTGCTGGTGATGGGTATCGCCGGTGGCGCGATCATTCCGCAGTTGTTCGCCGTGCTCAAGCAGCACATCGATTTCCAGCTGGTGTTCGTGCTGCTGATGGTGCCGTGCTACCTGTACATCCTGTTCTACTCGGTCATCGGCCACCGCGCCGGCCTGCCGCAGGAGCGCTGATAGGCGATGATGGACGGCAGCCAACCCCAGGGAAAACCCATGCGCAGAGCGACCATCAAGGACGTCGCGGAGAAGGCCAAGGTCTCTCTGAAGACCGTCTCGCGGGTGATCAACAACGAGCCCTCCGTGATGCAGGCCACCCGCGCACGGGTGCTGCGGGCGATCGCCGAGCTCGACTACGAGCCCGATCCGTCCGCGCGCAACCTGCGCAGCGGGACCACTTTCGTGATCGGGCTGGTCTACGACAACCCCAACCCGTACCACATCATCGGCGTGCAGAACGGCGTGCTGGCCGCGTGCCGGGAGACCGGCTTCGGCCTGCAGATCCACCCCTGCGACTCGAGCTCGCCCCTGTTGGCCGATGAACTGGCCGACTGGGTACAGCGCTCGCGCCTGGCCGGCCTGGTGCTGACCGCACCGATGTCCGAGCGCCGCGATCTGGTGCAGGCGCTGACCGCACGTGGCATCAAGCTGGTGCGCATCATCGCGGCGACCGAGGACCCGGCGGACGGAGCCTGCGTGTTCGTCGACGACCGCGAAGCGGCCTATGAGATCACCGAGCATCTGATCCAGCTGGGCCATCAGCGCATCGGCTTCCTGTGGGGGGGCAGTTCGCACCGCTCTTCCGGCGAACGTTATGCCGGCTACGAAGCGGCGCTGAAGGACTACGGCATGACCGTGGACAAGCATCTTGTGGTGCAGGGCGACTACACCTTCGACGACGGTTTCCGGGGCGCGCGCCGCCTGCTGGCGCTGCGCGAACCGCCCACCGCCATCTTCGGTTCCAACGATGAAATCGCTGCGGGCGTGCTGGCCGCTGCCAAATCGGCGGGGATGAACGTGCCCTACGACCTGTCCATTGCCGGCTTCGAGGACAGCCCGTTCTCGCGCCAGTCCTGGCCGCCGTTGACCACCGCCAAGCAGGCCACCGAGGACATCGCACGCCACGCCGCGCGCCTGCTGATCGCGCAGCTGCGCAGCGATGCCTATGACGACGCGCCTGCACCGCTGCACAACCAGGGCTTCGTGCCGCAGCTGGTAGTGCGCGGGTCGACTGCGCCGATGCGTCCCGCCGGCGCCCGCCCACTCCCTTCCGATCCTGCCTGAGCCCGCCATGTCGCTGTCCGACCCCACCTCCACCCTGATGTTCGCCGAAGCCGCTGAAGCGGCCGACGTCGTCGCCCGCCAGTTCTCGCGCAACCACGCCACGATGGAGACGCTGGCTGCCAGCCTGCGCGCCGCGCCACCCCCGTTCGTGGTCACCTGCGCGCGCGGCAGCTCCGATCATGCCGCCACCTACGGCAAGTACCTGCTGGAAACCCAGCTGGGCCTGGTGGTCGCCTCCGCCTCGCCGTCTGTGGGCTCGGTGTATGCCGCGCCGCTGCAGCTGCGCGGTGCACTGTTCATCGTCATCTCGCAGTCGGGCAAGAGTCCGGATCTGCTGCGCAATGCCGAAGCGGCCAAGGCCGCCGGCGCGCGCGTGGTCGCACTGGTCAATGTCGAGGATTCGCCGTTGGCGCAGCTGGCCGACACGGTGATTCCGCTGCATGCGGGCCCGGAGAAGAGTGTGGCCGCGACCAAGAGCTACCTGGCGTCGCTTGCGGCACTGCTGCAGCTGGCCACGTACTGGAAGCAGGACAGTGGCCTGCGCGCTGCGCTGGAGCTGCTGCCGGATGCGTTGCGCGAGGCATGGCAGTGCGATTGGACGGCGCTGGCCGATGGCCTGGTGGACGCCACCAACCTGTTCGTGCTCGGGCGTGGGCTCGGCCTTGGCGCCGCGCAGGAAGCGGCGCTGAAGTTCAAGGAAACCTGCAGTCTGCATGCCGAGGCCTACAGCTCGGCCGAGGTCAAGCATGGCCCGATGGCGCTGGTCGGTCGCGGCTTCCCGGTGCTGGCTTTCGCCCAGCCCGATGAGACCGGCGCGGGCACACGTGCCGTGGTGGAGGAGTTCTCAGCGCGTGGTGCGCAGGTATGGATGGCCGGCGCCGCAGGCAACCTGCCGGTGGCTGCCGCGCCGCATCCGTTGTGCGCTCCGCTGCTCACCGTGCAGAGTTTCTACCGTGCGATCAATGCGCTGGCGCTGCGCCGCGGGTTCAACCCGGACCTGCCGCCGCATCTGAACAAGGTCACGGAGACCGTGTGATGGCAACCGTGCTGCGCAATGCCCGCATCCTGGTCGGGGATGATTTCCGCGATGACCTGGCAGTGCTCATCGAGGACGGGAAGATCAGCGCGCTGCTCCCCGACGCCGCGCCGCAGGTGGGCCAGGCGGCCGAGCAGGTCGATCTCGGCGGCGGCTGGCTGCTGCCGGGTTTCATCGACGTGCAGGTCAATGGCGGTGGCGGCGCGCTGTTCAACAACACGCCGGACGTGGCGGCCCTGCGCACCATCGCGCAGGCGCACCGCCGTTTCGGCACCACCGCGATGCTGCCGACGCTGATCAGTGATGACGTGGCGGTGATGCGCGAGGCGATCGCCGCCTTGCGCGAAGCCATCGCTCAAGGCGTACGCGGTGTCATCGGCATCCATCTGGAAGGGCCGTACATCGCCCCGGCACGGAAGGGGACCCACGACGCCAGCAAGTTCCGCGTGCCCGATGCGGAGGAGATCGCGCTGGCCGCCTCGCTGGACAATGGCGTGACCCTGCTCACCCTTGCGCCGGAACGGGTACCGCTGGAGTCGATTCGCGCACTGGTGGAGCGCGGGGTGATCGTCGCGGCTGGACATACCGCCGGAACGTACGAAGAGATCCGCGCCGGCCTGGATGCCGGCGTGCGCGGCTTCACCCATCTGTACAACGCGATGTCGCCGCTGCAGGGCCGGGAGCCGGGCGCGGTGGGTGCCGCGCTGGAAGATCGCGACAGCTGGATCGGCATCATCGTCGACGGCGTGCACGTGCATCCGGCCAGCCTGCGGGTAGCGCTGGCGGCCAAGCCACGCGGCCGCCTGCTGCTGGTGACCGATGCGATGCCGCCGGTCGGCGCCGATGATCCCAGCTATGTGCTGTATGGCGAGACCATCACTGCCGTCGATGGGGTGGTGCGCAACGCAGCTGGCGCGCTGGCCGGCTCGGCACTGGACATGGCCACGGCCGTGCGCAACACCGTGCAGCTGCTCGGCCAGCCGCTTGCCGAAGCGGCGCGCATGGCCTCGACCTATCCGGCGCAGTTCCTCAATGTGGACGACCGGCTGGGCCACATCGCCGAGGGTTACCAGGCCGACCTGGTGCTGCTGGACGATGCCCTGCAGGTGCGGGGCACCTGGATTGCCGGACAGTACGAGGCCGCCTGATGAGTGCTGCGCCGTCAGCGCGCCTGGGCTCGATCGACGCCCTGCGCGGCATCACCGTGGCGGCGATGCTGCTGGTCAACAACCCGGGCGACTGGAGTGCGGTGTTCGCACCGCTACGTCATTCGGACTGGCATGGCTGCACGCCCACCGATCTGGTGTTCCCGTTCTTCCTGTTCCTGGTGGGCGTGTCGATGGCCTTCAGCGTCGCACCGCGCGCGCTCGATGCTTCGAAGCGACCCACACTGGCGCGTGGCGTGCTGGAGCGCGCGTTGCGCATCCTGCTAGCCGGCGCGTTGTTGCATCTGCTGATCTGGTGGGCGCTGGATACGCATCACTTCCGCATCTGGGGCGTGCTGCAACGCATCGCGGTGTGTGCGGCGCTGGTTGGCCTGCTGGCGGTGTATGCGCGGCTGCACGTGCAGGTCGGAGTGCTTGTCGGGCTGCTGGTGGGCTATACCGTGCTGCTGCTCGGCCTCGGTGATCTGTCGCCATGGACCAACCCGGCCAGCCGTCTGGATACCGCTCTGTTCGCCCCGTGGATCTACCAGTGGCACGCCGATACCGGGCTTGGGCATGACCCGGAAGGGCTGCTGAGCACGCTGGGCGCGCTGGCCAGCACCACCCTGGGCCTGCTGGCCGGCGCACTGCTGCGCAGCGGTCGCGCTGTGGCGCTGGCAGGAGTGGGCGCCGCAACGGCAGTGCTGGGCCTGCTGCTTGCCATTGTGCTGCCGTTGAACAAGCAGCTGTGGACGCCCAGCTACGTGCTGTGGACCGGAGGTCTTGCGGCGCTGGCCCTGTGGCTGGCGCATGTGCTGATCGACCAGAAGGGCTGGCCCGCGTGGGGCCGTCGTTTTGGGGTCAACGCGATCACCGCGTACCTGGGGGCCTCGGTGATGTCGGTGGCATTGTTGGCAACCGGCGCCTGGGGCTGGGTCTGGCAGCAGCTGGCGGCGGCGATGCCGGGTGCGCTGGAGCTGGCGTCGATGCTGCAGGCCCTGGCCTTCGTCACCCTGTGGTGGGGCGTCGCGTGGTGGCTGGACCGGCGCAGGATCTATCTCAAGATCTGACAGCGCCGGGGTATGGACGCACCTGCGGTGGAGCAGGGCCAGCTCGGCTCATTGCTTGCCGGGGACTGCCGCTGCGGGCTCCACCAGCGCCCCCGCGTGATCGGCCAGCACCTGTACCGCGTGCAGCAGCCCTTCTTCCACCTGCGGCGGGCAGTGCGCTCGGGCATCGTCCATCTCCCGCGCCGCCTGCGCGGCCAGCAGCAGTCCTGCGCAGGAAGACACTGCGGCCAGGCAGCGCGTAGCGCCGGCCAGATCACGCGCCCTCGCTTCCGTGATCCGCGTTTCGGGCCAAGGTTGGCCGTTGGCACCGTCGCCGCGCGCGATGCTGCGTAACCGGGCGAAGAATGCAGGCTGCGGCACGTTCTCGTGGGCTGCGGCCAGCGCATCTTCCAGGATGTCGGCGGCAGCGGCGGGCAGCCGCAGCCCAGGCAGGGCATCACCCAGCAGCGCGTGCAGGCGGGGATGGGTGGGATGGGGCAGGGTCATGGCAGCAACCTCACAGGCAAGGCCACCTGCGGGGTGCAGGGTGGCGGGCGGTGCGGGTTGGCGTGCCGGTGAAGCTTTTCAACGGAGAAAAAGCCGGCGGATCCGGAGATCCCCACGCACCGCCCGCCGCAGAACGACGGAGGGTGCACTATTCGGGCCCGCGATGTTGTCGCAAGCCCGCCGTTGAAAAGCTTCATTCGGGACGCCAATCCCGGCCAGCACAGGGGCGCTGGCAGATGCCACCGTCGCGCGGTCCACAGCGCGATGACATGGGCAAAGTTGCAATGTGTGTGTCCGTATCGCCCATCTGTCGCGTGACCGGAGCGCCGTGTCGGCATCGCGCAATGCCTGCGCTGCCAGCCAGGTCAGATACGACAACCTGCGCGATGGCCGTGCCGATCATCAACCCGCTATGCTGGGCGCCTGACTCAACGGCAAGGAACGTCGTATGCAGATCTGCAACGGAGTGCGGCGCGCGGGTGCGACGGTGGTCGTGCTTTGGGCTGCGCAGACGATGGCCGCAACGGCCTCGGCATCCGCGGTTGAACTGCCCTCACCGGAGGCGCAGGTGCAGATGCTGCAGCTGCTGGAGGCACGCGCGCTGTATCGCGACCGTGTGGATTGGGCCGGTGTACGCGCGACGCTGGCCGCCGCAACCGATGATGCTGGCCGGCGCCAGTTGCTGGATGACGCCGCTACCCGCAGCACGGGCGGCCATGGCCGCTGGATTCCGCCCAGCCTGCAACGCCAGCGTTCCGGGCGTGCGCAACGCTTGAAGGCCGGCCAGGATGCGGCATCGCCAATGCCGTGGCAGGCCGATGCGCGCGTCGGTGTGCTGCGGGTGAGCCCATTCCTGGACGATCCTCAGGCGGGCGAGCAGGCACGGTATGACGCTCGCAGAACCTACGCGCTGGCGCTGCAGCACCGCATCGTGACCCTGGATGACGGCACGCGGTGCGGCTGGGTGGTGGATCTGTCCGGCAATGGCGGCGGCAACATGTGGCCCATGCTGCTGGGACTGCTGCCGTTGTTGCAGGGTACCCCGGATAAGGAAGGGGCCGTGCTCGGCGGCTTCCGCAGCGCCGAAGGGCAACGGCCATGGCGACAGCGCGACGGAGAGGTCCTGGATGGCGCGAATTCGCGGCTTCGATCGCGCGAGGCGGCCTATGTGCTGCGCGGCGGTTCCGCACCGGTCGCGGTGGTGTTCGGCCCCCGTACCGCCAGTTCGGGCGAGGCCGTGGCGCTGGCCTTCCGCGGCCAGCCCGGCAGCCGCAGTTTCGGCCAGCCCAGTGCAGGCTATTCCACCGGCAATCAACCCGTGCCCCTGGTGGATGGCAGCATGCTGCTGCTGACCGTGAATGTCATGACCGACCGCCAGGGGCAGGGTGACGGTCGCCAGCTGCAGCCGGATCAGCCCACCGCCCCCGGAGCGTCCGGTCTGCAGGCCGCGCAGGACTGGCTGCTGGCCCAGCCCGCCTGCTCGGGGCGTTGATCTGCACGCAGGAAAGCGAGCCGCGGAAGGGTCCGCTGACACCGGTTCATCGCTCGAGGGCTCGGCCTGTTAAAGTCTCTCCTGCAATCACGTAGCGGAAGCGACCATGGACCACGACACCCCGTTCGAACCCCTCAACGACCTCGAGGTGCGCCTGCTGCAGGCCCAGGATGGCACGCTGACCGCGTCGCAGTTCCTCGATGGGCTGCTGACCTCGACGGCGTTCGTGCTGCTGGACAAGGCCATCGGCGAAGACGGCGCATGGGATGAGAGCATCTCGCCCCTGGTGCTGACCAGCGAGAGTGGCGAGCCGATGTTCGCGGTGTTCACCGCCCCCGAGCGTGCCGGCCTGTGGCACGAACAGCTGCCGCAGTTCGCGCATGCCATGCCGATCGCGGTGCATGCGCTGCTGGCCGGAATCGGCGACGGTGTCGGCCTGGTGCTGAACCCCGGCCTGGACGTGGGCATGGAGATGATTCCCGATGCCGTGGCGCAGTTGAAGCAGCGCGCTGCTGCGATCACGCGGGGCATGGCGCACTGACCACACCGGTGCCGGTGGTGGATCCGGATGCGCTCACATGTGGTGTCGCATAAGGACCGGGTTTGCCGCTGAGAAGTGATTCGACGATCACTTTGAGGTTTTCAACGAAAGAGAATTGGCAGTGCTGTGCGTGAGTCTCGGCGCTGGCATGTCTGCGTTGTCGTCTTTGACTCTTTCTTCTGTGCCCTGCAGCCGAACAGTCTGGCCCGTTTCAAGCCGGACGCGCGTTGCTCATGGAAGGACTTCCGCATCACCTCCGTCATGCGACGTTGCTCGCGGCGCTTGCAGCGCCGCGAAGCGACGATCGCTTTCTCAGGTTGCACACCCCCTGCGGCACTGACGTGCTGGTAGCCGAAACGCTGGATGGCGTCGAACAGATCGACGGCATCGGTTTCCAGTGGACGATCACGGCGCTGTCGCTGGATGCGGGCCTGCCGCTGGGCCCGCTGATCGGGCAGGGCGCGCTGCTGCAGATGCAGCAGGCCGACGGCAGCCTGCGGCCCTTGCATGGACGCATCACCGCCGCCGAGCGGCTGGGCAGCAATGGCGGCCTGGCGCGCTACCGGCTGCGCCTGCAGCCGTGGCTGGCGTTCCTGTCGCAGCGGGTGGACAGCTATGTGTTCCACGACAGGACGGTCGTGGAGATCGTCGAGGACATCTTCGCCGACTACGGTGGTCTGGCCCCGGCCTGGCGCTGG
>NZ_JCAFTD010000009.1:0-203363 GCF_059369935.1 Stenotrophomonas sp. YJH_SMC_36 | reverse complement strand
TCCCTGTAGGCTCGGGCGCGCCATCCATGGCGCTTACGCCCCTGCGCAGCCCACCCACCCGGCTACGGACAGGTTCCTGCGGCTGCCAGCCACGAAAGACAGAACAAAATCAAAAGCAAGAGCCGGTCGCTTCGCTCTTCATTCGGCCGGCACTGCCGCGGAGCATCCGCGCATGGCGTGGACCGGATACAGATCGCGGAAATCCGTCGAAGGCGGGGTGGGTCCGGTGGCGGGGGTGTCCGCGGCAGGGATGCCGCGGCCAAGCCCCCAGGGACGGGTTCACGGCGTCCCCCGCCACCGGACCTACCCCGCCAACCTGCAGGAAACCGGCTTTTGACGTTGCTGTTGCTTCGGCCGTTGCTTCGGCGGGTGCCGGGCGCAGCCCGGCCCAAGCCCATCCCCCGCTTCCGGTACAATATCGGGCCCGTTTCCCAACTACGGTTCCCCGGACATGATGGTCCTCGAGGGCGCGCCCGCCCTGTCGCCGTTCCGCCGCGAACGTCTTGAATCCCGCCTGCAGTCCATCGCTCCCTCCCTGCGCATCAGTGGTGCCTGGCACGTCTACTTCGTGCAGCCGGAAGGCTCGGCCGTGCCCGATCAGGCCACCCTGTGCCGCATCCTGGAAGCACAGCCGCAGGCCGGGACGGTCGCCGAAGGGGCCGTCAGCCGCATCGTGGTGCCGCGTCTGGGAACGTTGTCGCCGTGGTCGAGCAAGGCCACCGAACTGGTCCGCGGGGCCGGTCAGCCGGTCAGCCGGGTCGAGCGCGGCCTGCGTATCGACGTGCTGGGCTGGCCGGACGATGCCGCCACCCAGCTGTCGCTGGTGAAGGTGCTGCATGACCCGATGACACAGTCGGTGCTGGACCACGTCGAGCAGGGCCAGGCCCTGTTCTCGGCGCCGGCCCGCGGTGAACTGGAGCGCGTTCCGGTGGCGCAGCTGGAAGCCGCCAACCAGCGCCTTGGCCTGGCCATGGCCCAGGACGAGATCGACTACCTGCGCGAGCGCTTCACCGCGCTGGGGCGCTCCCCGTCTGACGTGGAACTGATGATGTTCGCGCAGGCCAATTCCGAACACTGCCGGCACAAGATCTTCAACGCCAGCTGGACCATCGACGGGCAGGCGCAGGAACGCTCGCTGTTCCGCATGATCAAGAACACCCACCAGCAGACGCCGCAGCACACCCTGAGCGCGTACAGCGACAACGCTGCGGTGATCGAAGGCCATCCGGCGTCGCGTTACCGTCCGGATCCGGCCAGTGGCGAGTACCGCCGCGAGCCGCAGGCGCCCAGCGCCTTCCAGATCAAGGTCGAAACCCACAATCACCCGACCGCGATCGCGCCGTTCCCGGGGGCTTCCACCGGTGCCGGTGGCGAAATCCGCGACGAAGGCGCAACCGGCCGCGGCGGCAAGCCGAAGGCCGGCCTGACCGGCTTCTCGGTCTCGCACCTGCGCATCCCCGAGCTGCCGCAGCCGTGGGAAGCGCCGCGCGCGCTGAATCCGCGGATGGCGCCGGCGCTGGAGATCATGACCGACGGCCCGCTCGGCGGCGCTGCGTTCAACAATGAGTTCGGCCGCCCGAACCTGCTCGGTTACTTCCGCAGCTTCGAGCTGCCTGAAGGCGCTGACCTGGTCCGTGCGTACGACAAGCCGATCATGCTGGCCGGCGGCCTCGGTGCGATCGACCGTATCCAGGTCGACAAGATCCCGCTGCAGGCCGGTGATGCGGTCATCGTGCTCGGCGGTCCGGCGATGCTGATCGGCCTGGGTGGCGGTGCGGCCAGCTCGGTGGCCTCCGGTGAAAGCGCCGAAGACCTGGATTTCGCCAGCGTGCAGCGCGACAACCCGGAGATGGAGCGCCGCTGCCAGGAAGTCATCGACCGCTGCGTGGCGATGGGTGCCGACAACCCGATCAAGTTCTTCCATGACGTCGGTGCCGGTGGTCTGTCCAACGCGATTCCCGAGCTGCTGCACGATTCGAACGTGGGCGGCATCATCGACCTGGGCAAGGTGCCCACCGACGATCCGTCGTTGTCGCCGATGCAGCTGTGGTGCAACGAATCGCAGGAGCGCTACGTGCTTGGCGTCGCGCAGGAGCGACTGGCCGAGTTTGCCGCGCTGTGTGCGCGCGAGCGCTGCCCGTTCGCCGCCGTGGGCGTGGCGACCGCCGAGGAGCATCTGGTGGTGGCGTACGGCGCGGTGCCGGGCCATGTTCCCGCCGACGCACCGATCGACCTGCCGATGGACGTGCTGTTCGGCAAGCCGCCGAAAATGCACCGCGACACGGCGCACCCGCCGGCACCGCGCTGGCCGGCGCTGAAGACCGGTGGCCTGGATCTGCAGGAAGCCGGCCTGCGCGTGCTGGCGCACCCGACCGTCGCCTCGAAGAACTTCCTGGTCACCATCGGTGACCGCAGCGTCGGCGGCCTGACCGCCCGCGAGCAGATGGTCGGCCCGTGGCAGCTGCCGGTGGCCGACGTAGCCATCACCCTGGCTGATTTCGATGGCGCGGCCGGTGAGGCGATGTCGATCGGCGAGCGCACGCCGCTGGCCCTGCTCGACGCCGCGGCGTCGGCGCGCATGGCCGTGGGCGAAGCGCTGACCAACCTGTGCGCGGCCCCGGTGGATGCGCTGGATGGCATCAAGCTGTCGGCGAACTGGATGGCTGCTGCCGGCCATCCGGGCGAAGACGCGCTGCTGTACGACGCAGTGAAGGCCGTGGGCATGGAACTGTGCCCGCAGCTGGACATCAGCATCCCGGTCGGCAAGGACTCGCTGTCCATGCAGGCGCAGTGGCATGACCAGGGCGAGGCACACAAGAGCGTGTCGCCGGTGTCGCTGGTGATCTCGGCGTTCGCGCCGGTTGCCGATGTGCGCCAGCAGCTGACGCCTCTGCTTGATCGCGACGTCGACAGCGAGCTGTGGCTGATCGGTCTCGGTGCCGGCAAGCAGCGCCTGGGCGGCTCGATCCTGGCGCAGGTGCACGCCGACCACGGCGAGCTGCCGGCCTTCGCCGGTGCCGCGCCGGACCTGGACGACCCGCAGCGCCTGCGTGCCTTCTTCGAACTGATCCGGGATGCGCGCCAGTCCGGCCTGCTGCGTGCGTACCATGACCGCAGCGACGGCGGCGCGTTCGCCGCGCTGTGTGAAATGGCGTTCACCTCGCGCCTGGGCCTGGATATCGCCCTCGACGCGTGGGGCGATGACCCGTTCCGCAGCCTGTTCAATGAGGAACTGGGTGCGGTGGTGCAGATCGCCCGCGAAGATCGCGCCGCTTTTGCCGACCTGGTCGAGCGCCACGCCCTTACCGAATGCGCGCAGCGCATCGCCAGGCCGACCACCGCACCGGTGGTGCGCGTATCGCTGGCAGGCGAGAACCTGGCCGAGTGGCGCTGGGAGCAGCTGTTCGATGCGTGGTGGTCGGTCACCCATGCCATGCAGAAGCGTCGCGACAATCCGGCCAGCGCCGATGCCGAGCGCGATGTCGCCCGCGCGTTCAACGCACCGGGCCTGAAGCCGAAGCTGAGCTTCGACCTCAACGAGGATGTGGCGGCGCCGTTCATCAGCACCGGTGCGCGTCCGCGCGTGGCGGTACTGCGCGAACAGGGCGTCAACGGCCAGATCGAGATGGCCAACGCCTTCGAACGTGCAGGCTTCCGCGCGTTCGACGTGCACATGAGCGACCTGATCGAGGGCCGCGTGGCCCTGCAGGACTTCACCGGCCTGGTCGCCTGTGGCGGCTTCAGCTACGGCGATGTGCTGGGTGCCGGCCGTGGCTGGGCGACCTCGATCCTGGAACGCAGCGCGCTGCGCGATGCCTTTGCCGCGTTCTTCGAGCGCCAGGACAGCTTTGCCCTCGGCGTATGCAACGGTTGCCAGATGATGAGCCAGCTGAAGGACATCATCCCCGGCGCCGAACACTGGCCGCAGTTCCGCCGCAATGCCAGCGAGCAGTTCGAGGCCCGCACCGCACTGCTGGAAGTAGTGGAATCGCCGTCGATCCTGCTGCGTGGCATGGCCGGTTCCCGCCTGCAGGTGGCGGTGGCGCACGGCGAAGGCCAGGCGGTGTTCGACAACGCCGTCGACCAGGCCGCTGCGCGCGTGTCGCTGCGCTACATCGATGGCAACGGTGCCATCGCCCAGCAGTATCCGCTCAATCCGAACGGCTCACCGGATGGCATCACTGGCCTGACCAGCACGGACGGGCGCGTCACCATCATGATGCCGCATCCGGAGCGCACCCCGCGCGCACTCAATCTGAGCTGGGCGCCGGCCGAGTGGCAGGGTGATTCACCGTGGATGCGGATGTTCCGCAATGCCCGGGTGTGGTGCGGCTGATCGCGCACCGCTTCGCGCAGGCGTCGATGCCGATGCGTATGGAAAAACCCGCCGCATTGCCGGCGGGTTTTTCTTTGCGCGGATGAAACTCCTGTCGCCACCATGAGTTACATGCATTTCCATGCGCCAGACAATCGTCACGTGCAACTAACAAAATGGATTGATAAACGCGTGAAAAAGTGAACTGCTTCACGGCAATGTGATTTGCTGTGTCAAAGTCTTGACGATATGGAAAGTTGCCGTTAACACTTGAACCCCGTTTCAGAACCATTCATCCCGCAGTAACCGCTTGGCGCACGCGCTCGGTTTTCTGTCGCTGCGCGCCGTTCGGCAATACCCCGCAGTAAATCACGCGAATAAACGCCCCCAGGGGACGTTGGACCAGAAGGTCCGGCGGTGGCGTTGCTTTGCCCAAAACCAGTCCAATCAGGAGCCGTACCGATGAATCGGATTTATCGCAAGGTCTGGAACAAAGCACTGGGTCAGTTGGTCGTGGCCTCGGAACTGGCCTCGTCCGACAGTTGCGGCGGGGTCGTCGACCAACGCCGCGATGCGACACAGGCCAGGCCCTTTGTACTGGCTGCCGCACTGGCGCTGGCACTGGGATTGGGCATGACCGGCGTCGCCTCTGCACAGTCGGTGGAGATCGGCGGCAACGCCAACTGCGTGGTGCTCAACAGCTCGATCGTCGACAAGTGCCTGGTGGATGGCAGCGCCTCGGCCACCGGCACCAATGCGGTCGCCGTGGGCACCGGCAGCCGTGCAACCGGTGCCAACAGCGTGGCGCTGGGCGCCGGCTCGAAAGCAACGCGTGCCAATACCGTTGCCGTCGGTGATGCGGGCAAGGAACGGCAGGTGACCCACGTCGCCGCCGGCACCGAGGCAACCGATGCGGTGAACAAGGCGCAGCTGGATGCACAGGCGCGGGCCACGCAGGCGGCGTTGGCCGAAGCGACAGCCCAGAGCAGTCGCTACTTCAAGGCCGACGGCGCCGGTGATGACAGCGACGCGGCGAAGATCGAAGGGCAGGGCGCGATTGCGGTCGGCAGCGGCAGCCAGTCGCTGGCCAACGCCACTACGGCCGTCGGCACACAGGCCGTGGCCGCCGGTCTGGGCGCCAGTGCGTTCGGCCAGAACGCGTTGGCCATCGGTGATGCCAGCGTCGTCGTCGGCCAGAGTGCCGTTGCGCTCGGACTGGGAGATACCGCCGTCGGTGCCAGCGCTGTTGCGGCCAGCGAGAACGGCGCAGCGACCGCACTGGGCGCGTTGTCCGAGGCCAGTGCGGACGGCGCAACGGCGGTCGGTGGCGGAGCCGTGGCCATGGGCCCGGGCAGTACCGCCGTGGGTCGTGGCGCAACGGCCGCCAATGAAGCATCGATCGCGGTCGGTGCGTTCAGCACCGCCGTGGGTGAATACAGCACCGCGCTGGGTTCGAACTCGGCAGCGGTTGCCACCGGCAGTGTGGCGCTGGGCGCCGGCTCGCTGGCCGACCGGGTCGATACGGTATCGGTGGGCGCAGCCGAGTACGGTCTGACCCGGCAGATCACCAGTGTCGCGGCGGGTACCGAAGACACCGATGCGGCCAATGTCGGCCAACTCCGGGACGTCGCGGCCGTGGCCGATGCCACGGCCAAGCGTTTCCAGGCCACCGGCAGCAGCAACAGCGACGCCGGTGCGCTGGCCGCAGGCGATGACGCGCTGGCTGCCGGTGAAGCGGCCAACGCGCTCGGCGATGGCACCACCGCAGTCGGCGCCGGCGCCACCGCGGTCGCGCAGAACGCCACGGCGGTCGGCAACAACGCCCTGGCCGCCGGACAGAACAGCGCCGCGTTCGGCAACAACGCGCAGGCTGCAGGACCCGGCAGCGTCGCGGTGGGTGGCGCCGCCGTGGACGAGAACGGCAATCCGCTCATCACCAACGGCGGCGTGCCGGTGGAGACCGGCGCGACCAGTGCCGGCGTCGGCGGCACTGCGGTCGGTGCCAGCGCAGAGGCGGCTGGCTTCGCTGCGTCCGCCTATGGCGTGGGTGCCTATGCGGCCGGCGCGCAGTCCTCCGCATTCGGCGCGGTGGCCAACGCCATCGGCGACTACGCCACCGCAGTCGGCACCCAGAGCAACGCGACCGGCACCAGCAGCGTGGCCGTGGGTGGCCCGGCTGACCTGATTCCCGGCCTGGGCTTCTTCGTGCAGACCCAGGCCAGCGGCGAAGCCGCCACCGCTGTGGGTGCCGGCGCGATCGCCAGCGGTGACCGGACCGTGGCCAACGGGAGCCTGACCGAAGCCTCCGGCGCCGAAGCCACGGCCATCGGCTACTTCGCCTACGCACCCGGAGAAGGGGCCAGCGCGCTGGGCGCGCAGACCTGGGCCAGCGGCGCGCAGAGCACGGCGGTCGGCTACTACGCCACGGCGCGCGGCGCCAACAGTGTCGCCCTGGGCGCGAACTCGGAAGCCATCCGTGACAACAGCGTCGCCGTGGGCAGTGCCGGCAACGAGCGGCAGATCACCGGCGTCGCTGCCGGCAGTGAAGCCACCGATGCAGTGAACAAGGCGCAGCTGGACGCCGTGGCCAGCACCGCGGATACCACCGCCCATTACTTCCAGGCCCAGCCGGAAGCCGGCAGCGATGCCGGTGCGTTTGCCGAGGGAGAGGGTGCGGTGGCCGCCGGTTCGTCCAGCAACGCGATCGGCGCCGGTGCCGTCGCCCAGGGCGCGGGTGCTTCCGCCGTGGGCGATGACAGCGTCGCCATCGGTCGCAACAGCAGTGTCAGTGGCAACGGCGGGGTCGCCATCGGTGGACTGGGCCAGGCCTACGACCAGTACAACCAGCCGATCATCGGCGATGACGGTCAACCAGAACGTGTCGGCACCACCGCCGGCGCCGATGCCACCGCCGTCGGCAATGGTGCGCAGGCAACGGGTGCGTCGGGCAATGCCTTCGGCAGCGCGGCCAAAGCCACCGGCGACAACAGCGTGGCTGCCGGTGGCAAGTCGCGTGCGACCGGCAGCTACGCGGTCGCCGTGGGCGACAGTGCGTTCGCCAGCAGCGACGACAGCACCGCCGTCGGCGGCTACAGCTGGGCCACCGCCAGTGGCGCCAGCGCATTCGGTTCGGGCGCATGGGCCACCGCCACCAACGCATCCGCCTTCGGCAATGCAGCATGGGCCAGCGGCAGTGGCGCCACCTCCATCGGCTACAACAGCTGGGCCAACGGCACCAGCGCCACCGCCGTCGGCCGCGGTGCCTTCGGCTACGGCGACTACAGCGTGGCGTTGGGCTACCAGGCGCTGGGCAACACGGTCAACAGCATCGCCATCGGCACCAATACGGTGGCCGGCGGTGAAAGCGCGATCGCGCTGGGTGCCGGCAGCAACGCCAGCGGCAGCAACGCGGTCGCGTTGGGTGCAGGCTCGGTGGCTGATCGTGACCGCAGCGTGGCGGTTGGCGCTGCCGGCAACGAGCGCCAGGTGACCCACGTGGCCGCAGGTACGCAGGCCACCGATGCGGTGAACAAGGCACAGCTGGATGCCGTCGCGGCGGAAGCATCCACCACCGGCAAGTACTTCCAGGCCAGCGGCAGTGCCGACAGCGATGCCGGCGCTTACGTGGAAGGGGACAACGCACTGGCTGCCGGCGAGGCATCCAACGCCATCGGCGACGGCGCCATCGCCCTGGGCAGCGGCGCCAACGCACTGGCCAACAACGCGCAGGCGCTGGGCTTCAATGCCGTGGCCACCGCAGCCAACGCCAGCGCGATCGGTGCCAACGCACAGGCGACCGGCGAGTACGCCACCGCGCATGGCGCGGAAAGCGAAGCCAGCGGTGAACAGAGCGCGGCCTTCGGTGCTGCCTCGATCGCCAGTGGCGCCGGCAGCACCGCCAGCGGCGTGCTGTCCGAAGCCTCCGCAGAAGAGGCGACGGCAGTGGGCTACTTCAGCACCGCCAGTGGTGAAGCGGCCACGGCGGTCGGCAGCGAGAGCGTGGCCAGCGGCACGGCCTCGGCTGCATTCGGCATCGGTGCGGAAGCCACGGGTGGCTACAGCACCGCCATCGGCGGTTTCGCCAGCGCCTCGGCGTTCAACGCCACCGCGTTCGGCAATTTCGCCAATGCCTCCGGCTCCAACAGCGTAGCGCTGGGCGGCGACTCGGAAGCCTCCGGCGACTACAGCACGGCCACCGGTCAGGGCAGCTTGGCCACCGGTACCAATAGTGTCGCTGTCGGCGGCTCGTTGTTCGGCATTCTCGCCACCGAGGCGTCCGGCAACTACTCCACGGCCGTCGGTGGTGGCGCATGGTCGCCGGGCATCAACAGCACCGCGCTCGGCAATGCGGCCGAGTCGCGCGGCGCCAACAGCGTCGCGCTGGGTGCCGATTCGATTGCAGACCGTGACAACACGGTATCGGTCGGTGGTGGTGGCAACACCCGCCAGGTGACCAACGTGGCGGCAGGTACCCAAGGCACCGATGCGGTCAACAAGGATCAGCTGGACGCCGTGGCATCGGTGGCCGAGAACACGAGCCGCTACTTCCAGGCCAGTGGCAGTGCCGACAGCGACGCCGGCGCCTACGTTGAAGGTGACAACGCGCTGGCCGCCGGCGAAGCGGCCAACGCGATCGGCAACGGTGCCACCGCACTGGGCAGTGGTGCGACGGCGGTCGCCGCCAGTGCCACCGCCGTAGGCCTGGACAGCCTGGCCAGCGGCAGCAATGCCGCAGCGGTGGGCAGCAACGCACAGGCCACGGGTGAAAACAGTGCGGCACTGGGCAACGGTGCGGTTGCCAGCGAGATCGGCAGCACGGCGACCGGCGCGGGTGCACAGGCCACGGCGGTGTACAGCACCGCCAATGGCTCGGAGGCGCTGGCCAGCGGTGCGCAGTCGCTGGCCAGCGGCTTCCGCAGCGCGGCGTCGGCCGATGGCACCACGGCGGTCGGTGGTTACAGCGAAGCCAGTGGTCGTCTCGGTTCTGCACTGGGTTACGGCACGATCGCCAGCGGGGCCAACAGTACTGCGACGGGCGTGTTTGCCACGGCCAGCGGCGCCAGCGCGGTGGCCATGGGTGATTCCAGTGAAGCCAGCGGCGATGAAAGCGTCGCCATCGGCGGCAGCACCTTCTTCGGTCTGATCCCGGCCCGCGCCAGCGGCTACGGCGCCGCGGCGTTCGGTGCGGGTGCATGGGCCACCGACGACTACGCCACCGCCATCGGCTGGAACTCGTGGGCCGACGCGGCCGATTCCACCGCACTCGGTGCCAGCGCCACCGCCAATGCTGCGAACAGCGTCGCACTGGGTGCGGGTTCCGTTGCCGACCGCGCCAACAGCGTGGCCGTCGGCAGTGCCGGCAGCGAGCGCCAGGTGACTCACGTGGCGGCAGGTACCGAAGGCACCGATGCGGTCAACAAGAACCAGCTGGACGCCGTGGCGTCGGTGGCTGAGAACACCAGCCGCTACTTCCAGGCCAGTGGCAGTGCCGACAGCGACGCCGGCGCCTATGTGGAAGGTGACAACGCGCTGGCCGCCGGCGAAGCGGCCAACGCGATCGGCAACGGTGCCACCGCACTGGGCAGTGGTGCGACGGCGGTCGCCGCCAATGCCGCTGCCGTGGGCTTCAACGCGGTGGCGACGGGTGAGGATGGCGTGGCCATCGGCAACAGCGCCAGCAGTACCGCTGGCGGCGCGATCGCCCTCGGTGCGCAGAGCAGCAGCGCCGGGCCGGCCAGCGTCGCCCTGGGCGCGCAGTCGGAAGCGGAGGGCATCGGTGCCGTTGCGGTAGGTGGCATCGCCCAGGCCAGCGGCCTGGCCGCCACCGCCGTCGGTTACGGGGCCACGGCCGACGGTCGCGAAGCGACTGCGGTCGGCAACTTCGCCTATGCCAATGGCTGGCAGTCCACAGCCTACGGTGCGGGTGCCACGTCCAGCTTCTTCGGCACGGCCCTGGGCAGTGGCGCGCAGGCGGCCGACGTCGCCACGGCGGTCGGCCAGGGCACCACCGCGCAGATCGCCGGTGCGGGTTTCGGCGTACAGGCACGCGCCGGCGAGTACGGTACCGCGCTCGGCAACAACGCGGCCACCGGCCTCAATGGCGTGGCGGTGGGCTTCAACGCACTGGCCGGGCAGGATGCCAACAGCGTCGGCAGCGGTCAGCACACTACCGCCATCGGCAGCGAGGCGTGGGCGACCGAGGACGGGGCCACCGTGGTCGGCTACAACAGTTACGCGCAGGCAACCAATGCCACGGTGCTGGGCAGCAACACCTGGACGACCAAGGCCGCCGACAACAGCGTCGCGCTGGGTGCCGGATCGCTGGCGGATCGTGCCAACGCGGTATCGGTCGGTGCGGCGCAGGACTGGGTTGATGCGGCGGGCGTTACCCACAGCGCGATCAACCGCCAGGTCACCAATGTCGCGGCCGGTACCCAGGCGACCGATGCGGTGAACAAGGGCCAGCTGGATGTGGTGGCGGCCCCCGCCGATGCCACCGGCCGCCACTTCCGTGCGACCGGTACCGGGACCGCCAGCGCCACGGGCAGCAACGCGGTCGCCGTCGGTTCCGGTGCCAGTGCCAGCGGCAACCGCAGCAATGCGCTGGGCAGCAGTGCCAGCGCCATCGGCAATGCGGCGCTGGCCGTCGGCGCCAACGCCGGCGCGACCGGTGCGAACTCGGTGGCGCTGGGCAGTGGCGCGCGCGCGCTGGACGCCAATGTGGTGTCCGTCGGCGGTGGCAACGGTACCGATGGTCCGGCGACGCGCCGCATCGTCAACGTCGCCGACGGTCGCATCGCCGCAGGCAGCAGCGACGCGGTCACCGGTTCGCAGCTCAACGTCACCAACCAGCGCGTCGGTGCGGTGGAAACCCGGGTCGGCGATTTCGATTCGCGTATCGCGACCGTGGAAACGTCCACTGCCAATGCGGTCGGTTATGACGACGCCAGCCGCGACCGGCTGACCCTGGCCGGCATCGAGGGCACCACGATCGACAATGTCGGCGCCGGCAGCATCGCCGCAGGCAGTCGCCAGGCGATCAATGGCGGCCAGCTGTTCCAGTCGCTCAGCGATGCCGCCAGCTTCCTCGGCGGTGGCGCCAGTGTCGGCATGCAGGGCGTGTTCGTCGCGCCGAACTACGTGATCCAGGGCGCCAGCTACAGCAATGTCGGCGATGCCCTTGGCGCACTGGACCGCAAGGTCAGCGAGATTGACCAGCGCACCGGGGGGGCGAACCGCTCCCGCACCGCCAGCCTGCGTTCGACCAGCACGCCGCTGGAGGGGGGCGCCGCCAACCTGGCCGCGCAACCGGCCAGCGTCGATGCCGTCCCCGACGTGGCCACTGCCAGCAGCGCCCGGGTACAGGGCGCGCCGACCGCCGCCGCAGCGGGCTCGGGCATCCCGGTCGGCACACCGGCAGCGGGTTTCAACGCGGTCACCGTGGGAGAGGGCGCCGTTGCCAGCGGCGCGTCGTCCACGGCCATCGGCCAGGGGGCCAGTGCGACGGCCGCCAACGCCGTGGCGCTGGGCCAGGGCTCGGTTGCCGATCGTGCCAACACCGTCTCTGTCGGCAGCGAAGGCAACGAGCGCCAGGTCACCAATGTCGCGGCCGGCAGCGCTGCCACCGACGCGGTCAACAAGGGGCAGCTGGACCGTGGTGTCGCCACGGCCAACAGCTACACCGATGGCCAGGTGAAGGCCGTGACCGACAGCTTCGATGTGTTCAAGGGCGAAGTCGATGGCCGCCTGCGTCATATGGACCGTCGCATCGATCGTCAGGGCGCGATGAGCGCGGCGATGCTCAACATGGCCACCAGCGCCGCCGGCATCCGTACCCAGAACCGGGTCGGCGTCGGTGTCGGCTTCCAGGGCGGCGAGTCGGCGTTGTCGCTGGGTTACCAGCGTGCAATCAGCGACCGCGCCACGGTCACCTTCGGCGGTGCCTTCAGCAGCGACGACAGCTCGGTCGGCGTTGGCGCCGGCTTCGGCTGGTAAGCCACTCCATCGCGCCGGCGGCCACCCACGCCGGCGCAATACCCGCAACGAGGGCCTGGGGGGAGGTCACGGCAATCCCGGCTGGGCCGGCCGGGAGTCGTCAAGGAATGATGGCCGCAGTGTTGGTTCGATCCATGACCCAGAAGAGGAATTTCGACGTGATCAAGAAGCAGAACCTTCGCATCAACGTGCTTGCCGCCGCCGTGCTGTCGATGACCGCGGTAGGTGCCGTCCATGCCGCCGGGTTGCCGACGCAGGAACCGGCACGCCAGGCGCGCACCGCACAGCCGGGCACCGACCGCATCATCGTCAAGTACCGCGCCGGCACGGCCGCTGCGCTGGATCGTTCGGCCAAGCTGTCCACGGTGCAGTCGGCGCTGACCCGCGCCAGCCTGTCCGGCGGCACTGCGCGCGCCAGTACCCTGGGCCCGCAGGTCGTGCGCAAGCTCGGCGTCGGCGCCGATGTGATCCGCCTGCAGGGCCGTCTGGCCCCGGCTGAACTGCAGCGCGTGCTGAAGGAGCTGAAGGCTGATCCGGCGGTGCAGTACGCCGAGGCCGACGTGAAGCTGCGCCGCAGCGAACTGCGTGCGGGCGATGTGCAGCCGGCGCTGGTGCCGAACGACCAGTACTACCAGCAGTACCAGTGGCACCTGCACAACGCGACCGGCGGCATCAACGCGCCGGCAGCCTGGGATGTTTCGCAGGGCGAGGGCGTGGTGGTGGCGGTGCTCGACACCGGCATCCTGCCGCAGCACCCGGATCTGGTCGGTAACCTGCTGGAAGGCTACGACTTCATCAGCGATGCCGAGACCTCGCGCCGCCCCACCAACGAGCGGGTACCCGGTGCGCTGGACTATGGCGACTGGGTCGAGAACGACAACGAGTGCTACACCGGCTCGCTGGCCGATGACAGCTCCTGGCACGGCACGCACGTTGCCGGCACCGTGGCCGAGCAGACCAACAACGGCGTCGGCATGGCCGGTGTCGCGCACAAGGCCAAGGTGCTGCCGGTCCGCGTGCTCGGCAAGTGCGGTGGCTACCTTTCCGATATCGCCGATGCCATTACCTGGGCCTCCGGCGGCACCGTGGCCGGCATTCCGGCCAATGCCAACCCGGCCGAGATCATCAACATGAGCCTGGGCGGCAGCGGCAGCTGCGGCGGCACCTACCAGGATGCGATCAATGGCGCGATCTCGCGCGGCACCACGGTCGTGGTGGCCGCCGGCAACGAGACGGACAATGCGTCCAATTACCGCCCTGCCAGCTGCGATGGCGTGGTGACGGTGGGAGCCACCCGTATCACCGGCGGCATCACCTACTACTCCAACTACGGCACCCGCGTCGATCTTTCCGGCCCTGGTGGTGGCGGCAGCGTGGACGGCAATCCGGGTGGCTATGTCTGGCAGGCCGGTTCCGACGCGGCCACTACGCCGGACTCGGGCAGCTATACCTACATGGGCAAGGGCGGAACCTCGATGGCCTCGCCGCACGTCGCGGCGGTGGCGGCACTGGTGCAGAGCGCGTTGATCGCCGATGGCAAGGAGCCGCTGGCTCCGGCAGCCATGCGTACCCTGCTCAAGGAAACCGCACGCCCGTTCCCGGTGGCCATCCCGTCGGCGACCCCGATCGGTACCGGCATCGTCGACGCCAAGGCCGCACTGGCCAAGGCGCTGGAGGAACCGTGCACCGAGGACTGCGGCCCGGTAGCCACGCCGCTGACCAACAAGGTCGCTGTCGGCGGCCTGTCCGGTGCGACCGGCGGCAGTGCCCTGTACAGCTTCGAAGCGGTGGCGGGCAAATCGCTGAGCGTGATCACCTACGGTGGCAGTGGCAACGTGTCGGTGTACCTGGCCCAGGGCCGCGAGCCCAGCGCGAGCGACAACGACGCCAAGTCCACGCGTGCGGGCAACGCCGAAACCGTGCGCGTCAACAAGCCGGTGGCCGGCACGTACTACGTCAAGGTGGTGGGTGAAGCCGCCTACAGCGGGGTGACCATCCTCGCCACGCAGTAATGCCATCGCACTGTCGTAGATGAACTGGCGACGCCCGTCACCCCGCGGTGGCGGGCGTTGTCATTTTTCGAAAGGCGGCGCGATGGCGGCGGAAACCACGGCTTAACTGCTAAAGTCGGGCCGATCGACAGGAGAGTCACGTGAACGCGCTCGCTGCAACCACTGCCGACGACGCCGAGAGCCGCATCCTGGATGCGCTGCTGGCGCGTGGGCGGCTCAAGGAAGGAGACCTGGCCCGGGCGCGGCCGCTGCATGCCGAGGCCGGCGGCAGCCTGCTCGGCCTGCTGGTGCGCCTGGGACTGGTGTCCGAGCGGGACCAGGCGCAGGCCAGCGCGGATGTGCTGGGCCTGCCACTGCTGGAAGGCAAGCAGGTGCCCGAGACGCCGCCGCAGTCCCTCGCCGAAGGCCTGCCGCTGTCGCTGCGCTTCCTCAAGCAGTTCCACGTCTGCCCGCTGGCGCTGGATGAACACGGCGTACGGCTGTGGTTGGCCGATGCCCACGATGTCTACCCGCAGCAGGCCGTGCAGCTGGCCCTGGGCGTGCCGGTCACGCCGGTGCTGGGCATGCGGGCGGAGATCGACGATCTGGTCGAGCGCTGGTTCGGCCAGGGCCGCAGCGCCATGGGGGCGATCGTGGAAACCGCCGATGGTGAAGGCGGCGCGGTGGACGACATCGAGCATCTGCGTGACCTGGCCTCGGAAGCGCCGGTGATCCGCCTGGTCAACCTGGTGATCCAGCGCGCGGTGGAACTGCGTGCCTCGGACATCCATGTCGAGCCCTTCGAAAGCCGTTTGAAGGTCCGTTACCGCGTCGATGGCGTGCTGGTGGAGGGCGAGAGCCCACCCGCCAACCTGACCGCCGCGGTCATCAGCCGCATCAAGATCATGGCCCGGCTCAACATCGCCGAGCGCCGCCTGCCGCAGGACGGCCGCATCATGCTGCGCGTGCAGGGCAAGGAGCTGGACCTTCGCGTCAGCACGGTACCGACCGCACACGGCGAGAGCGTGGTGATGCGCCTGCTTGACCGCGAAACCGTGGTGTTCGATTTCCATCGGCTTGGCTTCACCGATGCATTCCTGCCGCAGTTCCGCAAGGTCCTGGAGCAGCCGCACGGCATCCTGCTGGTGACCGGCCCGACCGGTTCGGGCAAGACCACGACGCTGTACACCGCGTTGAGCCAGCTCAATACCGCCGATGTCAAGATCATCACGGTCGAAGACCCGGTCGAGTACCAGATCGAAGGCATCAACCAGATCCAGGCCAAGCCGCAGATCGGCCTGGACTTCGCCAATGCGCTGCGCAGCATCGTGCGCCAGGATCCGGACATCATCATGATCGGCGAAATGCGCGATCTGGAGACCGCGCGCATCGCGATCCAGTCGGCGCTGACCGGCCATCTGGTGCTGTCCACCCTGCATACCAACAATTCCGCCGGTGGCATCACCCGGCTGCTCGACATGGGTGTGGAGGACTATCTGCTGACCTCCACCATCAACGGCATCCTCGCGCAGCGTCTGGTGCGCCGCCTGGAACCGACCCACGCCGAGCGCTACCCGGCGTCACCGGAAGAGATCGATCGTTTCGAGCTGCGCCGCCTGCAGCCGGAGGGGGCGATTCACCTGTACCGGCCGCGCCCCTCGGCACTGGCACCGACCGGCTACCTGGGCCGCACCACCATCATGGAATTCCTGGTGATGAACGACGCGCTGCGGCGCGCGGTGATGCGCCGCGATGGCATGGGCGAGCTGGAGCGCATCGCGCGCGAAGGCGGCATGCGCACCATGTACGAGGATGGCCTGGCCAAGGCTCTTGCCGGGCAGACGACCATCGAGGAAGTCCTGCGTGTGACGGAGGAGAGCTGATGCGCGCCGGAGCCCGGGGCTGACATGCCGAACTACCGCTACAAGGCCCTCAATCCGCATGGCGAGATCTTCGACGGGCAGATGGAAGCGGCCAGCGAGGCCGACCTGATCGCGCGCCTGCAGGACCAGGGGCATCTGCCGATGGAAACCCAGCTGGCCGATGCGGGCTCCATCGGGGGGGGCAACTGGCGCAACCTGTTCCACCAGCGCCCGCTGCAGGGCCCGGCGCTGCTGCAGTTCACCCAGCAACTGGCGACCCTGCTCGGTGCCGGCCAACCGCTGGATCGCGCGCTGTCGATCCTGCTGGGCCTGCCCGAGGACGAGCGCTCGCGTCGTGCGATCACCGACATCCGCGACGTGGTGCGCGGTGGTGCGCCGCTGTCGACCGCGCTGGAGCGCCAGCATGGCCTGTTCTCGCGCCTGTACGTGAACATGGTGCGTGCCGGCGAGGCCGGCGGCAGCCTGCATGAGACACTGCAGCGGCTGGCCGATTACCTTGAGCGCGCGCGTGCGCTGCAGGGCAAGGTGATCAATGCGCTGGTCTACCCGGCCATCCTGCTGGTGGTGGTGGGCGGCGCGCTGCTGTTCCTGCTGGGTTACGTCGTGCCGCAGTTCGCGCAGATGTACGAGAGCCTGGACGTGGCGCTGCCGTGGTTCACCAATGCCGTGCTGCAGCTGGGCCTGTTCGTGCGCGACTGGTGGATCCTGCTGCTGGTGGTACCGGGCGTGCTGGCCCTGCTGTTCGAGCGCAAGCTGCGGCAGCCGGCCTTCCGCCTGGCCCTCGACGGCTGGCTGCTGCAACGGCGCAGCATCGGCCGCCTGCTCGGCGAGCTGGAAACCGCACGGCTGGCGCGCACGCTGGGGACGCTGCTGCGTAACGGTGTGCCGCTGCTGGGTGCGCTGGGCATCGCCCGCAACGTACTGGGCAATCGCGCGCTGGCAGCCGACGTGGATACCGCCGCCGACGAGGTCAAGAACGGTGCAGGCCTGTCGCTGGCACTGTCGCGCGGCAAGCGCTTTCCGCGGCTTGCCCTGCAGATGATCCAGGTCGGCGAGGAATCCGGCGCGCTGGATACCATGCTGCTGAAGGCCGCGGATACCTTCGAGCAGGACAGCGCCCGGCGCATCGATCGCCTGCTGGCGGCGATGGTCCCGGCGATCACCCTGGTGCTGGCTTCGGTGGTCGGTGCGGTCATCGTCGCCGTGCTGGTCCCGCTGTACGACCTGACCAATGCCATCGGTTGACGATGGACTCTTCCGCACTTCGACCCAACGCAACCGAAAGGACCGATCATGATCGCTAACCGTCGACCCATCCGCCTGTCCTTCACCGCCGCGCGGCACCAGTCGGGCATGAGCCTGCTGGAGATCATCATCGTCATCGTGTTGATCGGCGCGGTGCTGACCCTGGTGGCCAGCCGCGTGCTGGGCGGTGCCGACCGGGGCAAGGCCAACATCGCCAAGGCGCAGGTGCAGACCGTGGCATCCAAGATCGACAACTACCAGATCGATACCGGCAAGCTGCCGGGCGCGCTCACCGATCTGGTGACCGCACCGGCCGGCGTTGGCGGTTGGCTCGGCCCGTACGCCAAGCCGGCCGACCTCAACGATCCGTGGGGGCACGCGCTGGAGTACCGCGCACCCGGCGAAGGCCAGCCGTATGAGCTGATCAGCCTGGGCAAGGACGGCAAGGCCGGTGGCAGCAGCGTCGATGCCGACATCCGCTACCAGCCGTAAGCACGCATGACGTATTTCCTGCCGCGCCGGTTGCCCCGACCGCGCCTGCACGGCAGGCGCCCGGCGGGGCTGTCGCTGCTGGAGATGCTGCTGGTGATCGCGCTGATCGCGGCCATCGGCCTGATCACCGCGGCGGGACTGTCGCGTGGCTTCGCCGGCATGCAGCTGCGCAGCGCCGGCAAGGACATCGCCAACCAGCTGCGCATGGTGCGTGCACAGGCGATCGCGCGCGGCGAACCGCAGCGGTTCGTGATCGAGCCGGCACGGCATCGCTGGCAGGGGGCGAACCAGCGCCAGGGCGAACTGCCGGCACAGCTGACGGTGAGTTTCGAAGGTGCGGCGCAGCTGGCCACTGCGCCGGGGCAGGGTGTGATCGAGTTCCATCCCGATGGCGGTTCCAGTGGCGGCCGCATCCGCCTGCAGCGTGATGCCGCCGAATGGCGCATCGATGTCGGCTGGTTGACCGGTGAAGTCCGCTCCGGCCCATGGCAGGCGCAGTGATGCGGCGGGCGCGCGGTTTCACGCTGCTGGAGGTGATCGTGGCCTTCGCTCTGCTCGGGCTGGCGCTGACCCTGCTGTTGGGCAGCCTGTCCGGCGGTGCCAGGCAGGTGCGCGAGGCCGAACTGCGCACGCGCGCCGTCCTGCATGCGCAATCGCTGCTGGCTGCGGCGGGCGTGGATGCGCCGCTGCAGGTGGGGCAGCAGCAGGGCGACTGGGAAAACGGGCGCTATCGCTGGGAGCTGCAGGTGCAGCCCTGGACCGAGCCACGCGCCGGCAACGCCGCGGCCACGCAGTCGCCGGGTGCCCCGTGGCTGGCCGAACTGCAGTTGCAGGTGCGGTGGGGCGATGGCGAGCGCGAACAGCTGCGCTGGCGCAGCCTGCGCCTGCTGCCACCAGACCTGGAGCGTGCGCGATGAAGCGGGGCGCTGCGGGATTCACCCTGGTTGAAGTGATGCTGGCGACCGTGCTGCTTGCCGGTGGCCTGGCGCTGGCGTTCGCCAGCGTGCGCTCGGCGATGGCGGTCAGCCAGCGGGGTGAACAGATCGCCGCCGAAAGCGAGCGGATGCGCGCGGTGCAGGCCCTGCTGCGGCGACAGCTGGCCGGGGCGATGCGCAGCCCGCTGGAAGTGCCAGACCCGACCCGCGAGCCGGTGTTCTTCCTGGGCGAAGAGCAACGGATGCTGTTCGTCGCCGATCTGCCAGGCTACCTCGGACGCGGCGGGCCCTATCTGCATGCGCTGCAGGTGGATGGCAAGGCCGGCCAGCAGCGTCTGCTGCTGGACCTGGTCCTGCTGCAGGAGGGCGAGCGCATCGCCGAAACGCCGCCACGCCCGCCCGAGGTGCTGGTGGATGGCCTGCAGGCGGTGGAGATGCGCTATCGCGGCATCGATGCCGGCAGCGGGCAGATGACCGAGTGGCTGCCGCGCTGGGAAGACACCCGTCGCCTGCCTCTGCTGGTGGAACTGCGGATCGTGCCGGTCCGCGGTGCCGCATGGCCGCCCCTGGTGGTGGCCCCCCGCCTGGGCGGCGGTGGAGGGGGGCGTTGATGCGGTCGCGCGGGGCCGCACTGGTGCTGGTGCTGTGGTTGATCGCGCTGATGACCGCACTGGTCGGCGCGTTCGCGCTCAGCGCCCGCGTCGAGCATCTGCAGGAGCGCGTGCTCGACGACGATGCACGTGGCCAGGAGCGTGCCCGTGCGGGACTTGAGTACGCACTGATGCGGCTGTCACCGGATCCGCTGCGCGCGCCGTGGCAGGCCGATGGTCGCACCTATCGCTGGCAGTTCGACGGTGCCCGCATCGAGATCCAGGTGCTGGACGAGAACGGCAAGATCAACCTGAACCTGGCCGACGTGGCGCTGCTGACCGCATATCTGCAGGCACTTGGCGAACCGGTGGACAACGCGCGCCAGCTGGCAGGCGCGATCGTCGACTGGCGTGACGAGGACAGCCTGCTGCAGCCCGGCGGCGGTGCCGAGGCACAGGATTACGCCGCGGCCGGGCTGCCGTATGGGCCACGTAACAAGCGCTTCGAGACGCTGGGCGAGCTGCAGCGGGTGCTGGGCATGAACGGGCCGCTGTATCGGAAGATGCTGCCGCACCTGACCCTCTACAGCCGCCAGGCACGACCGGATCCGCGATTCGCCAGCGCTCCCGTGCTGACCGCGCTGGGCCTGGATGCCGACCTCGTGCTGGCGCAGCGGAACCAGCCGGAGCGTGACGGCGATCCGGCGGATGGATCTTCAGCGCTTGCCAGCAGCAGCGGCACCTATAGTATCGAGTCCCGTGTCATCGACGGCAGTGGACGCAGGTCGGTGTTGCAGGCAGTGGTTCGCAATGGCTCCGGGGGGATTCCCGGGCGGTCCTACACAGTGCTTCGCTGGGAGCAGGGAATGACGGCAAGATGACGGCTTGGCAGGACAGTCTGCGGCAGGTGCAGGGCCAGATCGGTCCTGGCGCCGGCCGTTTCCTGCGCTGGTGGCGGCACTCGTTGCTGGCGTGGGTGCCGGCGCGCTGGCAATGGGCGCTGGGCTGGGCCCAGGCACGGTTGCTGCTGCAGCGCGAGGGTGACCAGCTGCAGGTCTGGCGCGAAGCGGGCGAGCGCCGCGAGGCGGTGGTCACCCTGCCGTGGCCCTCGTCTCCGGTCGCACTGGATCGCGTGCTGGAGCCGCGCCTGCGCAGCCTGCCGCGATTCTGGCTGCTGCCGGTGGAACGGGTCCTGCGTCGCACCCTGCGGCTGCCGGCGGCGGCCGGCGACCGGCTGCACGCGGTGGTCGGTTATGAGATCGACCGGCAGACCCCGTTCGAGGCCAGCCAGGTCAGCTATGACGTGCGTGAACTGGGCGCGGCAGGGGAAGGCCAGCTGCAGGTCGAACTGGTGGCCTGGCCGCTGCGCCAGATGGAGGCCTGGCGTGCCAGCGTGGGCGAGTGGGGCGACGCCCTGGCCGGCGTCGACGCGATCGATGCACAGGCTGGCACGCTGCAGGTCAACCTGTTGCCGCCGGCCCAGCGCCAGTCGCGGCCCGATCCGATGCGGCGCTGGAACCTGCTGCTGGCCCTGGCCGCGCTGGTGATGCTGGTACTGGCTGGACTGCAGCTGCTGGACAACCGCCGCGCCGCCGCCGACGCACTGCGTGCGGACGTCGAACGCAGCGCGCGCAGCGCCCGGGGTGTCGCCAGTGAACGCGCCCAGCTGCAGGCACTGATCGACGGCGCGGCCTTCCTGGAGTCGCAGCGCCGCCAGCATGCCGGCACGGTGGAAATCTGGAACGAGCTGACCCGCCGTCTGCCTGAAGGCACCTATCTGGAGAAGCTGGCCATCGAGAACAACGGCCTGCAGCTGATCGGGCTCAGCCGCGAAGCCTCGCAGCTGGTGCAGCTGCTGCAGGATGCTCCGCAATGGCGCAAGGTCAACCTGACTGGCGTGCTGCAGGCGGACGGCGCCGGCAGCGGCCGGGACCGCTTCACCATGACCGCCGAACTGCAGCCGTTGCCCGCGGCGGCACCGGCAACGCCGACAGCAGCGACTCCGGAGGCGGCCGATGCCAAGCGCACGCCGTGACCGCTGGCTGGCGCTGGCGCTGCTGCTGGCGGTGCTGGGCCTGGCTTACCTGTTGCTGGTGCACCCTTGGTTCACCCAGCCGCTGCGCGAGATCGATGCCGATGTCGCGGCCCTGCGCGAGCGCCAGCAGCGCGTGCAGGCGCAGCTGCAGCAGCAGCCCCAGATCGAACAGCGGCTGCGCGCCACCCGTGAAGCCTTGCAACGGCAACCCGGCTTCCTGCAGGAGGCCACCGCCGAAGCCGCGGCCGCCGCGCTCGGCGCGCGCCTGCAGGATGCGGTGGCCACTGCAAGCCCCGGCAACCGCAGCTGCACCATCAGCAACCGCACGCCGCTGACCGACAATCGCCGTGATGCCGAGTTCGTCCGTGTCGCCATGCAGGTACGCCTGCGCTGCGGCGTGGCGGAACTGGCGACCGTGCTGCACAGCCTGGAAACCGGCAGCCCGCGGTTGTTCGTGGACAACCTCAATCTCATCGCGCAGCGCTTCCAGCAGTCGCCGAACGAATCCGGGCTGGGCCTGGACGTCTCCTTCGAACTGGCCGGCTACCTGCTGCCCGGTGCCGCCAGTGGCGCTGCGGCAGTCCCTCCCGCAGCGGAGCCCGCCGCGGCCGTCCCGGCCCCGGTCGAGCCGCCGCCACCGGCGGCCGCCGAGGGAGAGGAGGTCGCCGATGAAACGTGAGCCCCTCAGCCTGCGCACCGCTTTCCTGCTGGCTCTGGCCGGCTGGTCCGCGGCGGTATGGCTGGCCACCGGTTTCGGACTGGGCAGTCGCCTGCCGGCCGGCGGGGCCGACGCCGACCCCGCAGCAGCACTGCCGGTGCTGCCGGCGTTCGCTCCGGAACGGATGGCCAGTGCGGACAGCTACAGCGCCATCGCCGCGCGTCCGCTGTTCGCCGAAGACCGCAGGCCGCGCCCTTACCTGCTGGGCGGCAGTGAGCCCAGCGCCAGTGCCGCTTTGCGCCTGACCGGTGTGCTGCTCACGGACGACTTCGGCCTGGCCACGTTCAGTACGGAGCAGAACCGCTCGCTGCGCCTGCGCCTCAATGGTGACGCGGTCGACGGTTGGCAGCTGGTCGCGCTGCAGCCCCGCCAGGCGACGGTGATCGGCCCGGGCGGCAGCCAGGTGCTGGAACTTGCCGTGTTCAACGGGCAGGGCGGGGAGCCACCGACGGTCCTGCGCGGCAGTGCCGGTGCACCCGCACCGGGTGTGCCGGTGCCACCGCCGGTAGTGCCGCTGCCGGCGCAGGCCGCGCCGGCACAGGCGGCGACCGCACCGCAACGTGCAGCCGACGCCACACCCGCGCCGGCGTCTGCTGCCGCACCCCCGCCGCCGGCCAACAGCAACGGGCCCAGCGAAGCGCAGATGCAGGCCATCCGCGAGCGCATCCAGGCCCGCCGCCGCCAGCTGCAACAACAACAGCAACAGCAACAACAGTCGCCGCCGCCTTCGGGCAATGGCGCCAACCGGTAGAGTGAGAGCATGAGCCTGCGTTTTCTTCCTTGGTCCTTCGTGCTCGCGCTGCTGGTGGGCTGCGGTACCGTCTCCAGCCCCCATGTGCAGCGCAAGGGCGCCCTGCAACCTGCGGCCAGCGCCGGCCAGGCCGCAGCGGACGTCCAGGCCGATGCGGCGGCCGACAGCCAGGGGGCACCGCAGGCGGTCATCCGCCGTGGCACCGGCACGATGATCAACCGCGAGGCCGCGCGCGCACCGTCGCCGGCATTGCATGCGGCCGGCACCGGCAGCGCCACGTTCAACTTCGAGGGCGAATCGCTGCATGCCGTGGTCAAGGCGATCCTCGGTGACATGCTGGGCCAGAACTATGTGATCGCGCCGGGGGTGCAGGGCACGGTCACGTTGGCCACGCCCAAGCCGGTCTCGCCGGCACAGGCGCTGAACCTGCTGGAGATGGTGCTGGGCTGGAACAACGCGCGCATGGTGTACAGCGGTGGGCGCTACAACATCGTTGCCGCCGACCAGGCGCTGGCCGGCACTGTCGCGCCGAGCACCGCACCGGCCTCCAGCGCGCGCGGCTTCGAGGTCCGGGTGGTGCCGCTGCAGTTCATCTCCGCCACCGAGATGAAGAAGGTACTTGAGCCGTACGCGCGGCCCAACGCCATCGTCAACGTCGACAGCGGCCGCAACGTGATCACCCTCGGCGGCACCCGTGCCGAGCTGGAGAACTACCTGCGCACGGTCGAGATCTTCGATGTGGACTGGCTGTCGGGCATGTCGGTGGGCGTGTTCCCGATCACGTCCGGCAAAGCCGAGCAGGTCGCCAGCGACCTGGAGAAGGTGTTCGGCGAGGAGAGCAAGACGCCCAGCGCCGGCATGTTCCGTTTCCTGCCGCTGGAGAACGCCAACGCGGTCCTGGTGATCACCCCGCAGGTGCGCTACCTGGACCAGATCCAGCAATGGCTGGACCGCATCGATACCGCGGGTGGCAGTGCCCGCCTGTTCTCCCATGAGCTGCGCTACATCAAGGCGCGCGATCTTGCCGAGCGGCTCAGCGAGGCGTTCGCCAGCAGCGGCAAGCGGGGCGGCTCAAGCCCTGCATCGCTGGCCCCGGGTGCCATTCCGTCGCAGCTGGACAGCGACAGCGACCGTGGCATGGACAACAACAACAACAACAGCAGCAGCTTCGGCTCGACCCTGGGCAGCAGTTCCAGTGGCGGCAATGGCAGCTTGAACCTGCCGCAGCGCCAGTCCGGCAACGTCAGCGTCAGCCTGGAAGTGGAAGGCGACCGGGTCGGCGTGTCGGCAGTGGAGGAAACCAATACGCTGCTGGTGCGCGCGACGCCGCAGGCCTGGCGCTCGATCCGCGAAGTGATCGAGAAGCTGGACGTGATGCCACTGCAGGTACACATCGAAGCCCAGGTGGCCGAGGTCGCTCTGGATGGCGACCTGAAGTACGGCGTGAACTGGTTCTTCGACAACGCCGTGGCCGGGCGTGCACTGACGGGAGCCTTGAGCGGTGTGACCCTGCCTGCCGCGGCGGGTGGCTCCTGGAGCAGCTTCGCCGGTGCCGCGACCGGCGGCGAAGGCCTGGGCTGGGCGTTCACCGGCCACAATGGTGCAGCGGTGGTGAGCGCGCTGGACAAGGTCACCGATGTGCGACTGCTGCAGACCCCGTCGGTGTTCGTGCGCAACAACGCCGAGGCCACGCTCAACGTGGGTGACAAGGTGCCGATCAGCACCACCACGGTGAACACCGGCGTCGGCACCAGCAGCTACAGCTCGGTGCAGTACATCGATACCGGCGTGATCCTGAAGGTGCGCCCGCGCGTGACCCGAGACGGCACGGTGTTCCTGGACATCGTGCAGGAAGTCAGCAGCGCGTCGGACGTGCCGGAGAACTGCAATCCGCAGGAGCGCAACTGCAACCCGCGCATTTCCACCAAGAAGCTGGCTACCGAGGCCGCCGTGCAGAGCGGCGACACCATCATGCTGGCCGGCCTCATCACCGACTCGGCCACCGATGGCAGCAGCGGCATTCCCGGCCTGAGCCGCATTCCGGTGATCGGCGCGCTGTTCGGGCAGAAGAGCCGCACCAGCCGTCGCTCGGAGGTGATCGTGCTGCTGACGCCCAGCATCGTTCGCAATGGGCAGGAAGCGCGCACGCTGACCGACGAGTACAGCCAGCGTTTCCGGGCGATGGAGCCGCTGAACCAGCCGCGCGCAAAGAAGTAGGGGGTTACGGCGGGGCGACCCCCGCCGTTCCCATGAACCCCGCTTCGGCTCCGGCCTCTGCACGTGCCGGGTGCAACCCGGCCGACACCCTCCCGGTGCTACGCTGTGGCCACCGACAACCACGGAGGCGGGATGGGGGCGATCGTGTTGTTGCCGCTGTGCGTGGACGATGCGGCGCTGGACCGGTGTCTGGCTGCGCTTGATGCCGGTACGGCACCGGGTACCGCGGTCTGGTTGGCCGATGATGCCCAGACCGGACCACGCGCTCAGGCGGTCGTCGAGCACTGGCTGGCGAACACGCCACTGCAGGCCGAGTACACCCGCCGCGCCCGGCCGCTGGGCGAGGTGGCTCATCTGGATGAAATGTTGCGTGCCTGCGAGGGGCTCGATGTGGCCGTGCTGGCACCGGACAGCGTACCGGCGCCGGGATGGCTGCAGCAGCTGCAGGACGCCTTCGCCCGCGATGCGGCCATTGCCACCGCCACGCCCTGGTGCAATGCAGGCGAGACCGCGGCCTGGCCCCGGCTGGGCGAGATCAATGCCGAGCCCACCGATACTGCGCTGCTGGCGCAGACCTGCGCCGCACTGCCGACCCTGCACCCGGAGCTGCCATCGGCGGTCACGCATGCGGTACTGGTGCGCGGCAATGCACGTCGCCGTGCCGGCGGACTGGACGTGGAAAGCTACGCCGGCTGGAACGCTGCGCTGGTCGATCTGAGCCTGCGCATGGCGGGCCTGGGCTGGCGCAACGTGCTGTGCGAGAACGCGTTCGTCAGCCGCGCCGGCGAAGCGGTCAGCCGCGATGGCGATCTGGAGGCGTTGGCCGCGCGGTGGCCTGGCTGGGTGCCACGCCTGGCCGACTTCCTGATGCACGATCCGCTGCACGAACTGCGCGCGGACCTGCAGCAGCGGATGCAGCAGGCGATAATGCCGCGCGAACAGGGCGATCTGTTCGTCCCGTCCGCGTCGGAGCCAACCGCTTGAATGCCGCCATTGCCGCCATCGTCGTTACCTACCAGAGCGGCAGCACCATCGATGCCTGCCTGTCGCGGCTGCGCCAGTCGCAGGATGTGGCGGAAATCCGGGTGATCGACAACGGTTCGGTGGATGGCACGCTGGACATCGTGCAGCGGCACGCCAGCCACGACCCGCGCGTGCGCTTCATCGGCAACCCGGACAATCCGGGCTTCGCCGCCGCCAACAACCAGGGCGCGGCCGATTCGCACAGCCCGTGGCTGGCGTTCATCAACCCGGACCTGATGGTCGAGCCGGAAACCCTGGCCAGGCTGCGCGACCGCGCGCACGTGCTCGGTGACTGTCTGCTCGGGGTCGAGCAGGTGGATGAGCACGGCCATGCCGATGAGGCGGTGCGCCGCCGTGATCCGGATTTCCTGGCCATGCTGCGCTCGCCGGGCAGCGGCTCGAAACTGGCGATTCCGCGCGATCCGGCACAGACGCTGCAGCCGGTGCCGGCGCTGTCCGGCGCGCTGCTGCTGATGCCGCGGACGCTGTTTGATCGTCTCGGTGGCTGGGACGCCGGTTACCGGTTGCACGCCGAGGACCTGGACCTGTGCCGGCGCGCGCGTGAGGCGGGCGCGGTGGTGGCGATCGCCAACGACCTGCAGGTCACCCATGTCCGCGGCGTGTCCAGCCGTTCGCGGCCCTTCTTCGTCGAGTGGCACAAGCACCGCGGATTGTGGCGTTACTTCCGCAGGTTCGAGGCGCCACAGCGCTCGTTGCTGGTGCAGGTGGCGGTCTGGGGGGCGATCTGGGCGCACGCGCTGCTGCTGGTGCCGACACTGCTGCGCAGATCCCTGTAGTGTCGAGCGTGTCCGGCGGCGGCGCGCATGGGCGGGCCCCCGGTTCACCCCGCCGGGCGCATAATCCGCCTCATGCCTATCATCCAGTCCCTGCTCGACACCGATCTGTACAAGTTCACCATGATGCAGGCGGTGCTGCACCAGCACCCCGGCGCCCAGGTGCAGTACCGGTTCAAATGCCGCACGCCCGGCATCGACCTGGCCCGCTTCATCGACCAGATCGATGAAGAGATCGACCACCTGTGCAGCCTGCGCTTCAGCGACGCCGAGCTGGATTACATGCGTGGCCTGCGCTTCGTGAAGCCCGATTTCGCCGATTTCCTCGGCCTGTTCCACCTGGACCGCAAGTACATCCAGCTGCGTGCCTCGACCCGGGTGCCCGGCGAGATCGAACTGGACATCACCGGGCCCTGGCTGCATACGATCCTGTTTGAAGTACCGCTGCTGGCCATCATCAACGAAGTCTGGTTCCGCAACACCACCACGCCCGACTTCGCCGAGGGCGAGCGCCGCCTGCAGGCCAAGGCCGCGCTGCTGCGCGACACCCCCGGCTTCGAGCAATGCCGCATTGCCGACTATGGCAGCCGCCGTCGCTACTCGCGCGACTGGCATGCGCGCCTGCTGCCGCTGCTGCGCGATGCGCTCGGCCCGCAGCTGGTCGGCACCAGCAACGTGCATTTCGCCCGGCTGTACGGCATGACCCCGCACGGCACCATGGCGCACGAGTACCTGCAGGCATTCCAGGCGCTGGGGCCACGGCTGCGCGATTCGCAGGTGGCGGCATTGGAGTCATGGGCACGCGAGTACCGCGGTGACCTGGGCATCGCGCTGTCCGACGTGGTCGGCCTGGACGCCTTCCTGCGCGACTTCGACATGTATTTCTGCAAGCTGTTCGACGGCGTGCGCCATGACTCGGGCGATCCGTTCGACTGGGGCGACCGCATGCTGGCGCATTTCCAGCAGCGCCGGGTCGATCCGCGCAGCAAGGTGCTGGTGTTCAGCGATGGGCTCGACATCGCCAAGGTGATGCGCCTGTACGACTATTTCCGCGGTCGCTGCCAGGTGGCCTTCGGCGTCGGCACCCACCTGACCAACGATCTGGGCCCGACGCCATTGAACATCGTCATCAAGATGGTCCGCTGCAACGGCCAGCCGGTGGCCAAGCTCAGCGATTCGCCGGGCAAGAGCATGTGCGACGACCCCGGCTACCTGGCCTACCTGCGTCAGGTCTTTGAACTGCCGGACCCGGCTTAAAGGTAGTCGACCACCACCAGGTAGGCGCCCCGCAGCGGTTGCTGCTGCGGCGCTTCCACGCGGTAGCGCTCGGAGAAGGCGATGTCGCCGACGCGCATGGCGCTGGCCGACACGGCCAGCTGCTGGCCATGGCGCTTGCCATCGCGCAGCGTCGCGGCCTGGCTGTCGCCCACCGCGGTCACCGCCACCGTCGAGCCCTTGGCCGACGGCGGGCAGGCCGCCAGGCTCAGCTCGCCCTGGGACAGGGCCGTCGTGCAACCCGGCTCGGCGATGCGGCCGCTGAACCGGATGCTGCCACTGCTGGCCTGGGCCAGCGCACTGACGGACATCAGGGCCACGCACAGCAGAAGGGAAGTCCTCATGACACGTTCTCTGGTTCGGTGTGTCCTAGTTAGCGACAGCTCCGGACGGCCTTTAATAGGCAAAATCCGAATCTGCTAGGGCCATCACCAACAAAGAGTGATGCGCATCAAATAAGGCGCTGGCCGCCTGAAAACAGCCTCTTTCAGGCGCGCCCGCCACCGGGGTCGAAGACGTCATCTGCTGTCGTTCCCCCACCTTTGCCGGCCCGCGCCAACTCCCCATCGGCCGCCAAGCCAAAAGTGCCTATCACGTCACATTTGTGGCGTCAATAAACCATCGTTCAGAAAAATAATGGGACTTTCATCACAGTTCTGCATATACTTGCGTCACGGATTCAGGGGTAGGTATGTCCGAATCCGGCCACAGGTGAGACGCAAGGATGGGTCTTGAAGCCCGGCAGTGCTCCTTGCTTCCTCCTCTACTTCCATCTCTTCAGTAGGGTTAGGTAAAAGCAATGCACAAGATCAACATCATCGCGGCTCTCATGCTGGCCGCTGCTCCGCTGGCCGCCAACGCTGCCGACGGCACCATCACCTTCAATGGCAAGGTGACCGACAAGACCTGCACCATCTCGACCCCGGGCGGCAAGGACTTCGCCGTTACCCTGCCGACCGTGTCCAAGAACACCCTGGCCACCGCCGGTGCCGTCGCGGGCCGTACCCCGTTCGCCATCAACCTGACCAAGTGCAGCGCCGGCAACGTCGCCACCTACTTCGAGCCGGGTTCGACCGTTGACTTCAACAGCGGCCGCCTGATCAACCAGGCTTCGGCCAACGCTGCCGGCAACGTGCAGCTGCAGCTGCTGGGCTCGAACAACCAGTTCCTGCCGGTGAAGGCCGCAGGCACCGGTCTGGCCCAGGACAACTCGCAGTGGGTGACCGTTGCCACCGACGGCACCGCCAACCTGAACTACTACGCCGAGTACTACGCCACTGCCGCCGCCACCCCGGGCGACGTCACCAGCAGCGTCAAGTACACGATCATCTACAACTGATCATCGCCGTACCCGCACTGGCCGGCGTACGCGCCGGCCAGCGCTCCGCGGCCCCTGGCCACACACCTCGAGCGTAGTACTTCCGATGAAAGCTCTCTTTCCCCGGGCGCTGCTGCTGGCAGCGTCGACGCTGCTCTTCTGCCAGGAAGCCATGGCAGGCGTGGTGGTCAATGGCACGCGTGTGATCTATCCGGCGCAGTCGCGCGAAGTCACCGTGCAGGTCGACAACGTGGGCGACTCGCCCGCGCTGGTGCAGGCCTGGATCGACAGTGGCGACGCCAACCAGACGGCCGACACCAGTGATGCCCCGTTCGTGCTGACGCCGCCGATCAGCCGCGTCGAGCCGGGCCGCAGCCAGGCGCTGCGCCTGATCTTCTCCGGCGCGCAGCTGCCGACCGATCGCGAGTCGGTGTTCTGGCTGAACGTGCTGGATGTGCCGCCGTCGCCGGACAACGCCGAGAACGGTGAGCAGAACTACCTGCAGGTCGCGTTCCGTTCGCGCCTGAAGCTTTTCTATCGGCCGCAGGGCCTGAAGGGCGTCGCCAACGACGCACCGGCAGCCCTGCGCTGGACCCGCAGCGGTGACCGCCTGCGGGTGGAGAACCCGAGCCCCTTCCACGTGACCCTGGCCGAAGTGCATGCCGTGACCGGCAGCAGCGAAAAGGCGGTCGAGGACAAGGGAACGATGGTCGCACCGAAGCAGAACCTGGAGTTCGCCGCACCGGCGGGCACCACCGAGGTGCGCTTCATCACCATCAACGATTACGGCGGTCGGGTGGAGCACAAGGTCCGCCTCGACAGCACCGGGGGCTGAACGCGCCGCGCTGGCCAGGGCCTGCGCATCCCGCCACCGCCGCCGTGCGGCGAATTGAAGGAATGTCAGTGTGATCGGAAACAGATTGACATTGTCGATCCATCAGGCGCTTTGCCTGTTGGCTGCCGGCGTGGCCTGCCCAGGATGGGCGCTGGCTGCCCCGGCCAATCTCGGCGAACAGGCGCTGATGGCGCAGACTGGGGCGGCGACCGCGCGTGCGCCGGAGTCGGCGCAGTTCAACTCCAGCTTCCTCTCCGGCCAGGCCAAGCAGGTCGATCTGGCGGCCTTCAGCAACGGCAATCCGATGGTCGCCGGCACCTATCGCGTGGACGTCTACGTCAATGGCGCTTGGCAGGGCCGCCGCGACGTGCAGTTCAAGGCGGATGCACAGGGGCGCGTCGATGCCTGCCTGGCGCTGCCGATGCTCGAGGAAATGGGCGTGGACAGCGAGGCGGTGCTGCTGCAGCAGGATCCGTCGGTGCCGACCGATACCTCCACGTGCGTGCCGGTGCAGCAGCGCATGGCCAATGCCTATGGCGTCTATGACAGCGGCAACCTGCGTTACGACCTGAGCATCCCGCAGGTGTTCCTGCGCCGCGAAGCGCGTGGCTACGTCAACCCCGCGCTGTGGGACCGTGGCATCAACGCCGGCTTCGTCGGCTACAGCTTCAATGCCATCGACAGCGACAGCCGCGTCGAAGGCGGACAGCGCAACCGCAGCGCCTATCTGGGCCTGAATGCCGGCCTGAACCTGGGTGGCTGGCAGTTCCGCCACGATTCCAACCTGACCTGGACCGAGGGCGACGGCCGCCACTGGCAGAGCATCGCCACCTACGCCCAGCGCGGCATCCCGAAGATCCGCGGCATGCTCACTGTGGGCGAGGCCTACACCACCGGCGAACTGTTCGAGTCGATCGGATACCGGGGTGCCAGCCTGGCCAGTGACGACCGCATGCTGCCCGATTCGCTGCGCGGCTACGCGCCGGTGGTGCGCGGCATCGCCGAGACCAATGCGCGGGTGGAAGTCCGGCAGAACCAGCAGCTGATCTATTCCTCCACCGTATCGCCGGGCAGCTTCGTCATCGACGATCTGTACCCGACCGGTTACGGCGGTGACCTGGAAGTGAGCGTGATCGAGGCCGATGGCCGCCGCCGCGAGTTCAAGGTGCCGTTCGGTTCGGTGCCGCAGATGCTGCGCGAAGGCGTCTCCCGCTACTCGGTGACCGCCGGCCAGGTCCGCAACGAGCTGCTGCGCGATGAACCCTGGCTGGCGCAGGGTACCTACCAGCGCGGCATCGGCAACCAGCTGACCCTGTACGGCGGCAGCGCGCTGAGCGAAGGCTACGTTTCACTGCTGTACGGCATTGGCCTGTCCACCCGGATCGGTGCGTTCGCGGCCGATGTCACCCATGCCCGCACGTCGTTCAACCACTACGGCGACCACACCGGCGCCAGCGTGCGCCTGAGCTACAGCAACATGATCGGCGAAACCGGGACCAACCTGACCCTGGCCGCCTATCGTTATTCGACCGAAGGCTACTACAGCCTGCAGGACGCCCTGTACGGACGCGACGCGGATGATCGCGGCATCGACCCGACCACCCGTGGCCGCCAGCGCAGCCAGTTCCAGCTGACCCTGAACCAGCCGCTGGGCCGCCGTGCCGGTGCGCTGTACGTCACCGGTTCGGTGCGTGACTTCTACGACCGTTCCGGCACCTCCAAGCAGTACCAGGTGGGCTACAACAACGCCTGGCGCTCGGTGAACTACGGTTTCTCGGCACTGCGCACCGAAGAAGGCATCCTCGGCCGGGCCGACACCCAGTACCTGTTCTCGATGAGCGTTCCGCTGGGCCGCGGGACCCATCCGGTGTCGTTCAGCGCCGACCTGGGCGCGCGTGACCGTGGTGGCTACGACAACAGCCGCGTGGGCATCACCGGTTCGGCCGGCGTCGACAACAACTTCAGCTACGGCGTGGCCCTGTCCGATTCCCGCGAGGGCAACACCACCGCAGTCGGCAACGCCGAGTACCGCAGCCGCTACACCGCGTTGAACGCGACCTACAGCCATTCCAGCGATTTCCGCCAGGCATCGGTGGGCGCCAACGGCAGCGTGGTCATGCATCCGGGCGGCGTCACCTTCACTCCGCAGCGTGGCGATACCATGGTGCTGGTCGAGGCGCCGGGCGCGCGCGACGCGCAGGTGACCAACGCACCGGGCCTGCGCATCGATGGTCGCGGCTACGCCGTGGTGCCGTACGTATCGCCGTACCGCCTGAACACCGTGACCCTGGATCCGCAGGGCATGGCGCATGACGTCGAGCTGGAAAGCAGCAGCCAGTCGGTTGCACCGTTTGCAGGTGCCATCAGCTACCTGCGCTTCGATACCCGCAAGGGCAACGCGCTGCTGATCCAGGTGCGCAATCCCGATGGCCGCACCCTGCCGTTCGGCGCACAGGTCAAGGACGAGCAGGGCCAGCCGGTGGGCATGGTCAGCCAGGGTGGCCGCCTGTATGTGCGCAGCGAGCAGGATCACGGCCGCCTGCAGGTGGAGTGGGGCGCCGGCGCCGACCAGCGCTGCACCGTCGATTACCAGGTTCCGGCGGGCGCCGATGCGTCCAAGACCGGCTTCATCCCGCTGGAGGCAGCATGCCGATGATTCATTCCCGTGGCCGCAAGGCGCTGGCCGCACTGGCCGTGCTCACGGGCGCCCTCGTGGCGGCGCCTGCGTTTGCCAGTTGCTACATCACCCAGTCCGGGTTCCAACCCCAAGACGTGACCATGGACATGGGCCAGATCGTGATTCTTCCCAGCACCCCGGTCGGCGGCGTGATCAAGGAACTCATTGTCAACATCAATCAACGCAACAGCGTCGCTTACTGCGATAGCCGGGGCGGCAACGCCAGCGGTCGCTTCGTCAATGCGGCACAGCAGACGCCGGTACCAGGATTCAGCAACGTATACGCAACCGACGTGGCAGGTGTTGGCATTCGCGTCTATCGCGATTCCGGTGATATCCAGACCTACTATCCTCACACGCTGATCCTGCGAAGCAATACCAACCTCTCGTTGAGCGGAGGCCGCTTCCGTGTCGAACTGATCAAGACAGCAGCTCAGACAGGATCGGGCGTTATCGCGCCGAATGGACGTTTCACCACCTATTACTACGATGGCGATGGTGCCAGCCGGCCGGTGCTGACCTCCACCTTCAAAGGATCGGGCACGACCGTGGTCAGCCCGACCTGCGAGGTGGACGCCGGCAGCCGCAACATCGCGGTGGACTTCGGCAGTGTCCCCAACACCTCGTTCACCGGCGTCGGTTCGCGCGCGGTCAACCGTGACTTCGACATCCGCCTGAACTGCCAGGGCAGCAATGTTGCTGCCTACCAGAGCAAGATCGGCATCCGCCTGGATGCCGACCAGGACAGCTCCAACATGCCGGGCGTGCTGAAGCTCAGCGCGGCTGCCAACAGCGCGACCCGCATCGGCATCCAGATGGTCCAGCGCGATGGCACCACCGAGCGCGAAGTGCGCTTCGGCCAGGCGATCAATGTCGGCACCACCATACCGGGCCCCAGCACCATGACCCTGCCGCTGCGCGCCCGCTATGTACAGACCCAGGCCGGTACCGTCGGTGCCGGTGTCGCGAACGGACAGGCGACTTTCACCATCCAGTACGAGTAGCGGCCAACGGCCGTTCCACCGCTGCGCTGTGCCCCAACGTTGCCTGTTCCGCAGGCGACGTTGACTGCGTCTTGATCCCGGAAATACCAAGATCGGAGCTGCCATGAACGTATCGCAGCACGAGTGTGATGCGCGTCATGAAATTCGAGTCACCCAACACAGCACCTCCGCTGCCGCAGCGTCGGCTCGGCTGAGGTCCGCTGAAAGGACCCGGCATGACAGCGCCCCATCTTGCCATCGCCGGATTGCCGCCCGAGTTCGTCGAGATGCACGGCGGTGGGCTGTACTGGGTCGTCGCGGCCGGAAGCGCGCCGGCCGACCTGGTTGGCGCAGGTGTGCTGGGTTCGGCCAGCGACGTGCAGGACGCCGTGCTGGCGACGCTGGGGCGCGGCGCCGATGCGATGCTGGCCGAGCTGCCGCCGGGGGAGGGGCCGGCGCGGTTGCGTCTGTTCCGTTCCTCGGCCGCTGCCATGCAGCGGACCCTGCGCGGTCTGGCGGTTGATCTTCCCCGCGCGGCCACCGCCGCGACCCGCCTGTGCATGGTGCAGTTTCCGCTGGCGGCGCTGGAAGGCTGGAGCGATGCCCGGCTGGCGGCATGGAACCGGCAGCTGCAAGCCTGGGCGGAGCAGGCCGGCACGGTGCTGCTGCTGCTTTGCCACGGTGAAGTGGCCACCCTGGCGCCGCGCCTGCTGGCCTTGAACCGGACCTGTTCCGGCGTCGCCCAGCTGCATCCGCACCGCGGTGCGCTGCAGCTGCTGCTGCATTACTGGGCCAACGCCCATGGTGTGGTGGCCCGCCGTGCCTTCGCGATCGAAGCGGCAGAAGGCGGGTTGCGCCGCGTGCCAGAAGAGGCGGACAGCGTGCTCTCTGCGGTCGAGGCCAGCGGCGGCGATCGTGATCTGTACCTGGCCGAGGCCGACGTGCTGGAAGGCGCTCCGCCGCTGTCGCCCGCCTGGCGGCTCCACGATGGCTGGGCGGACCTGCTGCCTTCGGCGCTGCAGGCGCGCGAGGCCACCGTGGTGCTGGCGATCCGCAGCAACGACCAGGTGGACACACTGGCACGCCTGCTGCATCGGCTGCGCCGCGAGCGCGGCGACCTGCTGAAGCTGGTGGTGCGCGAGGTGCAACCGTGCCTGCGCTACGCCGACGAGCGCCTGCTGCTGCAGTGCGGCGGCAACATGGTGGTGCCGGCGGCGACTCCGCTGCCGCGGCTGCTGACGCTGCTGGAGACGGTGCAGCGGCAGCGTTGGCAGGGGCAGCTGGCGGCCGACCCCGAACCGTTGATCCGTGCCCACCGGCCACCGGAAGTGAATGGAATCGTGGCGGCCGACCGCTTCCGGCAGATCGTCGGCGAACGCATCGATCAGGACGGCAGCGCGGTGGAAAGCGCCGTGCTGGCGCTGCAGCCGGTGGCCGGGCTGCGCGCGGAACAGACCCTGCAGCAGTTGAACATCCGCAGGCAGGGGGATGTGGCCTGCGTGTACCGCGGCCAGGTCCGCCTGTTCCTGTTCGGCTGCCGCCGCGATGCGGTCGAACAGGCGCTCTCCAACCTGTACCGGCTGCCCTGGCGCGAGCTGTTCGATGGCTACCAGCGCCTGGCCGAGTACGACATCGCAGCGATGAATGCCCGCGGCAGCGACTCCGAATCCGAGACGCTGCCCGCCCCTGCCGTTCCGTTGCCGCAACCCGCGGCCCCGGTCAACGAGGTCGCATTCAACGCCCCCATCCCGTTCCGGTTGGGAGATTCCGCATGACCACCGACCAGCAGCTGTGGACGCTGATCGCGGCCTGTGCGCTGGTGATGATTCCGTTCGGCGTGATGCTGGGCGCGCTGTGGCGCGCGGTGCGTCGCCGCGCAGCGTCATGGCTGCCCCCACGGCACCTGCGGCGGGCGGGCGTGCGGGTGCGCGATGCGCGGAGGCCGCAATGAGCGCAGAGCCGACGCCCGCATCGCCGTTCGTCTGGTCGGACCTGCGCGGCTGGAACCTGTACTTCCTGTCCAAAGTGGTGTTGGCCTGGATGGGCGCGCTGGACCTCAAGGTCCTGCCCAACCTGTTGTTCCTGGCCGCCCTGCTGGTGCCACTGCCGTGGCGATGGGCACGCATCACACGCACGGTCGTCGCCGTGCCGGTGGCCGTGGTGCTCTACTACCAGGACACCTGGTGGCCGCCCTTCCAGCGTCTTCTCGCACAGCCGGGCGTGCTCGATTTCTCCGCCGACTACTGGCTGGAGCTGGCGCAGCGCTTCATCAACTGGCAGATGGTCGCGGTGCTGGTGCTGCTGGTGGTTGCCTACCTGCTGCTGAAACCGTGGCTGCGCATCACGACGCTGAGCGTGCTGGGCATGCTGGGCATGGCGGTGGTGGCACTGCCATTGCCGGCGGGCCTGAACTGGAGAACGTCGCAGGCCACCGCAGCGACCGGCGGTGCTGACGCCGCTGCCGGCGCTGCCGGTGCACTTGCGCCGGCCAGCAACGAGACACTCAATGCCTGGCTGGCGGCCTTCTACCAGCAGCAGTCGGGCCTGAAGACGGTGTTCCCGGCGCCGGCCAGCGCTGCGCCGTTCGACGTCATCATCCTCAACATCTGTTCGCTGGCATGGAGTGATCTGGACGAAGTCGGCATGCGCCAGAACACGCTGCTGGACCACATGGACCTGATCTTCGACGATTTCAACTCGGCCACCGCCTACAGCGGACCGGCGGCGATCCGCCTGCTGCGCGCCAGCTGCGGACAGACCTCGCACACCGCATTGTTCGACCCGGTGCCAGCCGAATGCCAGTTGTTCTCCAACCTGCAGCGCCTGGGTTTCCAGAGCGAGCTGGCGATGAACCACGATGGGCACTTCGACAACTTCATCGGCGAACTGAGCCAGTACGGTGGGTTGCAGGCACGGCCGATGGACATCAGCGCGTTTCCCCGGGCGCTGGTCGCGTTCGACAAGTCGCCGCTGCGCCGCGATGGTGACGTGCTGAACGCCTGGTGGAAGCAGCGCCAGGCCGAACAGGCGCAGCAGGTCGCGCTGTTCTACAACACGATCTCCCTGCACGACGGCAACCGCATCGTCGGCGCCGACGGTCGTGCCAACGCGGCTGACTACAAGGCCCGCGCGCAGATGGTGCTGGGTGACATGGCAGGCTTCGTCGAAGCGGTGGAGCGCAGTGGCCGTCGCGCCATGATCGTCGTGGTGCCCGAGCATGGCGCGGCGCTGCATGGCGACCGCATGCAGATTCCCGGCATGCGGGAGATTCCCAGCCCCTCGATCACCCATGTGCCGGTCGGCGTCAAGCTGGTCGGGATGGGCACGCCGGCCAGCGGAGGGCCGCGTCATGTGCCCGAGCCCAGCAGCTATCTGGCCCTCTCCGAACTGGTGTCGCGGGTGTATGCGCTGAACGCGCAGTCGCCGCCGGGAGCGCGTGACTGGGACAGCCTGCTGCAGGGGCTGCCACGTACGCCCTCGGTGTCGGAGAACGAAGGCGCCAAGGTCATCGATTACGGTGGCAAGCCCTGGCTGCAGCTGCAGGGAAGCAAGGCCTGGAACCCGTACCCGGAGGACAAACGCTGATGGCCGACATCCTGGCCGTTGCCAGTACGCTTTCGGTGGAGGAGGACGACATCGATCTGCTGCGTCGCAGCCTGGGCATGCCCGGGTTGCCCTACGTGGACTTCTCGGCGCAGAACGAACGTGCCCGGGCACTGGCACGCTGGCCGTTGCTGGCCGAGCTGGAGCGGCAGCCATGAGCGTACTGCTGTCCCTGCAGGGCGTGCACGGCGGCACAGGCGTCACCACGGTGCTGGCCGCACTGGGACAGGCGCTGCATGCGCAGGGCCAGCGCGTGCTGCTGGTCGAGTGCAGTCCGGATCAGATGCTGGGCCTGCATGTCGGGTTGGCCGCACGGGAGGCCGATGGCTGGGCGCGGGCGATGCTGGACGGCCGCGACTGGCGAGATGCGGCCTTCGCCTGCGCGCCGGGCCTGGCGGTGCTGCCGTACGGCCGTGTCAGCGCGGCCGAAGCCCTGCAGATCGAGCAGGCGCTGAGTCTGGCACCCGATACCTGGAATGATCGTGTGCCGGTGCTGTCGGCGCAGTTCGACTGGCTGCTGTTCGACCTGCCGCAGCGGCTGCCGGCACACGCGGCGGCGGTCAACCGATATGCGCGCTGTACGCTGCCGTTGCGCCTGGCGTGCGTCGATCCGGCAAGCCACGTCTTCCTGCAGCGGCAGCACGACGATCCGCGCCGTCTGCTGGCCAACCGGTATGACCCGGCGGTTCCGGTGCAGCGCGATCTGATGCAGCTGTGGCTGCATGCGCACGCGTCGATGCTGGTGCCTCAGCCTCTGCACGAAGATGCGCGGGTGCCGGCCGCGTTGGCCAGCAAGCAGCCGCTGGGGCAGCATGCGGCCGATGCGCTGGCGGCTGCCGACGTCGCCGGCCTGGCATTGTGGTGCCTGGCCGAGGCGGCGCGGCGGCAGGATCGGGAGAGCGGGCGATGAAGGGCGCACGCATCCACTATCTGCACTGGAACCGGCTGCGTGAGCGCGTGTACGCCGCATGGCCACTGTGCGCGCTGCTGTGGTCGCTGCAGGCCCTGGGCTGGGCGCTGTTGAGGCTGGAAGGACCTGCGTGGCAGGCGCTGGCGCCGCGGCTGCGGCGTGCGTTCCCGCAGTTGCAGGGTGATCGCCGCTGGCGCCCCGGAGATCCACTGCGGCTGCTGATCCAGGCCGCATGGCTGTCGCTGGTGCGCCTGGTTCCGCATACCTCGCTGCGCCGCCAGCGCCTGGCCCAGGCCCGGCGCCAGCGCATCGCCGAGCTGCGCGGAGCGGCAGGACGCGGTCGCCTGCGCTACCTGCGGGCGATGCGTGATGCACCTGCCGATGTCGGCAACAGTCGCCTCGCGGCGTGGCTCGCACAGCGCCTGGAGCACCTGCCGCCCCGCGCGCGTCAGGCGCTGACCGCGCTCACTGGTCTGGCTACGCTGGGTCTGGCGGCACTGTGCATCACCCAGCCCTTCAGCTACCTGGCGCAGTTCGTGTTCGTGCTGCTGCTATGGGTCATCGCGCTGCTGGTACGGCGCATGCCCGGCCGCTATGCGACGCTGGTACTGGTGGTGCTGTCGATCACCGTGTCCTGCCGCTATCTCTGGTGGCGCTATACCGCCACCCTGAACTGGAGCAGCACCTTCGACCTGGTCTGCGGTCTGGTGCTGCTGGTGGCCGAGACGTATTCCTGGCTGGTGCTGATGCTGGGCTACGTACAGGTTGCCTGGCCGCTGCGACGGCGTCCGGCGCCCTTGCCGGCCGACATCCGGCAGTGGCCCACGGTGGATGTGCTGATTCCCACCTACAACGAAGACCTGTCACTGGTGCGGCATACCGTCCATGCCGCCATGGGGCTGGACTGGCCGGCCGACAGACTTCGCATCCACCTTCTCGATGACGGCAAGCGCGAGGCGTTCCGTGCCTTCGCCGAGCAGACCGGCGTCAACTACATCACCCGCAGCGACAACCGGCACGCCAAGGCCGGCAACCTCAACCACGCCCTGACCCTGATCGACGGTGAGCTGGTGGCGATCTTCGACAGCGATCACTTGCCGGTGCGCTCGTTCCTGCAGATCACCTGTGGTTGGTTCCTGCGCGATCCGAAGCTGGCGCTGGTGCAGACGCCGCACCATTTCTTCTCGGCCGATCCCTTCGAGCGCAACCTGCAGGTGTTCCGCAGTGATCCCAACGAGGGCGAGCTGTTCTACGGGCTGGTGCAGGACGGCAACGACCTGTGGAATGCCGCGTTCTTCTGTGGTTCCTGCGCGGTGCTGCGGCGTGAGGCCATCGATGCCATCGGCGGCTTCGCCACCGAGACCGTCACCGAGGATGCGCATACCGCCCTGCGCCTGCATCGCCAGGGCTGGAACTCGGCCTACCTTCGCATTCCGCAGGCGGCCGGCCTGGCCACCGACAGCCTGGGCGCGCATGTCAACCAGCGCATCCGCTGGGCGCGCGGCATGGTGCAGATCTTCCGCATCGACAATCCGCTGCTTGGCAAGGGCCTGAGCCTGTTCCAGCGCTTCTGCTACGCCAACGCGATGCTGCACTTCCTCGCGGGCATCCCGCGGCTGGTGTTCCTCACCGCGCCGCTGGCCTTCCTCCTGCTGCATGTCTACATCATCTACGCCCCCGCGCTGGCGATCCTGCTGTTTGTCGTTCCACACATGGCCCACGCCAGCCTGACCAACGCGCGCATCCAGGGCCGGTACCGCCGCCCGTTCTGGGGTGAGGTCTATGAAACCGTGCTGGCCTGGTACATCGCGCGGCCGACCACCGTGGCCCTGTTCAGTCCCGGCCGTGGCAAGTTCAATGTCACCGACAAGGGCGGCACGCAGGCGGGTGACCGCTTCGACTGGCGGGTGGCGCGCCCCTACCTGGTACTGGCGCTGCTGAACGTGCTGGGGCTGTGCTTCGCCGTGTGGCGTTTCATCGAGGGGCCTGCCGATGAGCGCGGCACGGTGGTCGTGAGTTCGTTGTGGGTGCTGTACAACCTGCTGATCATCGGCGGCGCGCTGGCGGTGGCGGCGGAGGTACAGCAGGTGCGGCGCACCCACCGGGTCACCACGCGCCTGCCGATGGCGCTGCAGATACCCGATGGGCGTCGACTGCGGGGCGTGCTGCAGGACTATTCCAACGATGGCGTCGGCCTGGAGTTGGGACTGGATCCGCAACTGGCCGAAGGCACGCGCGTACACCTGCTGCTCGGGCGTGGCCGGCGCGAGTTCGCCTTCCCGGCTCGGGTACAGCGCAGCGTCGGCCATCGCCTTGGCCTGCTGCTGCAGTTCGACAACGAGCGCCAGCGCGTGGAGTTCGCCCAATGCACATTCGCCCGCGCCGATGCGTGGCTGGACTGGCATGCCGGTTACCAGCCCAAGAGCCTGCCACGCAGCCTGTGGAGCGTGCTGGTGCTGGGCTGGAAAGGCTATCGGCGGATGGGCGACTTCACGCCGTTCGATCTCGACCGCCCCGTGCACTGGAGCGGTCGCCTGCTGCGCTGGCTGGCCAGTTTCGCACCACAACGTCCGCTTCCCTCCCACCCGGCTGACCCAGCCGCTGACCCAGGGCTTCGTCCATGAGCATCCCGACCTCTCTGCGCTGGCTGCTGCTGCCGTTGCTGGTACTGCCAGTGGTGTCCGGCAATGGCGCTCCAGCACCCGTGCCGGCGCCTGCCACCGGTTCCACGCCGGATGCCCCGGCCGCGCAGGTTGCGGTACCGACCCCGACCACAGCAGCATCGGTGCCCGCGCCGCGCGGCGAACCGGCCTTGCCCGATACCTGGGCCGGCAGCGCTTGGCCCTGGCAACGGCACAGCACCTTCGCACAGCTTGGCCGCCGCCAGGACACGCTGCTGTCCGGCGTCCGCAACAGCACCACGTTCGAATTCCAGGTGCGCCGCGATCGCCTCGCGCGCGAAGCGGAACTGGATCTGAGCTTCACACCCTCGCCGTCGCTGTTGCCGACGCTGTCGCACCTGCGGGTCTATCTGAATGACGCGATGATGGGCGTGGTACCGATCAGCAACGACCAGCTGGGGCGCCCCGTGCAGGCCAAGCTGCCGCTGGACGCGCGCCTGATCGCTGATTTCAACCAGGTCCGCCTGGAATTCGTAGGCCATTACACCGATATCTGCGAAGAACCCACGCACAGCTCGCTGTGGGTCAACCTCTCCAGCAACAGCACGCTGAGGCTGGGCGGCCAGCCGCTGGACATGCAGGATGATCTGGCCAATTTCCCGCTGCCCTTCTTCGATCCGCGCGACACCGCGCGGCTGGAACTGCCGGTGGTGTTTGCAGCGGCGCCCACGCTGGCGCAGCAGCGGGCTGCGGCGGTCATGGCGTCCTATTTCGGCAGCCTGGCGGGATGGTGGCGGCAGGCCCGTTTCCCGGTGAGCTTCGGCACCCTGCCCGAGCAGGGCCACGCGGTCGTGCTGGCGGTGAATGGCCGCTTCCCGCCGGTGATCGCCAACCACGCGCCTGTGCAGGGGCCGGTGATCGAGCTGATGGCCCTGCCCGAGGATCCGCAGCGCAAGCTGCTGCTGGTGCTGGGCCGCAACGACGATGACCTGCAGAAGGCCGTTTCGGCGATGGCGGCCGGCAATGTCCTGTTCCGCGGCCGCCAGGTCGCGATCGACGAAATGAAGCCGTTGGCGCCACGCAGGCCGTACGACGCGCCGAACTGGGTGCGTACCGATCGCGCGGTGCGCCTGGCCGAGCTGCTGGACTATCCGCAGCAGCTGCATGCCAACGGGGTATCGCCGCAGCCGATCACGGTCAATCTCAACCTGCCACCGGACCTGTTCATCTGGCGCAACCAGGGCATTCCACTGAACCTGCGTTACCGCTACACGCCGCCGTTTGGCAGTGATGAGTCGCGGCTGGGCGTGGCGATCAACGACCAGTTCATTTCAAGCTTCCCGCTGGTGCGCCGCACCGGCAAGCAGGGTGTGGCGGAAATCCGCCTGCCTGTGCTCGCTGGCGATGCCGGCGCCGACGATGGCCGCCTGTTGATTCCGGCGCTGAAGCTGGGTGACCGCAACCAGCTGCGGTTCGACTTCAACTTTGCCAGCGTGATGGGCAGTGCCCAGCGCGACCACTGCCAGACCGTGCTGCCGCCCAACCTGCAGGCGGCCATCGAGGAGGATTCGACCATCGACTTCTCCGGTTTCCATCACTACATGGGGTTGCCGGACCTGTCCGCGTTCGCGCTCAGCGGCTTCCCGTTCACACGCATGGCGGACCTGTCTGAAACCGTGGTGCTGGTGCCGCCGTCCGCCAGCGAGGCCCAGGTCAGCCTGCTGCTCAACCTGATCGGAGGCCTGGGCGTGCAGAGTGGGTACCCGGCCTACGGGTTGCGCCTGTCCGCGGACTGGAAACAGGCCAGTGCGCTGGATGCGGACCTGCTGGTTCTGGGCGCGTTGCCGGATGAGCTGCGCGGCAGCCAGCAGCTGTCACTGCTGATCGACGATCAACGCACGCGCCTGCTCAACGGCCAGTGGCCATCGCCGGAGCTGGCGGTGCAGCAGGCCCGTCGCGGCAGCCGTGCGGGCGATCCTGCGGTCACCCGCGTGGCGGTCACCGCACAGGCGCCCTTCGCGGCCATCGTCGGCCTGCAGTCGCCCCGCCATGCACAGCGCAGCATCGTCTCGCTGGCGGCCAGCCATCCGGCCGACTATCAGCTGCTCGATGATGCACTCAGCGACACCGGCAAGCGCGAAGCCATTGCGGGATCGGTGGCGATCCTGCGCAGTTCCGGCATCAACAGCCAGTTCGTGGGCGAACACTACTACGTGGGCGCGCTGCCGTGGTGGCTGCTGCTGTGGTACCACCTGGCCGATCATCCGGCATTGCTGGCCGTGCTGGCCACGCTGGTGGTGCTGATGGTCGCCTTCCTGCTCTGGCGTGCACTGCGCTGGGTCGCCGCGCGGCGCCTGGATGCGGGCAAGGAATGAGCCGGACCTCGCCGCCGCTGCTGATGGCGTCCCGGCTGGTGCTGCTGGGTCTGGCCGGGACCGGCGCATGTGCGGCACAGGCGCTGCCGCAAATGCCCGGCGGTACTGCGGCCGAGCAGCGGCAGTGGTTGTTGCAGCAGGTACGCATCGGCGAGGCGACCGGGCGCCAGAGTCTGATCGAAGATGCGTTGGCCCGGCTGCGCATGCTGGCACCGGATGATCGTGGCACCCTGCTGGCGATCCTGGAGGTGCAGTTGTCGCAGCAGAAGGTGGAGGATGCGACCGCGACGCTGCAACGATTGCGGCAGGTCGGTGCGGGCAGTCGCGAACTCGCTGCGGGTGATCGCCTCTGGCAGGCCTACCAGGGCGATCTGCAGCAGGAGCTGCAGCAGGCACGCCTGTTCGCAGCCGGTGGCCGCAGTGCCGATGCGCTGGCGATCTACCGCCGCCTGTTCAATGACGCGCCTCCGGGGTTGCAGCTGGGGCTGGAGTACTGGCGTCTGCGTGGCGCGCAGGCGGATGGCCGCGCGCTGGCGATCCGGGAGCTGACCGCATTGGACCAGGCGTATCCAGGCAACACCGGGCTGCTGCAGACGCTGTCGCAGCTGCTGTTCGCGGCCGGTCGCGACGATGAAGCGCTCGACGCGCTGCGGCGCATGGGCCGCAACCCCGACGCCCGCGGGCTGGCTGCCGATGCCGAGTGGGCGTACCTGCAGGACCAGCCCGCCGATGAGCGCGGCGTGCGTCGCCTGCAGGAGTTCATCACCCGCAATCCAACCTTCAATGACATCGCCCTGGTGCGCGAGCGCTATGCCGAGCAGCACAGGCAGGTCAGTGATCCGGCCTGGCGGGCGGGTCTGCGTGGCCAGCAACTGCTTGAACGCGGGCGCGATGCCGAGGCCGAACGTGCCTTCCAGCAGGCGTTGCGGGCCTATCCGCGCGAAGCCGCCTTCCTGGGCGGATTGGGCATGGCGCAGATGCGACAGGGCCGTCGCGCGTCGGCGATCGGCCTGTTCGAACGCGCGATCCAGGCCACGCCCGTCGGCGAGAGCAGCGACAAATGGCGCGACCTCATTGCCAGTACGCGCTACTGGCTGCTGCTGGACCAGGCCGATGCCGCACTCGGTGCCGGTCGGCTGGACGAGGCGGATGCGTTGTACGCGCAGGCGCGGCGGCAGCAGCCACGCGAGGTCAACGCACGGCTGGGGCAGGTGGATGTTGCCGTGGCCCGTGGCGACGACGCCTCGGCCGAACGCCAGCTGCAGGCCGCGAGGCGGATGGCGCCGAACGATGCCAACGTGATCCGCAGGTTGGTGCAGCTGTATGGGAGGACCGATCCGCAGCGTCTGGAGACCTTCATCGATGCGTTGCCGGCCGCGCAGCGCCGGTTGTACGCCGAGGATCTGCGTCAGCTGCGGATCAGTCGCCTGCGCGAACGACGTGAGCAGGCCCTGGCGGCCGGCGATGCGGAGGCCGCCCTTGCGCTCGGGCATGAGCTGCGCGTGGAGCTGCCCGCCGATGCGTGGCTCGCCCGTGCCCTGGCCGTTGAGCTGCAGGCCGCGGGTCGGCCTGCCGAGGCCGATGCGGTGGTCGCGGACATGGTGGCGCGCAATGACAGCGCTGAAGCACGCTACGCGCAGGCGTTGTATCTGTCCGGCACCGATCGCCTGCCGCAGGCACTGGCAGTGCTGGACGCGGTGCCGCTGGCGGAATGGGATGACGATATCCGCGCACTGTCCGCACGGCTGCGCCGGCAGCAGCTCATCGATCATCTCTGGTCGCTGCGTGCGCAGGGACGCGAGCCGGAAGCCATCGCCCTGCTGCAACAGCAACCGGCCAGTGCCGAGAACAACCTGCTGCTGGCCGACTGGGCGCGCCTGCGCGGCGACCACCCGCAGGCCCTGCAGTATTACCAGCGGGTACTTGCGGAGCAGCCGGACAACGTCGATGCACAGCTTGGCCAGGTGCAGGCCTGGATCGGTGCCGGCGATCTGGACAACGCGCGGCGGCAGATGCGGCTGTCGCCGCCGGTGGTCGCCGAAGATGCGCTCGGCCAGCAGCGCCAGCTGGCCGGCATCTGGACCGACCTGCACGAGGACGCCAAGGCATTGGCGATCCTGCGCGCGCTGCTGGCCCGCAGGGACGGTCCGGATCCACAGTCCTGGCGCGACGCAGCGCGACTGGTGCGCCGCGAGGATCCGCAGCAGGCGCTGGACATGTACGCGCAGGCGATGGCCGACAACGGCCTGCTGGCCGCAACGCAGGCACAGCCGCGCGACAACCGCGCGCTGACCCTGGCCAGCCGCGAGACCGCGGGGGACGACTGGCTGCGGCGCAGCCTGCGCAGCGACGTGGGAACGCTGTACCAGCAGGAAAATCCCACGCTGACGGTGATGCAGGATACCGGTCGTCGCAGCGACGGAACGCCCGGCATTTCCCGCCTCGGGCGCGACACCCGCATCGCGCATCTGGATGCGCCGTTTGCAGGCGGGCTCGGCTGGGCGCGCATCGAACAGGTGCACTTCGACGCAGGGCGGTTCCGCACCGGCGCCGACGACACTTACGACGAGGATTTCGGCAGCTGCGACCTGTCGCTGCTGCGTGCCGACGGCTCCCGGCTGCAGGCCCCGGGATGTACCCGCTTCGTGCATCAGCGGCGCAGTTCCGGCGCAGGGTTCGCGGCCGGCTGGCGCACGCTGGACGATCGCTGGAATGTCGACCTTGGCCATACGCCGTCCCACTATGTGATCGGCAACTGGCTGGGAGGCATCACCGCCAATGGCGATCTGGGCCGTCTCGGCTGGGGGGCGACGCTGTCGCGGCGGCCGATGACCAACTCCCTGCTGTCACAGGCCGGTGCCTACGATCCTCGCAGCGGCATTGCCTGGGGTGGGGTGACCGCCAATGGCATCACCTTCAGCCTGGGCTTCGATGAGGGCGGACGCAATGGTGTCTGGTCGAACTGGAGCTGGCACCGGTTGACCGGTCACAACGTCGCGGACAACACGCGTGCGCGTGCGATGGTCGGCTGGTACCACAAGCTGATCCAGCGTACGGACATGCGCCTGGACGTCGGCACCACGGCCATGTATTGGCGTTACCAGAAGGATCTGGGCGGCTACTCGCTGGGCCAGGGCGGCTACTACAGCCCGCAGCGCTATGCCTCGTTGAGCCTGCCGGCCAGCTTTGCCTGGCGCAATGATCTGTGGTCGCTGCGGGTGGATGGGTCGGTCAGTGTTTCCAGCGCGCGTACGGCGTCGATCAGCCGCTTCCCGGACCAGGCGCTGATCGAGCGCGTGGTGGCACAGCTGGAGCCGCAGTACGGTGCTCTCGCGCTGGACGAGGCTGGCCTGTACACCGGCGACAGCCGCAGCACCGGCACCGGCTATCGGCTCTACGCGGCCGTGGAGCGGCGGCTGGGCGATCACATCGTCCTGGGCGCGGCGGGAACCCTGCAGCGCAGCCGTGACTTCTCGCCGAACACATTCCAGCTCTATCTGCGCTATACCTTCAAGCCCTGGCAGGGCAACCTGCCGCTGCCCGTGTCGCCGCTGGTGCCCTATGGCGAGTTCCGCTGACCCGCAACGCCGCCGACTGCTGCAGGCGACGGCCGCCTTGCCGTTGCTGGCCATGGGCGCAGGGCGTGCGCTCGCAGCGCCGCGCTGGCCGGCCTGGCAGGTGCTGCTGGACAGCAGCCTCAGCAACGACGGACGCATGATCGATCGCAGCCAGGACGACCAGCGCAGTACGTCGGAAGGGCAGTCGTATGCGTTGTTCTTCGCGCTGGTCGACAACGATCAGGCGCTGTTTGATCGCGTTCTGGGCTGGACCCAGGACAACCTGGCCGGGGGCGATATGCGGCAGCGGTTGCCGGCCTGGCTGTGGGGCCGCGATGACAAGGGCGGCTGGCGCGTACTGGACGACAATCCGGCGTCCGATTCCGATCTGTGGCTGGCCTACGCCCTGCTCGAAGCGGGGCGGCTCTGGCACCGTCCTGCGTTGCAGGCCATCGCCGGGGGCATGCTGGGGCAGGTGCGGGAAAGGGAAGTCGTGCAGCTGCCCGGTCTCGGCCCGATGCTGCTGCCGGGACCGCAGGGATTCGTCGAAGGCGATGCGACCCGGGTCAATCCCAGCTATCTGCCGCTGCCGCTGCTGCGGCGCTTTGCCGCGGCCGATCGCAGTGGGCCCTGGGCGGAACTGGCGGACAACGCGACCACGCTGCTGGAGCAGACCAGCCCGCATGGCTATGCACCGGACTGGGCGGCGTGGCAGCAGGGGCGCTTCGTGGTCGATCCGGTGAACGGAGCGGTGGGCGGCTACGATGCGATCCGCTGCTACACGTGGGCAGGCATGACGGCCCCGCGCGATCCGTTGTTCCGGCGGCAGCTGGCGGCGTTGTCCGGTCCGCTGCAGCGCCTGCGCAGCGGTGCGGCACTCTGGGAAAAGGTCGATACCCGCAGCGGGCAGGGGCAGGGCGAAGGCAACTATGGTTTCCGCGCGGCTGTACTGCCCTGTGTGCTGGCACAGCGCGAGCAGGGGCTGGCGAAGTCGCTGCTGGCCAGCCTGCCCAGCCCGGAACAGCAGCGTGCCGAGGCACCGGCCTACTATTCGCAGATGCTGGCCCTGTTCGGCCGGGGCTGGGCCGAGGGCCGCTGGCGTTTCGGCGTGGATGGCCAGCTGCGACCGGCATGGCGATGAGTACACCACCAGCCCGCCGTGACAGCGGGCCCCTGCCCTGATTACTCCAGCGCGAAGCGCAGCACGAACAGCACGGCCACCAGCCACACCGCCGGATGCACCTCGCGCCAGCGGCCAGTGCCGGCCTTCAGCGCGGCGTAGGCGATGAAGCCGAAAGCCAGTCCATTGGCGATGGAGTAGGTGAACGGCATCGCCAGCGCGCACAGGGCCGCCGGCACCGATTCGGTGAGGTCGCTCCAGTCCACTTCCACCAGCTCGCGCAGCATCAACCCGGCAACGAACAGCAGGGCCGGTGCGGTGGCGTAGCTTGGCACCATCGAGGCCAGCGGCGAGAACAGCAGGGCGGCCAGGAACAGCGCGGCGACCACCAGGGCGGTGAGGCCGGTACGGCCGCCCACCTGCACGCCCGAGGCGCTTTCGGCGAATGCCGTGGTGCTGCTGGTGCCCAGCATGGAGCCGGCGACGATTGCCGTGCTGTCGGCCAGCAGTGCACGGCCGAAACGCTTCTGCGCACCCGGCAGCTTCAGCAGGCCGGCGCGGCCGACCACCCCGTACAGCGTGCCGGTGGCATCGAACACCTCCACCAGCACGAACACCAGCACCACCTGCAGCAGTACCGCGATGGGGGCACCGCCGTCGTGGTGCAGCAGGCCCGGCAGGTCCAGCTGCAGGAAGGTCGGCGCCAGGCTTGGCGGCAGGGACACCAGTCCCTGGTACTGCACGTCGCCCAGCGCCCAGCCGGCCCCAGTGACCGCCAGGATGCCGATCAGGATCGCACCACGGATGCGGCGCGCCTCCAGCACGGCGATCAGCAGGAAGCCGGCCAGTGCCAGCAGCGGTGGGGCGGTGTTGAGCGGGCCCAGCGCCACCAGCGTGTCCTCGTTGCCGATGATCACCCCGGACTTCTGCAGGGCGATGATGGCCAGGAACAGGCCGATGCCGGCGACGATGGCTGAGCGCAGTGACGAAGGAATGCCGGATACCAGCCAGGCACGCACGCCGGTCAGCGACAGCACCAGGAACACCAGGCCGGAGATGAACACTGCCGCCAGCGCCTGCTGCCAGGGCAGGCCGGCGGCGCCGACCACGGTGAAGGCAAAGAACGCGTTCAGGCCCATGCCCGGAGCCATGCCGACCGGGAAATTGGCTGCCAGCGCCATCACCGTGGAGCCCAGCGCGGCCGCCAGGCAGGTGGCGACGAATACCGCGCCCGCATCCATGCCGGTGGTGCCGAGGATTTCGGGGTTGACGAAGACGATGTAGGACATCGTCAGGAAGGTGGTGACACCGGCCAGCAGCTCGGTGCGCACGGTGGTGCCGTGCTGCTGCAGCTGGAACAGGCGTTCGAACAGGGACATGGGGCTTCTCGTGAAGGTGTCTCCCGGCAAGCGGGCGACCCACAGAAGGAGAAAGGCCGCGCGAGCGCGGCCTTTCCTGTTGCGTTACTTCAGTGCCTTGAAGCGCAGGCGCTTCGGCGCAGCGTCATCGCCCATGCGGCGCTTCTTGTCTTCCTCGTACTCGCGGTAGTTGCCCTGGAAGAACTCCACGTGCGAGTCGCCTTCGAAAGCGATGATGTGCGTGGCGATGCGGTCCAGGAACCAGCGGTCGTGCGAGATCACGAAGGTGTTGCCCGGGAACTCCAGCAGCGCGTCTTCCAGCGCACGCAGCGTTTCGATGTCCAGGTCGTTGGACGGTTCGTCGAGCAGCAGCACGTTGCCACCCTGCAGCAGGGTCTTGGCCATGTGCAGGCGGCCACGCTCACCACCGGACAGCGAGCCGACCATCTTCTGCTGGTCCTGGCCCTTGAAGTTGAAGCGGCCGATGTAGGCGCGCGACTGGATCTCGATGCCGTTGATGTTGAGGATGTCCAGGCCACCGGCGATTTCCTGGAAGACGTTGTGGTTGCCTTCCAGCTTGTCGCGGCTCTGGTCCACGTAGGACAGCTGCACGGTCGGGCCGATCACGATCTCGCCCGAATCCGGCTTCTCCTGGCCGGTGATCATCTTGAACAGCGTCGACTTGCCGGCGCCGTTCGGGCCGATGATGCCGACGATCGCGCCCGGCGGAATCAGCATCGACAGGTTGTCGATCAGCAGGCGGTCGCCGAACTTCTTGGACACGTTCTTGAACTCCATCACCATGTTGCCCAGGCGCTCGCCCGGCGGGATGAAGATTTCGTTGGTCTCGTTGCGCTTCTGGTAATCCTGCGACTGCAGCTCTTCCAGGCGGGCCAGACGGGCCTTGCCCTTGGAACGGCCGCCCTTGGCGTTCTGGCGCGACCACTCCAGTTCCTTCTGGATCGCCTTCTGGCGGGCCTTTTCCTGGTTTTCTTCCTGCTTCAGGCGCTCATCCTTCTGCACCAGCCATTCGGTGTAGTTGCCCTTCCACGGAATGCCGCGGCCGCGGTCCAGTTCCAGGATCCACTCGGCGGCGTTGTCCAGGAAGTAGCGATCGTGGGTAACGGCCACCACGGTGCCGGTGTAGCGCGCCAGGAACTGTTCCAGCCATTCCACCGACTCGGCGTCGAGGTGGTTGGTCGGTTCGTCCAGCAGCAGCATGTCCGGCTTCTGCAGCAGCAGGCGGCACAGCGCGACGCGGCGCTTTTCACCGCCGGACAGGTTGGCGATCTTGGCATCCCACGGCGGCAGGCGCAGCGCATCGGCAGCCACGTCCAGCTGGTTTTCCAGGGTGTGCGCGTCGCCGGCGGCCAGGATCGCCTCCAGACGCTCCTGTTCCTTGGCCAGCGCGTCGAAGTCGGCGCCTTCCTCGGCGTAGGCGGCGTACACCGCCTCCAGCGCAGCCTGGGCCTGCAGCACTTCGCCCACGCCTTCCTCGACCGACTCGCGCACGGTCTTGTTCGGGTCCAGTTCCGGTTCCTGCGCCAGGTAGCCGACCTTGATGCCCGGCTGCGGGCGTGCCTCGCCCTCGAAATCGGTATCCACGCCGGCCATGATCTTCAGCACGGTCGACTTGCCGGCGCCGTTCAGGCCCAGCAGGCCGATCTTCGCGCCCGGGAAGAAGGACAGCGAGATGTCCTTGATGATCTGCCGCTTGGGCGGGACCACCTTGGACACGCGGTTCATGGTGTAGATGTATTGCGAGGACATGAGGTCTCCGTAGGCGCGACCCTGCGCCCGACCGTCACGGGAGGTTTCCCGGTGCGGCAGCGGGCACAGACTTGAATGGAATACCGCCAATTATAGCCGGAACCGGTTACCCGCCGCGCCACGGGTAGCCGGCCGGGCTGGCCGCGGCCTGAATCGCCGTCACAGTCCTGAAGCGGGAAGCGTTTCCAGCCGGAAACGGTTCAGATCCGGTGCGCAATATGGGGTCACCACCACCCAAGCAGAGGTCTGACATGCGCATCAATCGAGTAATGGCCGGAGCCGTGGCCTCTGTGCTGGCGCTCGGCGCGGTTGCCCCGGCATTTGCCGACGACGACCATCGCGGCCGCGGTCACGACCGCCGCGAGTGGCGGGAGGATCGTCGCGAGTGGCGACAGGACCGTCGTGACTGGGAGCGCGACCGCCGTGAGGCCCGGCGCGATTACCGGCAGGACCGCCGCGAGTGGCACCGTGACCATGACCGCTACTACCGCCCGGCACCGCCGCCGCGTGTGGTCTACCGCCCTGCCTACGGCCCCGGCTATGGCTGGAAGGTGGGGCACCGCTACCGCGACTACTATCGCGGCCCGATCTACGTGGTGAACGACTATCCGCGCTACCACCTGCGCCGTCCGCCGCATGGCCACCACTGGATCCGCGATGACCGCGGCAACATGCTGCTGGTGGCCATCGCCACCGGCGTGATCGCCCAGTACGTGCTCAGCAGCCGCTGAGGACCCCGCAACATCACTCGGAACCATACGGGGCCGGATTCCTTCGAGGGATCCGGCCCCGTCCGTTTCGGCCCCAGCCGGCCGGTGCGGGGCTACAATCAGGGGCTGAGCCGTACACCCCCTTTCCCTGCCTGCTGGAGTACCCGATGTTCCCGCGTGACGTCCGCATCGAATCCTACGATCCCGAACTGGCCAAGGCCATCGCCGCTGAGACCCAGCGCCAGGAAGACCATGTCGAGCTGATCGCCAGCGAGAACTACACCAGCCCGGCAGTGATGGAAGCGCAGGGCAGCCAACTGACCAACAAGTACGCCGAAGGCTATCCGGGCAAGCGCTACTACGGTGGTTGCGAATACGTGGACATCGCCGAGCAGCTGGCGATCGACCGCCTCAAGCAGCTGTTCGGCGCCGACTATGCCAACGTGCAGCCGCACAGCGGCTCGCAGGCCAACCAGGCCGTGTACTTCGCGCTGCTGCAGCCGGGCGACACCATCCTCGGCATGAGCCTGGCCCACGGCGGCCACCTCACCCACGGTGCCAAGGTGAACGCCTCGGGCAAGCTGTTCAACGCCGTGCAGTACGGCGTGAACGACCAGGGCCTGATCGACTACGACGAAGTCGAGCGCCTGGCCCTGGAGCACAAGCCGAAGATGGTCGTGGCCGGCTTCTCGGCCTACTCGCAGGTGATCGACTGGGCACGCTTCCGCGCCATCGCCGACAAGGTCGGTGCCTACCTGTTCGTCGACATGGCCCACGTCGCCGGTCTGGTCGCCGCCGGCGTCTATCCGAGCCCGCTGGACCACGCCCACGTCGTCACCTCCACCACCCACAAGACCCTGCGCGGCCCGCGCGGCGGCATCATCGTCGCCAAGGGTGCCGATGAGGACCTGGTCAAGAAGCTGCAGTCGATCGTGTTCCCGGGTATCCAGGGCGGTCCGCTGATGCACGTCATCGCCGGCAAGGCGGTGGCCTTCAAGGAAGCGCTGGAACCGGCCTTCAAGACCTATCAGCAGCAGGTGGTGAAGAACGCCCAGGCGATGGCCAACACGCTCATCGCGCGCGGCTACAAGATCGTCTCCGGCGGCACCCAGAACCACCTGATGCTGGTGGACATGATCGGCAAGGACGTGTCCGGCAAGGACGCGGAGGCGGCACTGGGGAAGGCGCACATCACCGTCAACAAGAACTCGGTGCCGAACGACCCGCGTTCGCCGTTCGTGACCTCCGGCCTGCGCCTGGGTACGCCGGCGGTGACCACCCGTGGCTACACCGAGCAGGACTGCGTGGATCTGGCCAACTGGATCGCCGATGTCCTCGATGCGCCGAACGATGACGCCGTGATCGCCCGCGTGCGCGATGCCGTCAGCGCGCAGTGCCGCAAGTACCCGGTCTACGGTTGATCGGGTAATGGGGTCGGATCCCGTCCCGCAGGGGAAGGGCTCTGACCCCGGCCCAGGGAGAGCAACGCACATGGATGAGCGTATGGATGAACGTCTGCACAAGCGCCTGCACCTCGTGCAGGCCCTGCTGTTCGGGCTGCCAGGCGTGCTGCTGGGAGGCACCGTGGCCTTGGTGGGCGTGTACTCCGGCCTGACGCAGGAAACCCGCCTGCCGAGCCGGCTGCTGCTGGTGTGCTGGGGCACCGCCGGGGCGCTGGGCATTGTTGCCTGGTTGTACATCGGCGCCGGTTTCCTCCTGCAGGGCCGGTCTGGCCTGCAGGCAGTGGGCCGGGTGTGGTGGGCGTTGCTGGCGCTGGGCGCGCTGGCAGCAGTGCCCGCCGTCGTGCTGGGGCTGGTGGTCGGCCTGACCGAACGCATGGACGGCTTCAGCCTGTTGCTGTTCGGCCCGCCGCTGTTGCTGCCCGCGGCGCATCTGGCCTGGCTGCGCTGGCGGCCTGCTCACCTTCCGGGCGCCTGACTTTTCAGGCAAGTCGCATGGTGGTGTAGGGATGGCATGTCCAGCCTCACGCATCAGGGTGTTTCTGAGTATCTGGGTGCATCTGGGACGGCTGCAGGGTTGCCCTTGACGAGGGACCGTACCGCACATGAAATTTGCCGGAAAGCCCCTTCTCAGGTACCTTTGCGACGCTGCCATGACCGTGGCATTAGGTTGTCCCCTGAGCCAGGCGTTCCATGTATTGCCCCTTCTGCCAACATGCCGATACCCGGGTCATCGACTCGCGCGTCTCTGAAGACGGCGCGACGATCCGCCGTCGGCGTGAGTGCGAGGCCTGCAACGAGCGCTTCAGCACCCTGGAAACCGTCGAACTGAAGCTGCCGGCCATCGTCAAGAGCGATGGCACCCGCGAGGCCTTCGACCAGCGCAAGGTACGCGCCGGCTTTGATCGCGCGCTGCAGAAGCGTGCCGTGCCGGAAGACAAGATCGAAGCGGCGGTGCGTGCGGTGGTCCATCAGTTGCGCCTCAGTGGCGAGCGTGAAGTGCCTTCGATCAAGGTGGGCGAGTTCGTGATGAACGAGCTGCGCAAGCTCGATCACGTGGGGTACGTGCGATTCGCTTCGGTCTACCGCAGCTTCGAGGATGTGGCCGATTTCCGCGAGGAAATCGAAAAACTCGAACGCGAGCTGCCGGCCAGCACCGAACAGCTGCAGCTGTTGGGCGATGTGATCGCGCTGGCCAAGAAGAAGAAGGGCTGACCGCCTCTGCCTGGTTGGGTGCCAACCCTGGTTGGCACTGATGGCGCATCCACGGGTGGGTGCCAACCTCGGTTGGCACCGATGGCCGCATTCACTGGTGGGTGCCAACCTTGGTTGGCACCGATGGCATGGATCAACACCGGCAGCGTTACCATGGCCAGATGACCACCCCATTCTCCGTACTCGACCATCTGCACATGGCCAGCGCGCTGCGTCTGGCCGAGCGCGCCGCCTACACCACCCGCCCCAATCCGATGGTCGGCTGCGTGATCGCCCATGGTGAACGTGTGGTCGGGCAGGGCTGGCACCAGCGTGCCGGTGGCCCGCATGCCGAAGTGTTCGCGTTGCGCGAGGCCGGTGGTGAGGCGCGCGGTGCCACTGCCTACGTCACCCTTGAGCCCTGCGCGCATTACGGGCGCACACCACCGTGCGCACTGGCACTGATCGAGGCCGGTGTATCGCGTGTGGTCGCTGCGCTGCGTGATCCCTTCCCGCAGGTCGATGGCGGCGGATTCGACCTGCTGCGCGGCGCCGGCATCGAGGTCGCCGAAGGGCTGATGGCGGCGCAGGCACGCGAGCTCAACAAGGGCTTTCTGTCACGCGTGGAGCGCAATCGCCCGTGGCTGCGGGTGAAGCTGGCCGCCAGCCTGGACGGGCGTACGGCGATGGCCGACGGCACGTCCAAATGGATCACCGGAGCTGCGGCGCGCGAAGACGTGCAGCACTGGCGTGCACGCGCTGGCGCGATCCTGACCGGTGCCGATACCGTCCTGGTTGATGATCCGATGCTGACCGTGCGCCTGGCCGATGCCGAGGTGATGCCGCCACTGCGCGTCGTGCTCGATTCGCGCCTGCGTTCGCTGGAATGCAGCCGCGTGCGCGAGGGTGGGGCACCCACGTTGTACCTGCACGATGCGGCGGTCAGCGCACCGGATGCCGCCGATGCCGAGTTCGCCTGCGTGCCCAGTGCCGACGGCCGTCTCGATCTTGGCGCGATGCTGACCCTGCTGGCCGGGCGCGGCATCAACGAAGTGCATACCGAAGCCGGCGCTACGCTGGCCGGTGCGCTGCTGCGCGGCGGCTGGGTGGATGAGCTGCTGCTGTACCAGGCGCCCACCCTGCTGGGTGACCGGGCCCGCCCGCTGCTGGCCGGGCTGGGCATCGAAGCGATGCAGCAGCAACGCCGGCTGCGCGTGGTCGAGCAATGCCAGGTGGGTGAGGACCTGCGCCTGCTGCTGCGGCCGTAGCATTGGCAGGCGGCGGACGAGACGGACGCGCGGTAGCCGGGGTGGTCAGTCGTGGAGCAGGATTGGGGGAACATCCCCCGCGATACGCATGTCCCATGCCTCGAACGGCAGCAATGTCAGCAGAATGGCCTGGTACAGCTGGTCTGAACGTGCCTCATGCACGTCGCCATGGCGATAGGAGGACCACCCCACCACATGGGTGCGATGCAATGCCGCCGGCGCACTGCGGGCGCCGGGTCGGGCAACGCGCAGGCGAGCGTGAATCGACCAATCTCGGGACTGCCCAGCGGCAGGAACGCCTCGGCGCAGGTGGCCGTCGACAGTCGCGCCAGCAGTGCATCGGTGACATCCTGCATCACCGACGCCGAGGTGCTGCTGCCGCAGCCAGGTGGGCAGATCGTCGAGGCTGCGCTGCCAATCGATTCCGTTGCGAGGAACAGCGGCAGCGTCCCACAGGGCCAGCTGGTCGCGCGCAGCCGGATCGTGCTGGAGGACAACACGCGCCTGCAGCGTGTACTCCTGTTCCGGCGTGTGTGGCGCGGCAATGCACACGCCGGTGAACAGACAGGACAGAGCGGCGAGCAGGCGCATGTATGGGGCCGGGAAGGTGCTGCAGGATCGGCCCCGGCATCCTGTGAAGCAATGCAACAAGTTGCAAACGGGGTCATGCAGCGCATGTCCCCGCTGCGATGCCATCATCACGCGATCAGGTGCATTCGAGTGTCGCCGGGCATGGCCCGGCGCTACCACTTAGCGGCTCAGGTGCATTCGTCGGTCCACATCATCTCGGCCAGCGGGCGCAGTGCCTTGCACTCCTGCGTCATCTCCTCGGCCGACTGCACCTGCGCTTTGGCCTTCAGCTCTTCGGCCATCGCGTCCACGCCGCTGATCTGGTTGGGCGCGATCTTCGCCACGCAGCTGCGGTGCTGCTGCAGCAGCAGGTCGCAGCCGGGTATGCCGGTCACTTTCGGCGCGTTGGCTGCCTGCGCGTCCTGCATCCAGTCCTCGAACGGAGCCAGCGCACCGGCCACGGTGCCCACCAGATCATCGAAGTTGCCGCTGTACCAGTAGCCGTTGTCCTTGGCCGGGTAGAGGGTGAAGGTGCCGCTGACCGGCACGCGTGCACCACTCTGCAGCGCCTGGGTGTAGGCGTCGGTGAACTGCTTGCGCGAGGCCGGGCTGGCATGGTCGGCCAGGCTGGCGGCGAACAGCGGGCGGACCTTGCCCAGGTCGGGCACCTGGCAGGTGTAGGTGATCCGCGCCAGCTTCTGGTCTTCAACGTATTCGTTGTCTTCGATCACGCTCTGGGTTGCGCGGCACTTCGAATCACGCAGCGCCTTGGCGTACAGCGCTTCGGTGGCCGCAGCGTCGATCGAAGCGCCGGTGCTGGCCAGTACCGTCTGCCAGGGTTCGGCCAATGCCTTGGCCAGCGCGCCCGGGTTCGGGGTCACGGCGTCCTGGCCCTCGAACGCCGGCTTCAGCGCGTCGTTGAGCGTGCGCGTGGCGGTCGCGTCGTCTTCCAGCAGTACGCGGGCATAGAGATCGAACGTCTGTTCGGGGCTCAGCTGCGTCGAGGCGGCGCTGGCGAACAGGGGAGCGCACAACAGTGCAGTGGCCAGCAGGGAGCGCAGGGGGGTCTTCATGACAGTGATTCCGGGTCCAGAGGCGGGCAAGCCTAGCGCATCTGCCCACGCTTTCGATGGCGCGATGCAGCCAGGTAACGGTGTGCAGCGGAAAAAAAACGGGCCCCTTGCGGGGCCCGTTCGATCGCACGACGAGGATCGGGCAATCAGAAGCTGGCGCGGACGCCGGCCGAGAACTGGGTGACATCGCGCTGGCCGGAGACTTCTCCCACCAGGCCCCAGGTCGGGGTGAAATTGATCTGGCCACCGACGGTGCCGACCCAGGTGCCCTTGAAGTCGTTGCCGCCATCCATGTAGCCGGCCTTGGCCCACGCTTCGGTCTTCGGCGAAGGCTTGCCACGCACGCCCATGGTGGCGCGGGCCAGGTTGGTGTGATCCTTCAGGTGTTCGCGGCCGAACAGATCCGATTTCACGGTCAGCTCGGCGTTCTGGCGCACCCAGGCGATGTCGGCGGTGTAGTCCAGGCGGTCCGTCCACGGCATGTGGTAGCCGATGCCCAGCTCAGGCTGGTCCAGTTCGAACTTGGCCGACGCACCGGTGAAGTGGTAGCTCTTGCTGGTACGCGACCAGCTGCCGAACACGTGCACCTGCTCGGCCAGCGCGAACGAACCGCGCACGTAGCCGCCGTCAAGCTTCGGGTCGTTGAAGTCGCTGTCGTCGGTCTTGACCTGGGTCCAGCCACCTTCGACGTAGGTGTAGCTCAGCCCTTCGGCGGCCGAGGCCAGCGGAGCGACGGCCAGCAGGCTGGCGATGATCAGGAGCTTGCGCATGGGAATTCCTGTGAATTGCAGTCCATTGGCGGGCGCGCCGGAGGCGCAGCCCGTGGCGACCTCATGTCGTCCGCGGCGAATTTTAATGAAAGTTTTACAAAATGCGAGAGACAGCCGTCACAGGCTGGGCAGGCTTGGGGTCAGATCCGTTTCCCGCCGGGAAACGGCTGCGGCGCCGGGCATCCCACCCCGTTCAGCCCGGGCTGGTACACTTGCTGCGCCGGTTCGCCGGTACACAAACGTCTTCAGGGCGGGGTGCAACTCCCCACCGGCGGTAGGTGCGCAAGCACGAGCCCGCGAGCGCCCCGGCCCACGGCCGGGGGTCAGCAGATCCGGTTCAAGGCCGGAGCCGACGGTCATAGTCCGGATGAAAGAAGACGGTGCCACAGGGCTCATGCCCTGCGCGTGCCTGTTTGCCTTGCGGCGTTTTTCGCTCACATCCTGCGGAGAACGTTACTTGTTTACTGGAATCATCGAAGGCGTCGGCCGTCTGGCCGCACGCGAGTCCATCGGCGGCGATGTCCGCTTCACCTTCAATGTCGGCAACCTGCCGTTCGACCACGTGCAGATGGGCGAAAGCATCGCCATCAACGGTGTCTGCCTGACGGTCATCGCATTCGACGCCAACAGCTTCCAGGCCGATGCCTCCACCGAGACGCTGGGCCTGACCACGCTGGGCCAACTCGAGCAGGGCGCGGTCATCAACCTCGAGCGTGCCATGCGCCCGACCGATCGTCTGGGTGGGCATCTGGTCAGCGGCCACGTTGATGGCCTGGGCCAGGTGCTGTCCATCCACGATGACGCGCGCGCCCAGCGCTGGCGCTTCGCCGCGCCGGCCTCGCTGCTGCGCTACATCGCCAAGAAAGGCTCGATCTGCGTGGACGGCGTCAGCCTCACCGTCAACGAAGTGGACGAGGAAGGCTTCGAGGTCGCGCTGATCCCGCATACCGTGGCCAACACCGCCTTCTCCGCCTCCGGCGTGGGCAGTGCGGTGAACCTGGAAATCGACCTGGTCGCCCGTTATGTCGAACGTCTTGTTGGCGGGCACCTGCAGGGAGGCGCAGCATGAACTTCGCGCCGATCCCCGAGATCCTGGAAGACATCCGCCAGGGCCGCATGGTCGTCATCGTCGATGACGAGGACCGCGAGAACGAAGGCGACCTGATCATGGCTGCCGAGCTGGTCAAGGCCAGCGACATCAACTTCATGGTTACCCATGGCCGTGGCCTGGTGTGCCTGCCGTTGACCCGCACCCGCGCCGCCGACCTGGGCCTGGCGCCGATGGTGCAGGCCAACACCGCGCAGTTCCAGACCAATTTCACCGTCAGCATCGAAGCGGCTGAGGGCGTGACCACCGGCATCTCCGCCCATGACCGCGCGCATACCATCCGCACCGCGGTGAAGCCCAACGCGCGGCCGTCGGACCTGCACCAGCCCGGCCACATCTTCCCGCTGATCGCCCAGCCGGGCGGCGTGCTGACCCGCGCCGGCCACACCGAGGCGGGCGTGGACCTGGCCATGCTGGCTGGGCTGGAACCGGCCGGCGTGCTGGTGGAGATCCTCAACCCGGACGGCAGCATGGCGCGTCGCCCGGAGCTGGAAGTGTTCGCCCGCGAGCACGGCCTGAAGATGGGCTCCATCGCCGACCTGATCGCCTACCGCCTGGCCACCGAGAAGACGGTCGAGCGCGTTGATGAGCGCGACATCGATACCGAGTTCGGCCCGTTCAGGCTGGTGACCTACCGCGACCGCATCGCCCACGACCTGCACTTCGCCCTGGTCCGCGGCACTCCCGACGCTGGCACGCCTACGCTGGTGCGCGTGCAGGTGGAGAATCCGCTGGCCGACCTGCTGCACTGGCGTCGTGACGATTTCGGCGTGGCCGCCACCGACGCGCTGCGTGCGATCGCCGCCGAAGGTGCCGGCGTGATGGTGGTGCTGTCGGCGCCGCGCGATGGCGAGGCGCTGCTCGCGCGCCTGCGCCAGCAGCCCGCACCGGTGGTGCCGGGCAAGGACAAGGATGTGGGCCAGTGGCGCCGCAATGGCGCCGGTGCGCAGATCCTGTCCGATCTGGGTCTGGGCAAGCTGCGCGTGCTGGGCACGCCGCGCCGGCAGATCGGCCTGGCCGGCTATGGCCTGGAAGTGGTGGAGACGGTGGCCCTGTAACGGTCGCCCCGTGGGGTCGGAGCCCGCGGTGCGGGATCCGACCCCGGTAGCGCCGGGCCATGCCCGGCGGATGCCAGGCCCCCGCCAACCACGGCCGGGGCCCATCCACGCTAGAATTACCCCTTATCGAGTCCCCCAAGCCGCATATGAGCCACTACGAAGGCGATCTTCGCACTCCCGAGTCGGCGCGCTTTGCCATCCTGGCCAGCCGCTGGAACGCCCGCATCACCGATACGCTGGTGGCCGGCGCGCGCCAGAGCCTGGCCGGCAACGGCATCACCGAAGCCAACATCGACGTGATCCGGGTGCCGGGCGCCTGGGAACTGCCGCTGGTCGCCGCACGCCTGGCCGCCGCCCATGAACACGCCGCCATCCTCACCCTCGGCTGTGTGATCCGCGGCGACACCCGTCATTACGAACACGTGGCCGACCGCTGCGCCGAAGGCCTGATGCGCGTGCAGCTGGATTTCGGCGTGCCGGTACTGAACGGCGTGCTGGCGGTGGAACGCGTGGAAGATGCCGAGGCCCGCGCCGGCGGCAGCCACGGCAACAAGGGCGAGGAAGTCGCACTCGCCGCATTGGAAATGGTCAATCTTCTGGAGCAGCTGCCATGAACAAGAACACCCAGGGCAAGCCCTCCGGTAAACCCGTCCGCCGCGATGGCATTGATCCGGTGCTGCGCTCGCGCGCGCGCCGTCGTGCCGTGCAGGCCGTCTACGCGTGGCAGATCTCCGGCGGCAACGCACAGTCGCTGATCGCCCAGTTCGCGCATGAGCAGGCCCGCGAGATCGCCGATCTGGCGTACTTCGAGGCGCTGATGCACGGCGTGCTCGACAACCGCACCGACATCGACGAAGCGCTGGGCCCGTATCTGGACCGTGGCATCGAGGAAGTCGATGCCATCGAACGCGCGGTGCTGCGCCTGGCCGCGTACGAGCTGCGCTACCGCCTGGACGTGCCGTACCGCGTGGTGATCAACGAGGCCATCGAATCGGCCAAGCGCTTCGGCTCCGAACACGGCCACACCTACGTCAACGGTGTGCTGGACCGCGCCGCCGTGGAATGGCGCAAGGTCGAATCGGGCCACTGACCCGATCGCTGTAGAGCCGTGCCCTGCCTGGCTTGCCGCGCAGGGCAGGGCTGCGTCCGGTAGTGTGGCGCGTGATCGAACTGCAGCCGCGCATGGCCCGGCTGCTACCTAAGAGCAGAACGCCCCATGTCCCTGGCCGAATTCGCCCTCATCGACCGTATCCGCGCCCGTACCGCCGAGCGCGATGACGTGCTGCTCGGCATCGGTGACGATGCCGCGCTGCTGCAGCCGCGCGCGAACGAACAGCTGGTGGTGACCGCCGATACACTCAACAGTGGCGTGCACTTCCCGGTGGAGACGCCGGCCTTCGATATCGGCTGGAAGACGCTGGCGGTCAATCTGTCCGATCTTGCGTCGATGGGCGCGCGACCGGCCTGGTGCACCCTGGCGCTGTCATTGCCGGAAACGTCCGAAGACTGGATCGAGGCATTCGCCGATGGCTTCTTCGCATTGGCCGACCAGCATGACGTCGCGCTGATCGGGGGTGACACCACGCGCGGACCGCTGTCGTTGTCTGTCACCGCGATGGGCCAAGTGGGCCGTGGTCAGGCCCTGCGCCGCGACCGTGCACAGGCCGGCGATGACATATGGGTCAGTGGCACGCTGGGGGATGCGGCAGGTGCGCTGCGCCTGTGGCAACAGGGGGCGCTGAACGTGGCCACGGCCACGTTGCTGGCCGATTACGAACGCCTGCGCGTGCGCCTGCTGCGGCCGACGCCGCGTGTCACCCTCGGCCTGCGCCTGCGTGCCTTCGCGCATGCGGCAGTGGATGTGTCCGACGGACTGCTGGCCGATCTGGGCCACATCGCCCGCCGCAGTGACGTGGCAGCGCATGTCGATACCGATGCGTTGCCGATCTCGCACGCGCTGCGTGAGCTGCTCGGCCGCGATGGCGCGCGCGACTGTGCATTGCGTGGCGGAGACGACTACGAGCTGTGCTTCACCGCGGCCGCCGATCAGCGCGACGCACTGCATTACCTCGCCGAATCGCTGGACCTGCCGCTCACCCGCATTGGCCGCATCGCCGAAGGGCAGGGCGTGCACGTGGATGGCGAAGTGGCCGACGGTGGTTATCAGCACTTCGCCTGACGAATGAGAACGCCGGGCATGGCCCGGCGCTACCGTCCTGACACGGACGGCGTTCATGCACAGGGCGGCGCCTCATGCAGGAGGCAGCACCTTGCCCGGGTTGAGGATGCCATCCGGGTCCAGCGTGGCCTTGATCGCGCGCATGGTCGCCAGCGTGGCGGGAGTGAACGCCTGCGCCATGAAATCGCGCTTGGCCAGGCCAATGCCATGTTCACCGGACAGTGTGCCGCCCAGCGCCAGCGTCAGCGCGAAGATCTTCGGCAGCGCCGCATGCGCTCGCGCGCTCTCATCGGCATCGTCCGGGTGGTACAGGATGTTGACGTGCAGGTTGCCGTTGCCGGCATGGCCGAAGGTGACGATGGTCAGGCTGTACTCGCCTGCCAGCGCCTGTACCCCGGCAACCAGGTCGGGAATGCGCGATACCGGCACCACCACGTCTTCGTTGATCTTGCCGGGTGCAACGCTGCGCAGCGCGGGCGACAGTGCCTTGCGCGCCGCCCACAGCTGGTCGCGTGCGCGGCCCTCCATCGCTACGTCCAGTTCCATCATGCCGTCGCCTTCGGCAGCGCTGGCCAGCGCCTGCAGCAGGTAGGGCAGGGTGTCGTGGTCGCCATCGGCCTCGACCAGCAGCATCGCGCCGGCCTCCGGTACGTCGGCGCCATTGAGGCGCAGCAGTTCCAGGCTGCGCGCGTCCATGAACTCCAGGCGGGTGGGTACCACTGGCTGCGACATCAGCCGCGATACCGCGGCGGCGGCGGCATAGGCATCGCGGTACAGCACGCGCAGTCCGGCCTGCGCGACCGGCAGCGGCGTCAGCTTCAAGGTAGCTTCCACGATCAGCGCCAGGGTGCCCTCGCTACCCACCAGCAGGTGGGTCAGGTCGTAGCCGGTTGCATCCTTGGTATAGGCACCACCGCAGCGGATCACCTCGCCGGTGCCGGTGACCGCGACCAGCCCCAGTACGTTGTCGCGGCTGGTGCCGTACTTCACCGCGCGTGGGCCACCGGCATTGCAGGCGAGGTTGCCGCCGACGCTGCAGATCTCCGCGCTGGACGGGTCCGGCGCCCAGAACAGCCCATGCGGTGTCAGCGCCTGCTGCAGGGCGCCGTTGAGCACGCCAGGCTGCACCACCGCGCAGCGATCACCGGCACGGATCTCGACGATGCGATCCATGCGGGTGAACGACAGCACGATGCTGCCCGGCAGGGGCACCGCCGCCCCGGTGGTACCGGTGCCCGCGCCACGCGCGACCAGGGCCACGCCGTGCACGCGGCAGGCGCGGACCAGCGCCTGCACCTGTTCGGTGTCGGCCGGCAGCGCGACGGCGGCGGGGCGTTGCCGGCGCCATGAGTTGTCCTGCGCATTCGCCTCCAGCGCGGTGTCATCCATGCGCCAGCCCTCCGTGCCCAGCAGGGCGGACAGTTCGGCAACCAGGGCAGCGGGCAGGGCAGGGCTCATGTTGGATCTCGTGGAACAACCGGTACGGAGTGGATGGCCTTACAGGCGGCTTCTGCGCCGGGCATCGGCACGGCAGCGTGGGTGATGATCGAGGGCATCAGCAGTCGTCCAGCCGGAATGCGTCGCGCAGCCAGTGCAGCTGTGGCGGTTCGCCGCTGGCCTCGACCACGTCGAAGCGGCAGGGCGCATCGGCCAGTGCAGGATGCGCCTGCAGGTACAACTGTGCGGCCTGTACCAGGCGCCGGCATTTGCGGGGGTCGACCGAGGCGGCAGCGCCGCCGAAGTCGCTGCGCGCGCGGTACCGCACCTCCACGAAAACCACGGTACCGGCGTCGTCCATCACCAGATCCAGTTCACCGCTTCGATAACGGACATTGCGCGCGCGTGGCTGCAGCCCGGCCTGTTGCAGGTGCAGCTCGGCGGCGGTTTCCATCGCCGAGCCCCGCTGCGTGCGCTCAGCGACCACCGACGATCGGCATCGGCCGGCCGCCGCTGAAGGTCGACCACGCCGGCTGGCGCAGGATGTTGCCATTGCCATCGAGGAACAGGGTGCCGGTGGCGCCTTCCAGGCCGCCTTCGTTGGCCAGCTTGTCCAGATAGCTGCTGATCTTCCACGCGTCGGCGCCGAAGGCGAACAGGCGGCCGGCGGCACCGCGCGCGCTGGGCAGCGTGCTGGCGACCTGGCTGGCCGACGGCAGGCCGGAGACACTGCGCACGTTCCAGGCTTCATTCGGGTAGACGATGCCGTCCAGTGCCACGTCTTCCTCCACCTTGCCGCTGCCGATGGTCAGCTGGGACGTACCGACGCGGGTGGCGCCGCCGACACCGGCCAGCGCCAGCTGCGGCGCAAGCAGCCGCGCCTGCGGAGCGCGCACGGCGAGAAACACAGCGTCGACCTGGCCGGCATTGCGCACCTGGGCGCCGACATCGCCCACCGCTTCAGGGACCGATACCGTGGCGGCCACCTGGCCACCGCGCTGGGTGAAACGCTGGGAGAAGGCCGCGGCGGCGCGGCGGCCGGTATCGTCGCTGCTGCTGATGACCAGGGCGCGATTGCGCTCACGGCCGCGCAGGTATTCGGCGGCGACGATGCCGTCGTCTTCCGGGGCGAGCGAGAAGCCGGCGCTGCCGGCCGGCGGTGAATCCTTGCCACGGTTCAGTGCCAGCACCGGCACCTGCAGCGGCTGGCGGCCGTATACCGCATCCACTTCATCGCGGCCCAGCGGGCCGACGACGAAGTCGGCACCGGAGGCCACTGCCTTGTCGTAAGCAGCCAATGCACCGGCCGGCGTGCCGGCGGTATCGAAGAAATTGATGTCCGGGCGGCGGCGCGATTCGCCGTAATAGGCGGCGAGCAGGCCATCGCGCACCGGCTGTGCCGCGGTGGCAAGGCGGCCACTGAGTGGCAGCAGCACGGCCAGCTTCGCCGGCGGGCGGTAGCCATCGCTCATTGCCGGCGGGCGCTTGCTGGTATCGAACTGGGCGGCACCGTCGCGGTCGAACGGACGCGGAAGCGGCAGGCCGCGGGCGATCAACGCACGGCCGGCGAAGTTGTACAGCGGATCGTTGGCCGGCAGCGCGGCGGCACGGCTGCGCAGGGTGGCATCGTCGAGGGTGCCGAGCAGGCCTGAAATGGCCGCCTGGTTCTCGTTGCGCGCGCTGCCGGTGAGGCCGGCCTGCGCGCGTGCGCGGTCGCTGGCGGCGCCGAAGGCATCGCCAGTGGCCTGCAGGGCCTGGGCACGGGCGAGCAGCCAGCGCGTGCGCAGGCCGGGTGCGACGTTGTCGCCATTGTCCTTGAGCAGGGCCAACGCCTGTGCGGGTTGCTTGTCAGCCAGTGCCAGCTCGGCGCCGGTCAGCTGGTAACGCTGCAGGCTGGCACCGGACAGCTGGCGGGCGCTGAGCTGCCCCAACAGGCTGCGCGCGCGGGTGCTGTCGCCGGCCAGGTGCCACGCCCAGGCTGCATCCGCCAGGGCATTGCTGCGCGCGCTGCCGCGCAGGGTGGCCGCCAGGCCCTCCAGCTGCATCGCGGCGTCGCGCGGCTTGCCCTGTTCGATCAGCGCCAGCGCCTGGCTCTGGGCCGGCGATTCGGGCGCGCTGGTGAAGCTGGTGGTGGCACAGCCGGCCAGGAGCATCAGCGACAACGAAAGGGCGGAGATGCGTGCGGCGGGCTTGTTCATGATCGGGTCCATGCGATGAGGGCAGCGGCCTTGGCCAGGTACACGCTAGGATTCTACCCTTGCCCCGTGAGTACCGCTGAAATGAGTGTCCCCACCCTGTATGTCGTCGCCACGCCGATCGGCAACCTGGCCGATCTGAGTCCGCGCGCACAGGAGGTGCTGCGTTCGGTAGCGGCGATCTGTGCCGAAGACACGCGGCGCAGCGGCCAGCTGTTGTCCCATTTCGGCATCCAGCAGCCGCTGGTGGCGCTGCACGAGCACAACGAAGACGCCCTGGCGCAGCGACTGGTCTCGCGCCTGCAGGCGGGCGAATCGCTGGCGCTGGTCAGCGATGCCGGCACGCCGCTGGTCAGCGATCCCGGCTTCCGCCTGGTACGGGCCGCGCGCGCGGCGGGCATCCGGGTCAGCCCGGTTCCGGGTGCCTGTGCCGCCATTGCCGCGCTCAGCGTGGCCGGCCTGCCCAGCGATCGCTTCAGTTTCGAGGGATTCCTGCCGGCCAAGGCCAGCGGGCGCCGCGACCGGCTGCAGGCGCTCGCCGGCGAGGTGCGCACGATGGTGTTCTACGAATCCTCGCACCGGATCGCCGAGTCCCTGGCGGACATGGCCGCGATCTTCGGCGGTGAGCGGCCTGCGGTGCTGGCGCGGGAGCTGACCAAGCTGTTCGAGACCGTGCTGGATGGCGATCTGGCGGCCTTGCGGGCAACGGTCGAAGCCGACGAGAACCAGCGCAAGGGCGAGTTCGTGGTGATGGTGCAGGGGGCCGGCGACGACGAGGAAGCGCAGCTGGCCCATGGCCGTCGCGTCTACGCCACATTGAGCGAGCACCTGCCGCCGTCGACCGCCGCCAAGCTGGCCGCCGAGCTGACCGGCGCACCGCGCAAGGCGTTGTACGGCCGGTAGCGCCGGGCCATGCCCGGCGTGCGCGTCGCGCGGCATCGAACAGCCACCGGGCAGGAACCACCCGCGTACGGTAGAATGCGCGCTGGCGGAGCCGGCCAGACAGTCGCGTCATCCCTTGCGGGGTGCCGAGGAAAGTCCGGGCTCCACAGGGCAAGGTGCCAGGTAACGCCTGGGCGGCGCAAGCCGACGGAAAGTGCAACAGAAAGATACCGCCTACGTCTTCTTCGGAAGGCCGGTAAGGGTGAAATGGTGCGGTAAGAGCGCACCGCGAGTCTGGTAACAGACCGGCACGGCAAACCCCACCTGGAGCAAGACCAAATAGGGATCCTTTGGCGCGGCCCGCGTTGGATCCGGGTAGGTTGCTTGAGCGTTGCGGTGACGTAACGCCTAGAGGAATGACTGTCCACGACAGAACCCGGCTTATCGGCCGGCTCCGCCTCCATTCACCTGTGTAGCGCCGGGCCATGCCCGGCGGCATCCTGCCCGCCGTTCAGAAGTCGATGCGGCTTCCGGCGACGAATACGCCCTGCGGCCCGAAGCGGCGTTCATGGATCTGCCCGTGGCCATCACCATCGATCAGCAGCACGGTGCTGGCACGGGTGCCGTAGTCGTCGCCGCGGATGAAGGCCGGGCTCAACCAGCGCTCGCGTTCCAGTCCGATGCCGGTGTCCGGCAGGTCACTGTCGGCAGGCCGGTGTTCGTCGGCCAGCGCGGTCCATAGCGGGGTCAGGTCCGGGGTCAGATCCCTTTCGCTTTGCGAAGGAGATCTGACCCCGTCTTCTTCCAGCCAGGCCGTCAGCGCGGCCATCAGCCGCTGTGTCTTCGGCCAGGGGGCATCCAGTGCACCGTTGGACATGCCATGCACGCCCGGCCCCAGGCGCTGCCGTTCGGCAGGGTGGTTGCCCAGATACTCCAGGCTGTCGCTATCGGCCAGCAGCAGGTTGAACGGGGCGTAGGCGCCGGCCACGGCCGCCAAGCGGTCGATATGCACTGCGGCCGGGTCGCGGCCACGCAGGAAGTCGGCCACCAGCGCGCCACGCGAGGGACCGGTCTGGGCGGCCAGCGGATCGCGCACATTGGTGACCACCGCCATCCGGCCGCCGGCACCGACGCCGGCCCAGCCTCCTCCGGAGCGGAGGTCGCGCCCGCCGATGACGGAGGTCTCATCCTGCCAGCGGGCCAGCGCCGCAGTGGGGCGGGCGTGGAACTCATCACGGTTGCCGGTCATCACCAGCCGCCAGCGCGGATGGTGCATCCAGCCAAGAGCAAGCAGGCACATGACGTCATTGTGCCCGGTTTGCGCAGTCTGGCGCCGCTTTCAGCCAGTTCCCGATGAATGCGGGGGCGATGTTTCACGCCCCCTGCACAGGCCTGAACTTCCGTTCAATCTCAAAAATTGAGACGGATCAGCAACTTGTGGATAAGCCTTGAACAATTCTCTAAAGGTTGCTGCAAGCCATTGATGTGGCTGGCGATTTCCCTGCGGAAAAGTTGTTGACAACCCTTCGCTCGCTGCTAAGGTGGGCATCAGAGGGAAATCCGGGTGTTTTGTGGGTTTTCGTGGTTCAATGTTTCACCGGGCGAAGGACAAGGTGCAGGCGTCGTGTTTCAGGGCGAGACGGCCATCACAGTTGACGACAAGGGGCGCATGGCGGTTCCCACCGCTTACCGCGACCTCGTCGCGCGCGCCAGCAACAACCGTCTCGTGTTGACCTACAACCCGTTCGAAGCCGGCTGCCTGTGGCTGTATGCCGAGTCCGAATGGGAGCGGGTCCGCGACGATGTCATGTCCAAGCCCAATACCCAGCGCGTCGTGCGCCTGTTGCAGCAGAAGCTGGTCGGCTCGGCCGCCCACCTGGAGCTGGACGGCAACGGTCGTATCAGCATTCCCGCCAGCCACCGCGGTGCGGTGGGCATAGAAAAGAAGGCGGTATTGCTCGGTATGGGCGACAAGTTCGAATTGTGGAGCGAGCAGGCGCATCGTGCCCTGATCCAGCAGACGTTGTCTGACGAGGATCTGGGCGATGGGTTGCTCGACCTGAAGTTGTGAGCCGGGGTGCCCGGATGCGCCCAGAAGCGCAGGCCGGTCACCTTCCGGTGTCGCAGTCGCCGGCGGTGCACCTGCCGGTCCTGTACACCCAGGTCCTGGACGGCCTGAGGGTGATCGAAAACGGACGTTATCTGGATGGCACGTTCGGTCGTGGCGGTCACGCACGTGGCGTGCTCACCCAGTTGGGGCCGGAGGGACGCCTGCTGGTCATGGACAAGGATCCGGAAGCCATCGCTGTGGCCGAGCGCGACTTCGCGCCGGACCCGCGCGTGTCGATTTTCCGTGGCAGCTTCGCCCAGCTGCTGCAGTGGAACGAGACGGCCGAAGGCCTGGATGGCGTGCTGTTCGATCTCGGCGTGTCCTCGCCGCAGCTGGACGTGGCCGAACGTGGTTTCAGCTTCGGCAAGGACGGCCCGCTGGACATGCGCATGGATCCGGACAGCGGCGAAAGTGCCGCGCAGTGGATCAACCGCGTCGAGGAGCGCGAGATCGCCGACGTGCTGTGGACCTATGGCGAAGAGCGGCAGAGCCGGCGCATCGCCCGCGCCATCGTTGCCCGCCGCGAGAAGCAGCCGTTCTCCCGCACCGCCGAACTGGCCGAACTGATCGCGTCGGTGATGCCCCGCGGCAAGGACAAGATCCATCCGGCCACCCGCAGTTTCCAGGCCATCCGCATCCACATCAACCGCGAGCTGGCCGATCTGGAGGCCGGGCTCGACGCGGCGGTGGAACGGCTCAAGCCCGGCGGCCGGCTGGCGGTCATCAGCTTCCATTCGCTGGAAGACCGTATCGTCAAGCAGTACATGAACCGTCTGGCCAAGGCGCCGCCTGCCAACCGCCGCCTGCCTGAAGCGGTCGCGTTCGTGCCGACCCTGGACCTGATCGGCGGGGCCATCAAGGCCACGGACGACGAACTGGCCGCCAACCCGCGCGCGCGCAGCGCCGTGCTGCGCGTGGCCCAGAAGCGGGAGGCCGACGCATGAGCCGCCTGCTGCTGATCATTCTGCTGGCCTCCACCGTGGCCTCGGCGATCGGCGTGGTGTTCGTGCGCCACCGCCACCGGCAGACGTTCATCGAGCTGTCGCGCGCCGAGCGTGCGCGCGATGACCTGAACATCGAATTCGGCCGCCTGCAGCTGGAACAGGCCACTCTGGCCGAAGCCAACCGCGTCGACCGCATCGCCCGTGAAAAGCTGGGCATGAAGTTCCCCGAAGCCGCCGACGTAGTGGTGGTGCGCCCATGAGCAAGACCGGCCGCAACCGTCCACGCAACGCCTTCAACCTGCGCCAGCGCCTGCGCTGGGTGGCGCTGGCGCTCGGCCTGTGTTCGGTGTCGCTGGTCGGCCGCGCGGCCTACGTGCAGATCATCAACAGCGATTTCTACCAGCGCCAGGGCGAGGCCCGCTACCTGCGCGAGCTGCCGATCAAAACATCGCGCGGCATGATCACCGACCGCAACGGCGAACCGCTGGCGGTCTCCACCCCGGTGGCCTCGATCTGGGTGAACCCGCAGGACCTGCTGCGCGCGCCTGACCGCATTCCGGAACTGGCGCAGGCCGTGGGCATGTCGGTGGACGAGCTGAGCAGCCGCCTGTCGCAGAAGTCGGACAAGGAATTCATGTACCTGCGTCGCCGGATCAATCCGGACGAGGCAGAAAAGGTGGTCGCGCTGAAGATTCCAGGCGTGGCCGCGCAGCGCGAGTTCCGCCGCTTCTACCCGCAGGGCGAAGCGATGGCGCATGTGCTGGGTTTCACCAACATCGACGACCGCGGCCAGGAAGGCCTGGAACTGGCGTTCGACGAATGGCTGCGCGGCAAGCCGGGCGCGAAGCGGGTGATCCGCAACCGCAAGGGCGAGACCGTCGAGAGCGATCTGCTGCGTGCCGCCGAACCGGGCAAGGACCTGACCCTCAGCATCGATCGCCGCATCCAGTACCTGGCCTTCAAGGAACTGCGCAATGCGCTGGTGGCCAACAAGGCGGCCGGCGGTTCGATGGTCATCATGGACGTGACCACCGGCGAGATCCTGGCCATGGTCAACCTGCCGACCTACAACCCGAACTCGCTGACCGGTGCGTTGCCCGATTCGCGCCGCAATCGCGCGGTGACCGATCTGGTCGAACCGGGCTCGACGATGAAGCCGTTGACCATCGCCACCGCGCTGCAGGCAGGCGTGGTGACCAAGGACACCATCGTCGACACCAATCCGGGTTACATGACCCTGGGCCGCTTCACCATCCGCGACGTGCCGCGCAACAACGGGGTACTGAACGTGACCGGCGTGATCACCCGCAGCTCCAACGTGGGTGCCGCCAAGGTCGCGGCGAAGATGCCCGACCAGACCTTCTATGACGGTGTGCGGCGCTTCGGCTACGGCTCGGTACCGCACAGCGGTTTCCCGGGTGAGTCGGGAGGTGTGGTGATGCGTCCGGGCCGTTGGTCGGGAACCACCAAGACCACCATGTCCTATGGCTACGGCCTGTCGGTCACGCCGTTGCAGATCGCCACCGCGTACTCGGCGCTGGCCAACGGTGGTCGCCTGATCGCACCGACCTTCGTCAAGGGGCAGCGCAACGAAGGCCAGCAGATCATCGACGAGAACGTCGCCAAGCAGGTGGTGGCGATGATGGAAACGGTGGTCACCCAGGGCGGCGCCAAGCAGGCGGCGGTCCTGGGCTACCACGTCGCCGGCAAGACCGGTACTGCGCGCAAGGCCGGCCCCGGCGGCTACGAGCGCGGTCACTACAACGCGCTGTTCGCCGGCGTGGTGCCCGCCACCAACCCGCGCTTCGCCACTGTCATCGTCATCAATGATCCGCAGGCCGGCAAGTTCTACGGCGGCCTGGTGTCGGCGCCGGTCTATCACAACGTGATGGAAGGCACTCTGCGCCTGATGGATGTGCCGCTGGACGACCTGCAGTCGTGGCTGGCCGCGCAGCAGTCCGGAAAGATGGGGCACTCGGCCTCGATCCTGCCGGCCCCGCCGGCCGAGACCGCGCTGCCGGTCGATGCCGCCGCCGAATTCGATGCCGCGCTGCCCAGCGCGCAGGTCCAGACGCCGCCCGCCACGGGAGGCACGCAATGAGCCCTTCGATGTTGCTTTCGCAGTTGCTTCCGGACGTGGCCCTGGCGGGCCATGATCCCGTTCTGACCGGCCTGGTGCTGGACAGCCGTGCCGTACGCCCCGGCAATGCCTTCGTGGCCATCGCCGGTTTCGGCGCACATGGCCTGGGCTTCGTCGATCAGGCGCGTGCGGCGGGCGCCGGCGCGATCCTGTTCGAGCCGCCGGCACCGGACGATCTGCCCGCACCGGCCGATGCCATTGCGGTACCGGGCCTGCGCGCACGCATGGGCGCAATGGCTGACCAGTTCCACGGTGCACCGTCGCGGGCAATGGCGATGGTGGGTGTCACCGGTACCAACGGCAAGACGTCCACCGTGCAGCTGCTGGCCCAGGCCTGGCATCTGCTGGGAACGCCCAGTGGCAGTATCGGCACGCTGGGTGCTGGACTTTACGGCGCGGTCGAGCCGACCGGTTTCACCACGCCGCTGGTGCTGCAGATGCATGCCCTGCTGGCACAGCTGCGCGACCAGGGCGCGCGTGCGGTGGCGATGGAAGTCAGTTCACATGCGCTGGACCAGGGCCGCGTCGATGCCGTGCATTACGACGTGGCCGTGTTCACCAACCTCACCCGCGATCATCTCGATTACCACGGCGACATGGCCAGCTACGGCGCGGCCAAGGCCCGCCTGTTCCATCGTCCTGGCCTGAAGGCCGCGGTGATCAACCTCGACGACGCGTTCGGTCGCCAGCTGTTCGCCGACCTGCCGGCCGGCGTGCTGCCGATCGGCTTGAGTTCGCGCGGTGCGGCCGATGCCAACGTGCGCGCCGAAGCGCTGCAGCTGGACGGCCGTGGCATCGCCTTCGAACTGCTCATCGACGGCCAGCGTGCTGCCGTGCAGTCGCCGCTGCTGGGCCGCTTCAACGTCGACAACCTGCTGGCCGTGGCCGGCACCCTGCACGCACAGGGCCAGTCACTGCCGCGTATCGCCGAGGTACTGTCGGCGCTGCAGCCGATCCGCGGCCGCATGAACCGCCTTGGCGGCGAGCAGGGCCTGCCGACCGTGGTCATCGACTACGCGCACACGCCGGATGCACTGGAACAGGCACTGGACAGCCTGCACGGGCATCTGCAGGGCACGCTGTTCTGTGTGTTCGGCTGTGGCGGCGAACGTGACACCGGCAAGCGCCCGCAGATGGCGGCCATCGCCGAGCGGCTGGCCAACCAGGTCATCGTCACCGATGACAACCCGCGCGGCGAGGACGGTGACCGCATCGTCGCCGACATCCTTGCGGGATTCACCGATGCCGGCGCGGTGACGGTGCAGCGCAACCGTGCGCGCGCGATCGGCCTGGCCGTGAAGCGCGCCGGTGCCGGCGACATCATCCTGATCGCCGGCAAGGGCCATGAGCCCTACCAGGAGATCAAGGGCGTACGCCACGACTTCGACGACACCGAAGTGGCGGCCGCTGCACTGGCTGCCAAGGCCGGTGTGCTGGCGGCGGAGGGTGCACGATGAAGCGCACCCTGCTGTCGCTGATCGCGCACTGGGCTGGCGGCGAGATCCACGGCGACGATGTCGCCATCGATGCCATCAGCAACGATACCCGCAGTCTCGGCCCGGGCAGCCTGTACGTGGCCCTGCGTGGCGAGCGTTTCGATGGCCATGACTTCGCCGCCGACGCGCAGGCCCGTGGCGCCAGCGCGCTGCTGGTCGAGCGCCTGCTGCCGGTCGAGCTGCCGCAGGTGCTGGTCGCCGACAGCGAACTGGCGCTGGCGAAGATCGCCACGGGCATGCAGCGCGACCGCAGCACCGAGGTGTTCGCGATCACCGGCAGCAACGGCAAGACCAGCGTGAAGAGCCTGCTGCTGGCCATCCTGCAACAGGTGGCACAGCACGCGCACAAGGTGGTCTATGCCAACCCGGGCAACCGCAACAACGAGATCGGCCTGCCGCTGGCGGTGATCGATGCGCCGGAAGATGCCGACTACGCCATCTACGAGATGGGCGCCGGCAAGCCGGGCGACATCGCCTACCTGACCGATATCGCCCGCCCGCGCTATGCGCTGGTCAACAACATCGCGCCTGCGCATCTCGAGCGGATGGGCAGTCTGCTCGGCGTGGCCACCACCAAGGGCGCCATCTACGCCGCACTGCCGGCCGACGGCGTGGCGGTGATCAATGTCGATGATGCCTACGGACGCTGGTTCGAGCAGCACTTCGTCGGCGTCCCGCCGCGCTGCCGCGTGCTGCGTTACGGCCTGGAACACACCGCCGACATCACCGCGCGTGACATCCGCGCCGGTGCGCAGGGCAGCCAGTTCACGCTGGTCTCGCCGATGGGCGAAGCACGCGTGGTGCTGGGCCTGCCGGGCCGCCACAACGTCAGCAACGCGCTTGCTGCCGCCAGCCTGGCGCTGGCTGCCGGCATCGACCTGGCATGGGTTGCCGCCGGCCTGGCCGACGCACAGCCGGTGCCCGGACGCCAGATCGCGCACCAGCTGCGCAATGGTGCGGTGCTGGTGGACGACAGCTACAACGCCAATCCCGGTTCGCTGGCCGCCGCCATCGATGCGCTGGCGGCCGCCCCGGAAGAGGGCTGGCTGGTGCTGGGTGACATGCGTGAGCTTGGCCCGGATGCGCAGTCGCTGCACGCGCAGGCCGGCGTCCGCGCGCGCGCCGCAGGGCTGAAGCGCCTGTATGCGCTCGGTCCGCTCAGTGCCGCCGCCGCCGCCGCGTTCGGCGAAGGCGGCCGCCAATTCGCCACCCATGACGCGCTGTCGCAGGCGTTGAAGGACGAGCTGCACGCCGGCGTGCGCTGCCTGGTCAAGGGTTCCCGTGGCAGCGCCATGGACACGATCGTCAAAGCGCTGCTGGCGCAAGGAGAGGAATCCCCGCATGTTGTATGAACTGGCTCGATGGTTGCAGCAGTTGGAGAGCCTGTTCGGGCTGTTCAACTACCAGACGTTCCGCGCCATCCTTGCCGCGTTGACGGCCCTGTTCCTGTCGCTGTGGCTCGGCCCGGCGATGATCCGCAAGCTTGCCCAGTTCAAGGGCGGCCAGCCGATCCGCAAGGACGGCCCGCAGACCCATTTCTCCAAGGCCGGCACGCCGACCATGGGCGGTTCGCTGATCCTGCTGACCGTCACCCTGTCGGTGCTGATGTGGGCCGACCTGCGCAACCGCTACGTCTGGCTGGTGCTGGCGGTGATGCTGTGCTTCGGCGCGATCGGCTGGTACGACGACTGGATCAAGATCGTCCGCCGCGACCCGAACGGCCTGAAGTCGCGCTGGAAGTACCTGCTGCAGTCGATCTTCGGACTGGCCGCCGGCCTGTTCCTGTTCTATACCGCTGATGTGCCTGCCGCACTGACCTTCTACATTCCGATGTTCAAGTCGGTGGCGCTGCCGCTGGCCGGCATCGGCTTCGTGACCATCGCCTACTTCTGGATCGTCGGCTTCTCCAACGCGGTCAACCTGACCGATGGCCTGGACGGCCTGGCGATCATGCCCACCGTGCTGGTCGCCTGCGCGCTGGGCGTGTTCGCCTACGCCTCCGGCAACGTGGTGTTCGCCAACTACCTGCAGATCCCGCAGATTCCCGGTGCCGGTGAGCTGGTCATCATCTGCGCCGCCATCGCGGGCGCCGGGCTGGGCTTCCTGTGGTTCAACACCTATCCGGCAATGGTCTTCATGGGCGACATCGGCGCGCTGGCGCTGGGCGCGGTGCTGGGCACGATCGCGGTGATCACCCGCCAGGAACTGGTGCTGGTGATCATGGGCGGCGTATTCGTCATCGAGACCCTGTCGGTGATGATCCAGGTCGCCTCGTTCAAGCTGACCGGCAAGCGCGTGTTCCGCATGGCGCCGATCCACCACCATTTCGAACTGAAGGGCTGGCCGGAGCCGCGCGTGATCGTGCGCTTCTGGATCATCTCCGTCGTGCTCGTGCTGATCGGCCTGGCCACGTTGAAGGTGCGCTGACGATGAACGACCTGTCCCGCCAGGCAACACGCCTCGAAGCCATCGAAGGCAGCTACGACAAGTGGCTGCTGGGTGCGATGCTCGCGCTCACCGGGCTGGGCGTGGTGATGGTGGCGTCGAGCTCGATCGCGTTGATGAGCAGCCCGTTCTACTACCTCAACCGCCACCTGGTGTTCCTGGCGATCGGCATCGTGCTGGCTGCCATTGCCGCGCGTACCGAGCTGAAGTCCATCGAGCAGTACAACCAGGTGCTGCTGCTGGGCTGCTTCGCACTGCTGCTGGTGGTGTTCATCCCCGGTCTGGGCAGCAGCGTCAATGGTGCCCGCCGCTGGATCAACCTGGGGGTCTCCAAGTTCCAGACCGTGGAAGCGGTGAAGGTGCTGTACATCGTCTGGCTGTCCAGCTACCTGGTGCGCTTCCGCGACGAGGTCAACGCGACCTGGCCGGCGATGCTCAAGCCGCTGGGCGTGGCCGGTGCGCTGGTGGTGCTGCTGCTGCTGCAGCCCGACTTCGGTTCGTCGACCCTGCTGCTGGCGATCACGGCCGGCATGCTGGTGCTGGGCGGAGTCAACATGCCGCGCATGTCGATGCCGGTGATCATCGGCCTGGTTGGCATGAGCGCGCTGGCGATCATCGAGCCATACCGCATGCGCCGCATCACCTCGTTCCTGGACCCGTGGGCCGACCAGCAGGGCGACGGCTACCAGCTGTCCAACGCGCTGATGGCGGTGGGGCGCGGCGAGTGGACCGGCGTCGGCCTCGGCAATTCGGTACAGAAGCTGTACTACCTGCCCGAAGCACATACCGACTTCATCTTCTCGGTGACCGCCGAGGAATTCGGCTTCATGGGTACCTGCGTCATCATCGCCCTGTTCGCGCTGCTGGTCGGCCGCACCTTCTGGCTGGGCATGCGCTGCGTGGAAATGAAGCGCCACTTCTCCGGCTACATCGCCTTCGGCATCGGCCTGTGGATCAGCATGCAGACCTTCGTTTCGATCGGCGTGAACCTGGGCATCCTGCCGACCAAGGGCCTGACCCTGCCGCTGATCTCCTCGGGCGGTTCGTCGGTCCTGATGACGTGCGTGGCGATGGGCCTGCTGCTGCGCGTGTCCTACGAGCTGAAGCGTGCCGAGCGCCGCCAGGCCGTGCGCATCGGCGGCGGCGACGATGCTGCCACCGCACCGGCCGAAGAGCCGTCCGCCCCGTCTGCGGGGTCGCTGCCGATGGGCGCGGACGCGCCTGCCGGCGCGGGCCCTGCCGTGCGTGGCACCAGCCGCCTGCAGTCCCGCGTCGAACCGACTTTCGGGAGGCTCGGATGAGCGCTGCCGACCACAACGTTCGCCCGGTGATGATCCTGGCCGGTGGTACCGGCGGGCATATCTTCCCGGGGCTGGCCGTGGCCCGCGTGCTGCGCGAGCGTGGCGTGCCGGTCACCTGGATGGGCGCCGAAGGCGCGATGGAAACCCGGTTGGTGCCGCAGCACGACATTCCGATCGACACGCTGTCCATCACCGGCCTGCGTGGCAAGGGCAAGCTGGCACTGCTGGGCGCACCGTGGCGGCTGATGCGCGCGTTGCGTGCGGCCGGCATGATCATCCGCCGTCGCCAGCCGCGTGCGGTGATTGCCTTCGGCGGATTCGCCTCGGGACCCGGTGGCATGGCCACCCGCCTGCATGGGCTGCCACTGCTGGTGCACGAGCAGAACCGCGCACCCGGCATGACCAACCGCATCCTGTCGCGCTACTCGCGCCGCCTGCTGACCGGGTTCCCGGGCACCTTCGCCAAGGGTGAAGAAGCGGTGGGCAATCCAGTGCGCGCGGAGATCGCCGCGATCGCGCCGCCGGAACAGCGTTTCGCCGATCGCCACGGTCCGTTGCGCGTGCTGGTGGTGGGTGGCAGCCAGGGTGCGCGCGCACTCAACAGCGGCGTGCCGCAGGCCATCGCAGCGCTCGGTGCGGAAGTGCCGGTGCAGGTGCGCCATCAGAGCGGCGAGAAGCTGCACGCCGAAGCGGTCGAGGCCTATGCCAAGGCGGGCGTGCAGGCGCAGATCACGCCGTTCATCGCGGACATGGCCGAGGCATTCGCGTGGGCCGACCTGGTCGTGTGCCGTGCCGGGGCATCCACCCTGGCCGAGCTGTGCGCGGTCGGTGTCGGCAGCGTGCTGGTGCCATTCCCCGCCGCCGTCGACGATCACCAGACCCGCAACGCGGAGTATCTGGTCGAGCGCGGCGCGGCGGTTTTGCTGAAGCAGGACGGAACGCTGGCAGACGGCATTGCCGCACTGCTGCGCGATCTGTCCGAAAATCCCGGCCGCCGCATGCAGATGGCGCAAGCCGCGCGTGCCCTGGCCAAGGTCGATGCCGCCGAGCGCATCGCCGATATCATTCTCGAGGAAGCTGTATGAAGAAGGCATGCCAGCGCGCCTGCCCTGCGCGAGGCCGCGCATGATCCGTCGCCTGCACGACACCAACGACCTGGTGCGCGCCTTCCCGCGCGTGCACTTCGTCGGCATCGGCGGCACCGGCATGAGCGGCATCGCCGAAGTGATGCTGACGCTGGGTTATGAAGTGTCCGGTTCGGACAATGCCGACAATGCGGCCACCCGCCGCCTGGCCGGCCTGGGCGCACGCATCATGCGTGGCCATTCGGCGGCCAATGTGCTGGGCACCGACTGCGTGGTGGTGTCCAGCGCGATCCGCGAAGACAACCCGGAGCTGATGGAGGCGCGCAGCCAGCGCATTCCGATCATGCCGCGTGCGGCGATGCTGGCCGAGCTGATGCGCTTCCGGCGTGGCATCGCCGTGGCCGGCACCCATGGCAAGACCACCACCACCAGCCTGACGGCAGCGGTGCTGAGCGAGGGCGGCCTGGACCCGACCTTCGTGATCGGTGGCCAGCTGCTGGCCGCCGGCGCCAATGCCAAGCTGGGCGGTGGGCAGTGGCTGGTGGCAGAGGCCGATGAGAGCGATGGCAGCTTCCTGCGCCTGAATCCGCTGATGTCGATCATCACCAACATCGATGCGGACCACCTGGAAAACTACGGCAACGACTTCGCCCGGGTGCAGGCCGCATTCGCCGAGTTCCTGCAGCGCCTTCCGTTCTACGGGCTGGCGGTACTGTGCATCGACGATCCGGAAGTGGCTGCACTGGCCGCCAGGACGCCGCGCCACGTCATGAGCTACGGCATGAGCCCGCAGGCCGACGTGCGCGCCGAGAACGTGGTGCAGGAGGGCTCGCGCATGCGCTTCACCCTGCGCCTGCCGCAGGGCACCAGCCAGGAAGTGGTGCTGGCACTGCCGGGCCGGCACAACGTGCTCAACGCGCTGGCCGCCGCTGCGGTCGGTTGGCAGCTGGGCGTGGCACCGGATGCAATTGCCCGTGCGCTGGAGGCCTTCGCCGGCGTCGGCCGTCGCTTCAATGACCTGGGCGAAGTCACCACCGCCAGCGGTGCCAGGGTGCGGATCATCGATGATTACGGTCATCACCCGAGCGAACTGGAGGCGGTGTTCGCCGCTGCCCGCGGCGGCTGGGCCGACAAGCGCCTGGTGGTCGCGTTCCAGCCCCACCGCTACAGCCGCACCCGCGACCAGTTCGACAAGTTCGCTGCAGTGCTGTCCAGCGTCGACGCGCTGGTACTGAGCGAGGTCTACCCGGCCGGCGAGGAGCCGATCGCAGGTGCCGATTCGCATGCGCTGGCACGCGCCATCCGCGCCCGCGGCCGCAGCGAGCCGGTGGTGGTGGGCAAGGCCGCCGAGCTGGCGAGCGTGCTGCCGGACGTGCTGCAGGATGGTGACCTGCTGCTGATGATGGGGGCCGGCGATATCGGCGCCGTCGCCACCCACATCGCAGTGGAAGGCTTCAAGGCGGAGGGCGAGGCGTGAGCACGCTGACCTTCCCGCCGCTGCGCAGTACCGACCCGGCCGCGTTCGGTCGCGTCGCCGTGCTGCTCGGCGGTACCTCCAGCGAGCGCGAGGTGTCGCTGGATTCCGGCCGCAACGTGCTGGAGGCGCTGCAGTCGCGCGGCGTCAATGCGTTCGCCGTGGACGGCATTCCGGCCCTGGCCCGGGCATTGGCCGGCGGCGGCATCGATCGCGTATTCAACATCCTGCACGGCCACAACGGTGGCGGAGAGGATGGCATCGTGCAGGGCCTGATGGACGCCTTCGGCGTGCCGTACACCGGCTCGGACGTGCTGGGTTCGGCATTGAGCATGGACAAGATCCGCACCAAGCAGGTGTGGCTCTCGGTCGGTTTACCCACCCCGCAGTACCGGAAGGTCACTGCCGAGACCGTCCACGCACAGGCGCGCGAGCTGGGCCTGCCGGTGGTGGTCAAGCCGGCCAACGAAGGCTCGAGCGTGGGCATCAGCCGTGTGACCGACGAAGCAGGCCTGGACGAGGCGGTGGCGTTGGCCGCGCGCTACGACGGCCAGCTGCTGATGGAGCAGATGGTGGTCGGCGACGAGCTGACCGTCGCCATCCTTGGCGACGTCGCACTGCCGTCGATCCGCATCGTGCCCAAGGGCCAGTGGTACGACTACAACGCCAAGTACATCGCAGAAGATACCCAGTACCTGTGCCCGGGCCTGGACGGCGAGGCCGAGGACGAGATCCGTCGCATCGCGCTGGCCGCGTTCCGCGCCGCCGGCTGCCGTGGCTGGGGGCGCGTGGACGTGATGCGTGACCGGGCCAGTGGCCGCTTCTTCCTGCTGGAAGTGAACACCGCGCCGGGCATGACCAGCCACTCGCTGGTGCCCAAGGCGGCCCGCCAGGCCGGCATCGGCTTCGAGGAGCTGGTGTGGCGCGTGCTTGAACAGACCCTGGAGGCTGGCCACGCATGAACGCGGTGCTGCGCATCTTCGTCTGGCTTCTGGCGCTGTCGGTGGTGGCACTGCCGGTGGTGGCCGTGGTCAATGGCTGGGTCGGCGCCGAGCGCTGGCCGCTGGCGAAGCTGCGCGTGCACGGTGAATTCAAGCGCGTGCCGGCCGAGCAGCTGCAGCAGGTGCTGTTGCCGTATGCGCGTGCCGGGTTCTTCGCGGTCAAGCTGCAGGATGCGCAGGACGCACTGGAGAAGCTGCCGTGGGTGGAAAGCGCGCAGGTGCGCAAGCAGTGGCCTGACGTGCTGGAAGTGACCCTGGTCGAGCACAAGCCTTTCGCCCGCTGGGGCGAGGGTCGCCTGCTGTCCGAGCAGGGCAAGCTGTTCCCCACGCCGAAGAAGCTGGCCGACCTGCAGCTGCCCGAGCTGGATGGCCCCGACAGCCAGACCGAGGAAGTGGTCAAGCTGTACAACGATTCACGCGCGCTGTTCGCGCCTGCCGGCGTCGACGTGCGCCGGCTGACCATGGATGCGCGCGGCAGCTGGTCGCTGGTGCTGAGCAACGGCACCGAAGTGGTGGTCGGGCGCGATGACGCCCGTTCGCGCCTGCAGCGCTTCGTGCGCGTGCTGCCACAACTGGCCAACCAGGCTGCGCCGATCGAGCGCGCCGATCTCCGCTACACCAATGGTTTCACGCTGAGCTGGGGCACCCCGGCCGCGCCGGCTGACGCGCCGGCGACCCCGGCAAGAAGGACGCAGGAAAGGACATGAATCGCAAGGGTGACAAATCGCTGATCGTCGGCCTGGATATCGGCACCTCCAAGGTGGTGGCGCTGGTGGGCGAGTATTCGCCGGGCAATCCGATCGAAGTGATCGGCATCGGATCGCACGAGTCGCGCGGCCTCAAGCGCGGCGTGGTGGTGGACATCGAATCGACCGTGCAGTCGATCCAGCGTGCGGTCGAAGAGGCCGAGCTGATGGCCGGCTGCGAGATCCGTTCGGTCTACGCCTCGATCTCCGGCAACCACGTGCAGTGCAAGAACTCGCCGGGAATCGTGCCGATCCGCGATGGCGAGGTGACCTGGGGCGACCTGGACCGCGTGCTCGACGCTGCCAAGGCGGTGGCGATTCCGGCCGACCAGAAGATCCTGCATGCGATCCCGCGCGAGTACGTGCTGGATGATTCGCAGGAAGGCATCCGCAACCCGGTGGGCATGACCGGTGTGCGCCTGGAAGTGCATGCACACCTGGTGGTGTGCGCGCAGTCCGCCGCCGCCAACATCAGCAAGTGCGTGCAGCGCTGCGGCCTGCAGGTGGATGATCTGGTGCTGTCCTCGCTGGCCTCCAGCGTGGCGGTGCTGACCGCCGACGAACGCGAGCTGGGCGTGGTGCTGGTCGACATGGGCGCAGGCACCACCGACATCGCGGTGTTCGTGCAGGGCGCGATCTGCCACACCGCATCGCTGCCGATTGCCGGCGACCATGTCACCAACGACATCGCGCACATGCTGCGCACGCCGACCCCGGAAGCCGAGCAGATCAAGGTGCGCTATGCCTGCGCCCTGGCCCAGCTGGCCACTGCCGAGGAGAGCATCCAGGTGCCGTCGGTGGGTGATCGCCCGCCGCGGCGCATGCCGCGCCATTCGCTGGCGCAGGCAGTGCAGGGCCGCTACGAGGAAATCTTCGAGATGGTGCAGGCCGAACTGCGTCGCTCCGGCTTCGAAGAGCTGGTGCGCGCGGGCATGGTGCTCACCGGCGGTGCATCGAAGATGGAAGGCGTGGTCGAGCTGGCTGAAGAGATGCTGCAGATGCCGGTGCGCGTGGGCATTCCGCAGCACGTCACCGGCCTGGGCGAAGTGGTCGGCAACCCGGTGCACGCCACCGGCGTGGGCCTGCTGCTGATGGGCAGCCAGATCGAGCATCCGCGCCGGCCATCGCTGCCGACCGGGCGCGCCGGCAGCATGTTCAAGAAACTCAAGACCTGGTTCCGCGGCGAGTTCTGACGCGGAACCCGTAACGCCGGGCATCGCCCGGATGCAGCACCCGCAACACAACGCAACACCGGCAACACACAACCCACACAGCCGCAACGGCGGCATGCAGCAGGACGGCAGGACGCCCGAATGCCCATGCCATCGAAAGCGGATACAACGAGGACACGGACATGGCGCATTTTGAACTGATCGAAAAGATGGCACCCAATGCGGTGATCAAGGTGGTTGGCGTGGGCGGCGGCGGCGGCAATGCCGTGGCGCACATGGTCAACTCGGCGGTGGACGGCGTGGAGTTCATCACCGCCAACACCGACTCGCAGGCCATCAAGAATTGCGGTGCGAAGCTGCAGCTGCAGCTGGGCACCAACGTGACCAAGGGCCTGGGCGCAGGCGCGAACCCGGAAGTGGGCCGCCAGGCCGCCCTGGAAGACCGTGAGCGCATCATGGACGCCCTGCAGGGCGCCGACATGGTGTTCATCACCGCCGGCATGGGCGGCGGCACCGGCACCGGTGCGGCGCCGGTGGTGGCGCAGCTGGCCAAGGAAATGGGCATCCTGACCGTGGCCGTGGTCACCAAGCCGTTCCCGTTCGAAGGCCGTCGCCGCATGCAGGTTGCGCTGAAGGGCATCGAGGAACTGAGCCAGCACTGCGACTCGCTGATCACGATTCCGAACGAGAAGCTGATCACCGTGCTGGGCCGCAACGCCACCATGATCCAAGCGTTCCGTGCCGCCAATGACGTGCTGCAGGGCGCCGTGCAGGGCATTGCTGACCTGATCGTGCGTCCGGGCCTGATCAACGTCGACTTCGCCGACGTGCGCACCGTCATGTCCGAAATGGGCCTGGCGATGATGGGTACCGGCACCGCCCGTGGCGATGACCGTGCCCAGGCTGCCGCCGAAGCGGCGATCCAGAACCCGCTGCTGGACGATGTGAACCTGGCCGGTGCCAACGGCATCCTGGTCAACATCACCGCCGGCGCCGACTTCACCATGGCCGAGTTCGACGAGATCGGCCGCACCATCGATGGCTTCGCGTCCGAAGATGCCACCGTGGTGGTCGGTACCGTGCTGGATCCGGACATGCAGGACGAAGTGCGCGTGACGGTGGTCGCTACCGGCCTGAACCGCGTGTCGGCCAGCAAGAGCCAGCGTCCGGGCGAGCGTGCGCCGATCAAGCTGGTGCGCAATGCCACCACCGGCCAGCCGGAGTTCGGCGAGTTCGACACGGGTGGCGATGCGGTCTCCAAGGCCGTGGGCGGCATGGGCCTGGGCCTGCGTCGTGCCAGCAGCGATACCGCGGCAGCCTCCACCGCGTCGGCCCCGGCCTCTTCGGCCCCGGCGGCGGCGGAACTGCCGAACGATTACCTGGACATCCCGGCGTTCCTGCGCCGCCAGGCGGACTGAGCGGAGCTGCCCGGGGCTTGTCCTCCCCGGGTCGCGCCACCATGTCCTGAAGTGCGGGCGCCGGGCCAGGATAGGCCCGGCGGCCCTTCACGCGTGTCCCACCCGCGCGCCGGTGTGTCCTGCCGCCGTTTCAGCCGGGGTAGGGGAGTGCGCGTGTTAATCTAAGGTGTCACTTCCGGTCTGCCCCCATGATCCAGCAACGCACCCTCAAGAACACGATCCGCGCCACCGGCGTTGGCCTGCACAGCGGTGACAAGGTCTACATGACCCTGCGCCCGGCACCGGTCAACCACGGCATCGTGTTCCGCCGCGTGGATCTGGATCCGGTGGTGGAAGTGCCGGCCAAGGCGGAGCTGGTCACCGAAGTGACCCTGTGCACCGGCCTGACCTGCAACGACGCCAAGGTCCAGACCGTTGAACACCTGATGTCGGCTCTGGCCGGCCTGGGTGTGGACAACATCATCGTCGAGCTGTCCTCGGCCGAGCTGCCGATCATGGACGGTTCGGCCGGCCCGTTCGTGTTCCTGCTGCAGTCGGCAGGCATCGTGGAACAGGATGCGCCCAAGCGCTTCATCCGCGTGCTCAAGACCGTGGAAGTGACCGAGGGTGACAAGGTGGCCCGCTTCACGCCCTACGAGGGGTACAAGCTGGGCTTCACCATCCAGTTCGACCACCCGATGATCCCGGCCAAGCAGTCACGCCAGGAAATCGAATTCTCCACGCTGGCGTACACCAAGGAAATCTCCCGCGCGCGCACCTTCGGCTTCATGCGCGACCTGGAGTACATGCGTGAACGCAATCTGGGCCTGGGCGGGTCGATGGACAACGCCATCGTGCTTGACGAGTTCCGCGTGCTCAACGAAGACGGGCTGCGCTACGCCGACGAATTCGTGCGCCACAAGATTCTTGATGCGATCGGCGACCTCTACCTCGCCGGTGGCCAGGTGCTGGGCGCCTACGAGGGCTTCAAGTCCGGTCACGCGCTCAACAACAAGCTGGTGCGCGCGCTGATGGCCGATGCCAGCGCGTGGGAGTGGGTCAGCTATGACTCGCCGGCGGTACCGGATCCGGTCGAGTACGCCACCCCGGCCTACGCCTGATCCACATAACGTTTTGAATTGAAAGGAAAAAACGCCGCCTCTCAGGGCGGCGTCCGCATTTCTGGAGGCTGCGATGGATACGACGCAGCAGGTGACGCGACTGTCGGTCTGTCGTCACGGTTTCGTGAACCTGTTGGATCGGAAGCCTGAATTTAACGTTGTTTTAACAACAATCTAACGACAGGTCCACCGGGGACCGCTAGGATGCGACCCGGCCCCCGAAATGTTTCACGCTGCGGTGACACGCGCGACGGGGAGCGGAGCAGGAGGCTCCGTTGTCCTCAGGACCGCTTCTTCGGCTTCGAAGGAACATCCTGCAGGGCTGCCAAGGCGTCGCGTAGCCCTTTGTGCGTGGCGGCTGAAACTGCGTGGGGGCCATTCCGGTTGTCGATCGCTGGGGAGCGTGAGGGAGTGGTGGACGCAGTCTTGATGGTCACCCTGGTGGCCTTCAGCCCGATGGACCGGGCCGCGTCGAGAAGCTGGGCCTCGGCAAGCCGGAACTTGGCATGCCAGACCGGGGACTCGACGAGAAAAACGAGGTGTTCCCCGTCCACATTGGCCAGCCGGCAACGGCTGCGCAGAGGTGGCGGCAACTGGGGGCGCAACTGACGGTCCAGCGCGTCGAGCCACAAGGCACGCCGCAGCGGGTTCCCGCTTTTGTCCGCCATTACCGCATCCAGTGCCGGTTTCGGCACGGAAGCGGGGCGAACGCTGGATTTCGGCTCAGACATGAAAACTCACTGATGGCATTCAAAAAGATCGTAATCAAAACGCGTGAAGGTCAGGCCAAATCGGCGCTCACGCGTTTGCGGTTCTATTTCGAGGACCGCCCCCGTGCCCTGCTGGGCAGCGTGCTCGGGGTAGGCTGCATTATCGGCTTTGCAGGCGGAATCGGCGCCAACGCGTTCAACGATTCGCGGCTGCAGGCCAAGGTCGACCGCCAGGAGGCTGAACTGGCCAAGGTCCAGCGCGATGCGCAGACCCAGGTCAACGCGCTGGCGGCCCGCCTCGGCGAGCTGCAGGCGCAGGCCACCCGCCTCAACGCCCTGGGCGAACGGCTGACCCAGATGGGCAAGCTGGAAGATGGCGAGTTCGACTTCAACGAAACTCCCGGCCTGGGTGACGGCGATGCCGGCGGCCCGACCTCGGACATCCCGGTCAAGGATGTCAACGCCGACTTACAGGTGCTGGAGCAGCGTTTCGCTGCTTCAGGCCGCCAGCTGTCGGTGATGGAATCGCTGATGTTCGATCACCAGCTGCAGCAGAACGCCGTGCCTTCGCGCATGCCGATCCGCAACAGCTATGTCACGTCCGGCTTCGGCACCCGTGCCGACCCCTTCGGCCGCGGTGCCGCCACCCACAAGGGCATGGACTTCCACGCCCGGGTCGGCGATCCGGTCATGGCCGTGGCCGATGGCGTGGTCAGCTTCTCCGGCGTCAAGGGCGGCTACGGCAACGTCGTCGATGTCGACCATGGCAACGGCTACGTCACCCGCTACGCGCACAATTCGCGCCTGGTCGTGAAGGTCGGCGATCTGGTCCGTGCCGGCCAGGAAGTGGCCAAGGCCGGTTCCACCGGTCGCTCCACCGGCGCCCACGTGCACTTCGAGGTGTGGGAAAACGGCAACGTGGTCAACCCGCGCAAGTTCCTCGGCGACGGCGGCAACACGCCGGTCGGCCGTATCAGCCGCGGCTGATTCCAGCGCCGGGCATGGCCCGGCGCCACCCTCCTTGGGGTCAGATCCTTTCGCCACGGCGAAAGGGATCCGACCCCTTTGCTCAACCCCGGTTTGCCGGATCCGGGCCGATCACGCCGCACGGGACGCTTGAAACCCCTCCCGGCCGTCCCAAGCTACAATGGGTGTTGCCATCGACAGGGCGCCAAGCGCCCTGTTTCGTTTGCGGCGGACGGATTCCCCAGGGAAGGCCGGGCGTCGTGTCCATCCAACCCGGTTCCTTCAATGATCAACAGCCTGCTTACCCGCGTATTTGGCAGTCGTAACGAACGACAGCTGCGCCAGCTCAACCGCATCGTCGCCAAGATCAATGCGCTGGAGCCGGAGATCGAGAAGCTTTCCGACGAGCAGCTGCAGGCCAAGACGCCGGAGTTCAAGCAGCGCATCGCCGGCGGTGAGGCCCTGGACAAGGTCCTGCCGGAAGCATTCGCGGTCTGCCGCGAAGCCGGTCGCCGCGTGCTCGGCATGCGCCACTACGACGTGCAGCTGATCGGCGGCATGGTCCTGCACCTGGGCAAGATCGCCGAAATGCGTACCGGTGAAGGCAAGACCCTGGTGGCCACGCTGCCGGTGTACCTCAACGCGCTGGAAGGCAAGGGCGTGCACGTGGTCACCGTGAACGACTACCTGGCCCGCCGCGATGCCGCGCAGATGGGCAAGCTGTACAACTGGCTGGGCCTGAGCGTGGGCGTGGTGTATCCGGGCATGCCGCACAGCGACAAGCGCGAAGCCTATTCCGCCGACATCACCTACGGCACCAACAACGAATTCGGTTTCGACTACCTGCGCGACAACATGGCGCTGTCCAAGGCCGATCGCTATCAGCGCGGCCTGCACTACGCCATCGTCGACGAAGTCGACTCCATCCTGATCGACGAAGCACGCACCCCGCTGATCATCTCCGGCCCGGCCGACGATTCCCCGGAGCTGTACATCCGCGTCAACCGCATCGTGCCGAACCTGGTCAAGCAGGAAGTGGAAGACGGCGAGGGCGACTTCTGGGTCGACGAGAAGGGCAAGCAGGTGCACCTGTCCGAAGCGGGCATGGAGCACGCCGAACAGCTGCTGGTCGAGGCCGGCATCCTCAACGGCGACACCGAAGGCCTTTACGCGGCGCAGAACCTGACCGTGGTCCACCACCTCAACGCCGCCCTGCGCGCGCACGCCATCTACCAGCGTGACGTGGACTACATCGTGCGCGATGGTGAAGTGGTGATCGTGGACGAGTTCACCGGCCGTACCCTGGCCGGTCGCCGCTGGTCCGACGGCCTGCACCAGGCGGTGGAGGCGAAGGAAGGCGTGCCGGTGCAGCGTGAGAACCAGACGCTGGCCAGCATTACCTTCCAGAACCTGTTCCGCATGTACAAGAAGCTGTCCGGCATGACCGGTACGGCCGATACCGAAGCATTCGAGTTCCAGAGCATCTACGGCCTGGAAGTGGTGGTGATCCCGACCAACCGCCCGACCATCCGCAAGGACAGCCCGGACCAGGTGTTCCTCAACCGCAAGGGCAAGTTCAACGCGGTGCTGGCCGACATCGAGGAATGCGCCAAGCGCGGCCAGCCGGTGCTGGTCGGTACCACCTCGATCGAAACCTCGGAAATGCTGTCCGAGCACCTGCGCAAGGCGGGCGTGAAGCACGAAGTGCTCAACGCCAAGCAGCATGACCGCGAAGCGACCATCGTCGCCAATGCCGGTCGTCCCGGCGCGGTGACCATCGCCACCAACATGGCCGGCCGTGGTACCGACATCGTGCTCGGTGGTTCGCTGGAAGCAGAGCTGCATGCGCTGGGCGAAGATGCCACCGATGAACAGAAGGCGGCGATCAAGGCCGACTGGCAGCAGCGCCACGAAGCAGTGAAGGCGGCAGGCGGCCTGCACATCGTCGGCACCGAGCGCCATGAATCGCGTCGTATCGACAACCAGCTGCGTGGCCGTTCGGGCCGCCAGGGCGACCCGGGTTCGTCCCGCTTCTACCTGTCGCTGGAAGACAACCTGATGCGCATCTTCGCCTCCGACTGGGTGCAGAAGGCCATGCGCATGATGGGCATGAAGGAAGACGACGTCATCGAAGACCGCCTGGTCAGCCGCCAGATCGAGAAGGCGCAGCGCAAGGTCGAGGCCCACAACTTCGACATCCGCAAGAACCTGCTGGACTTCGACGACGTCAACAACGACCAGCGCAAGGTCATCTACGCCCAGCGCGATGAACTGCTGGACGCCGAATCGGTGAAGGAGAACGTCGATGGCATCCGCGACGACGTCGTCTTCGACATCGTTGCGCGCTTCGTGCCGCCGAACTCGGTAGACGAGCAGTGGGACCTGCGTGGCCTGGAAGCGACCCTGGAGTCGGAGTTCGGCCTGCAGATGTCGCTGACCGACCTGGTCAAGTCGCACGAGGAACTGGACGCCGAAACCATCGCCGCCAAGGTGCAGGAGCGCGTCAACCAGCACTTCGCCGAGAAGGAAGCCAGCGTCGGCGACGAGACCATGCGCGCGCTGGAAAAGCATGTGATGCTGACCGTGCTGGACCAGAGCTGGAAGGAGCACCTGGCACGCATGGACTACCTGCGCCAGGGCATCTACCTGCGGGGTTACGCGCAGAAGCAGCCGAAGCAGGAGTACAAGAAGGAAGCCTTCGAGCTGTTCTCGGACATGCTGGAGAACGTCAAGCGCGAAGTGGTGACCCTGCTCGCCCGCGTGCGCATCCGCAGCGACGAGGAAGTGCAGGCACTGGAAGCGGCCGAGCGCCAGCAGGTCGAGGCACGCCTGCGCCAGTCGCAGTTCCAGCACCAGGACGCCGGCGGCTACAGCGCCGACGAGGAAGCGGCGCAGGTGCAGGCCGCGCAGCAGGGCGTGGCCCAGGTGCAGCGCGAAGAAGCCAAGATCGGCCGCAACGATCCGTGCCCGTGCGGCAGTGGCAAGAAGTACAAGCACTGCCACGGCCAGCTGAGCTGACCGGCCAGAGAGCCCCGCGAAAGCGGGGCTCTCCCGTTCTGGGGCAGGAAAGTACGCGATCCGCGATTGCGCCGGTCCCCCTGTTGTAGGCATGCTCCCTGCATGCCTTCCCCCACCCGATCGATCCATGTCGTGGCGGCCGTCATCACCGACGCCCGTGGCCGCGTGCTGCTCAACCGTCGTACCGAGAACCGTGACATGGCCGGCCTGTGGGAGTTCCCCGGCGGCAAGCGCGAAGCGGGCGAAACCTCCGCGCAGGCCCTGGTGCGTGAACTGCGCGAGGAACTGGGCATCGAAGCCGAGGTCGGCGACTGGATCATGGACGTGCCGCAGCGGTACCCGGACAAGCACCTGACGCTGGAAGTGCGGCACGTCCGCAGTTGGAAGGGCACGCCGCGCGGTCGCGAAGGCCAAGCCATCACCTGGGTCGCGCAGAACAAGCTCGGACGCTACTCGATGCCGCCGGCCGACCTGCCGGTGGTGGCGGCACTGCGCGAGCCCGACTGCTATCTGGTCACCCCTGCACCGGGTGAGGACGAGGCCGGTCAACGGCAGTGGCAGGAACGGCTGCAGCGCGCGGTCAGTGGCGGCCAGCAGCGCATCCAGCTGCGCCTGCCGCTGCAGCATCCTCGCCGTCAGGCCCTGATCGAGCAGGCGCTGCGTGCGCACCGGCGCGGGGTGCAGTGGCTGCTGAACCGCGATATCGAACTGGCGCGCTCGCTGGGTGTCGGCGTGCATCTGGGCAGCGAACAGCTGTTGTCCCTGCAGGCGCGACCGTTGCCGGATGGGCAGCTGGTGGGAGCCTCCTGCCACGATCTTGAGCAGCTGCAGGCCGCACAACGGCTGGGATGCGACTTCGCCGTGCTTGGGCCGGTGCAGGCGACCGCCAGCCATCCCGAGGCAACGCCGCTGGGCTGGGATGCGTTTGCCGCCCTGCGTGCACAGGTATCGCTGCCCATCTACGCGCTGGGTGGGATGGCACGCGGCCAGGTCGCTGAGGCGCGCCGCCATGGCGGGCAGGGCATCGCCGCCATCCGCAGCCTGTGGCCGGAGTAGAGCACGCTCGCGGGGTCAGATCCCCGCGCGGCCGGGCTCTGCCCCCTCGCGGTCACAAGGTGATCCAGAAACAACCGTACTGACGCCGCAGTCCCAGCACGGTCGCGGCGCGGGTGGCGCTGCCAGGCAGCGTCTGCTCAAGCCGCAGGCCTACGGGATGGCGCGATGTGGAGGGCTCGGTCGCGGATCCGGCCAATGCAGCATCCTCGTCCTGGAGAACGGCCTGTGCCTGCTGCGGATAGACCGGCACGACGTCCACCAGTGGCCGCCGCGCCAGCGACTCGAGCTGGCCGAGGATGCGCTGCGCGCCCGCGTCGGACACCGCCCCCCAGAGATAGAGTGAGGACAAGCGGTTCACGTCGTTGCCGGTGATGCCGGTGCGCAGGGCCTGTACCAGCTCGCTCAGGCGGCGCGGGCAGCGCGCCCCCAGCGAGTCCTGCGGCAGGTGGTTGCCGGCAGGAGCGGGAGGTGGCAGCCGTGATCGCGCGCCGATGCTGTCGCAGGGCCGGTCGGTGTAGACGCTCTGGCCTTGTGCATCGGTGCAGCGGTTCAGGCGCGAGGCCTGGCCGTGGGCAACGCCGGGCGCAGCGGACAGCAGCAGCGGCAGCAGCAGGAGTGAAATGGATCTCATCGACGCAGGGTAGCGCCGAATGCACGCGTGCAGCGTGCTTTCAGCCCTGCAGCAGTTTCAACACGGCCGTTGTCGGCTTGGCCAGGTTCAGTGTGTAGAAGTGCAGGCCCGGCGCGCCGCCTTCGATCAGGCGCTGACACAGCTTGGCCACCACTTCGGCGCCGAATGCACGCACCGATGCCGCGTCATCGCCGTAGGCCTGCATCTTGCGGCCGATCCAGCGCGGGATCTCGGCACCGCATTGCTCGGAGAAGCGGCGCAGCTGGCTGAAGTTGGCGATCGGCATGATGCCGGGCGTGATCGGCACGTCCACGCCAAGCCGGCGCACTTCATCCACGAAGTGGAAGTAGGCGTCGGGGTTGAAGAAGTACTGGGTGATCGCCGCGTCGGCGCCGGCATCGATCTTGGCCTTGAAGTGCTTCAGGTCGGCCAGGGCATCGGAGGCCTGCGGATGTGTTTCGGGGTAGGCACCGACCTCGATGCGGAAGGCATTGCCATGTTCGGCACGGATGAAGGCGATCAGTTCGGCGGCGTAGCGCAGGTCGCCAGGAAAGCCCATGCCCGAGGGCAGGTCACCGCGCAGTGCGACCAGCCGACGGCAGCCGATCGCGCGGTACAGCTTGAGCAGCTCGCGGATTTCCTGGCGGGTGCCGCCGACACAGGAGAGATGAGGCGCCGCCTCGAAGCCGTGGTGCTGGTTGAGATGGCGCACGGTCTCGGAGGTGTAGCTCAGGGTCGAGCCACCGGCGCCGAACGTACAGGACACGTACTCGGGCGCGTAGTCCTTCAGCTTCGCCGCGGCACGGTCGAGCTGGCTGCGCTGTTCGTCGGTCTTGGGCGGATAGAACTCGAAGCTGATGGCGGTCATGGCACGGGCGATGGCGGCGGGTGCGAACCAGTATATCGCTTCATCAAGATGGATGTGCAATGAATGTGTGAAGCGCCTGCCGCGAAGGGGGAAGGGCGGGTACCCTGTGCCACTGAATTCCTGATCACGCCGCACACCATGTCCATCGTCCTTACCGATTTCGCCCGTCCCCGCCTGTTCCCGCGCGTGCCGCGCGGCAACACCATCCAGGACTGCACTGCCGAGCAGTTCGAGGCGTATCTCAACGCACACGCACCGCTGAAGGTGCTCGACGGCTACGCGCCGTTCTGCAAGCTGTTCGTCTACGAGAACTGGACCAGCACGCGCTGCCTGACCGTGCCGGTCACCGATGCCAACCGCCACCTGCTGCGCAGCGGCTACGAAGCGCGCAACCGCGATGAGCTGCCGGTGCTGGTGCGTTGGTTCGAAGGCGTCGAATCGCCGCGTGCGAACTACCTGGTGGTGATCCTGTACAGCGCCGAGCAGCTGGCCAAAGAGGGCTCACCGATCGATGCGGACTGGGGCATCGTCGGCTGCATCTACACTGCCGAACCAGAGGAGGTGCCGATGGCGCCGATCACGATGATGCGCAATGCGCTCGGTGTGGAGGAGGGGGGTTCCGGCGTGCCGCTGGACCGTGAGGCCTACCAGCGTTCGGTGGCGTTCTGGGAGAACAACGCCAACTGGCGGCCGTAAGCCCGGTCACGTGCGTCCGGCCGCGCTCAGCCGGAAAGCCATTCCCACCACGGGTAATGGTATTCGCGGTCGATTGCCTGCCAGTGCTGGCCGCAGTGTGCACAGGCGACCGTGTGGCAATCGCCCCAACCATCTTCGGCCTCCTGCAACGAGAGCAGCTGCATGTGGCCCTGTTCGAGCAGGCGCCGGGGATCGAAGAACGGGTAGGTGGGGTTGAGCGCGCACAGGCAACCCTCGCGCGCCTGCCAGTGGCGCAATCGTCGCAGCGCCGCCTTCAGGTGCGCCTGGTTGCTGACCAGCATGCCGCCGAGTTCGATGGGCTGGCAGTGTCGCTCGATCAGGTCGGCGTGCGATGCCAGAGCTTCCAGCGAGGAGGGGGTGAACAACCGTGCAACCGTACGCGCGGCGTCGGTGATGCGGCTGGCGTCGCGCGACAGCAGATCCTGCAGCAGCACGTCGGCCTGTGCATCGTCGAGCCGGGGTATCGGCGCTGCGGACCACGGCCAGCGCATCAGCGGGCCTTGCCGATGGCGGCGTAATGGCCGGCCGTAAGGCGCAGCAGGTCGGCCGGCGCCAGTTCCACTTCCAGTCCACGACGCCCGGCGCTGACATGCAGGCTGGGCAACACCTGCGCACTGGCATCCAGGAACGTGCGCAGGCGCTTCTTCTGCCCGAGCGGGCTGATGCCACCGACCACGTAGCCGGTGGCGCGCTGGGCGGCGTCGGCAGCGGCCATCTCACACTTCCGGCAGCCGGCTGCTTCCGCCAACGCCTTCAGGTCCAACTGGCCGGCCACCGGCACGATCGCCACCAGCAGCTCGTGGGTTTCGGTGCTGGCCAGCAGGGTCTTGAATACCTGTGCCGGGTTGAGGCCCAGCTTGTCGACGGCCTCGCCACCATACGATTCGGCGTGGGCATCGTGCACGTAGCTGCGTACGGTGTGGGCGATCTTCTCGCGCTTGAGCAGGGTGATGGCCGGAGTCATGGGCGCATCGTAGCGTGGGGCGACGCGGCTGCCTTGACCGAGGCTGTTGCCATGATCTGGTAGCGCCGGACCATGCCCGGTGGCGTGGAGATCGTATTGCCTGCGTGTCGATGAGCAGGCGCCCTGTACCCGCCGGGCATGGCCCGGCGCTACCGGCGTGCCGAATGCAGAACGGGCGCCCGAAGGCGCCCGTTCTTTCTGCTTCCGTTACCCCGGGCGCGGCATCAGTAGCGGTAGTGGTCCGGCTTGAACGGGCCTTCCACCGGCACGCCGATGTAGTCGGCCTGTTCCTGGGTCAGGGTGGTCAGCTTCACGCCGATCTTCTCCAGGTGCAGGCGTGCCACTTCCTCGTCCAGCTTCTTCGGCAGCAGGTAGACTTTCTTCTCGTAGCTGTCCTTGTTCGCCCACAGGTCGATCTGTGCCAGGGTCTGGTTGGCGAAGCTGTTGGACATCACGAAGCTCGGGTGGCCGGTGGCACAGCCCAGGTTCACCAGGCGGCCCTCGGCCAGCAGGAAGATCGCATTGCCGTTCGGGAAGACGTACTTGTCGACCTGCGGCTTGATGTTGACGTGCTTGATGCCCGGGTAGGACACCAGCGCATCGACCTGGATCTCGTTGTCGAAGTGGCCGATGTTGCAGACGATGGCCTGGTCCTTCATCGCGCTCAGGTGCTCGATGCGGATGATGTCCTTGTTGCCGGTGGTGGTGACGTACAGGTCGGCGCGGCCCAGGGTCGATTCGATGGTGTTGACTTCATAGCCTTCCATCGCTGCCTGCAGGGCGCAGATCGGATCGATTTCGGTCACGACCACGCGTGCGCCGTAGGCACGCAGCGAGGCGGCGCAGCCCTTGCCGACGTCACCGTAACCGCAGACCACGGCCAGCTTGCCGGCCAGCATCACGTCCATGGCACGCTTCAGGCCATCGGCCAGCGACTCGCGGCAGCCGTACAGGTTGTCGAACTTGCTCTTGGTGACCGAATCGTTGACGTTGATCGCCGGAATCAGCAGGGTGCCGGCCTGGGCCAGCTGGTACAGGCGGTGCACGCCGGTGGTGGTCTCTTCGGAGACGCCCTTCCAGTCCTTGACCACGCGGCCCCAGTAACCCGGGCGCTCCTTGGCCACGCGCTTGAGCAGGTTCTTGATGACCTGTTCCTCGTGCGAGGAGGAGGCGGTGTTGACCCAGTCACTGCCGTTTTCCAGCTCGTAGCCCTTGTGGATCAGCAGGGTGACGTCGCCACCGTCATCGACCACCAGCTCCGGACCGGTCAGGGTGCCGTCGGCCAGAGTGAAGGTCAGCGCGTCCAGGGTGCAGTCCCAGTACTCTTCCAGGGTCTCGCCCTTCCAGGCGAACACCGGGGTGCCGGTGGCGGCGATGGCCGCAGCCGCATGGTCCTGGGTCGAGAAGATGTTGCACGAGGCCCAGCGCACGTCGGCGCCGATGTCCTTCAGCGTTTCGATCAGCACCGCGGTCTGGATGGTCATGTGCAGCGAGCCGGTCACACGCACGCCCTTCAGCGGCAGCTCGGCCTGGTACTTGCGGCGGATCGACATCAGGCCCGGCATTTCATGCTCGGCGATGTCCAGTTCCTTGCGGCCCCAGTCGGCCAGGGTGATGTCGCGGATCTTGTAATCGCCTTCGGTGGAGAAGGTCTTGGCAACAGCGTTCATGCAGTAGCTCCGGTTGTGGGCGAGCGGGTGCTCGCATCTAGCCGGGCGCCGTTGTTACAGAGCCACCTCACCGAGCCTGGCCGGCCTCATGGGGGTCCGGTCGCAGCGCCCCTCGGGAGGGGAGAACGGCCATTATATCGCGCGCCCGGTGTTTCATCGGCGTGACCCAACCATCGGCAGATGGGCGCCTGTGCACGGACTGTTAAGGTCGGGTTTTAACGCACCCTCAGGTGGAACGATGAGCATGCATGTACGCCGCAACCGGCGCTTGACCGGCCTGGTCCTGTCCATGGCCCTGTTGGCGGTGGCCCCGCTGGCCTGGGCGGCAGCGCCGCAGCCTGCGGCGGCCCAGGCCCAGGGGGCAAACGGCTACGAGCTGCCCTCGGCCGAGCTGCAGGCGGTGGTCGACGCCCCGCGTGCGCCCTCGCTGTACCTGTCGCCGCGCCGCGATGTGGCCGCGCTGATGCAGATGCCGTCGCTGCCGTCGATCCAGGTGGTGGCCCAGCCGGAACTGAAGCTGGCAGGCCTGCGCATCAACCCGCGCACGTTCTCCGACAGCCGTTTCAGCTTCGGCGAGAAGCTGTGGCTGATGAGCGTGGCCGACGGCAGGGAGCGGCAGATCAGCGGCCTGCCGGGCACGCTGTCGATTGCCAGCCTGGCATGGTCGCCGGACCAGAAGTGGCTGGCCTTCAATCAGGTCGACGCCGCCAGTGGCGCCAATGAACTGTGGCTGGTGGATGTGGCCGCCGGCAGCGCCCGTCGCCTGGTCGCCGGCCTGAACACGGTGATCGGCAGCGGCTACCAGTGGCTGCCGGACAGCCGTGGTCTGGTGGTGTTCACCCGCCCGGCCAACCTCGGCGCCGCCCCGGCCGCCGACGGCATTCCCACCGGCCCCGCCGTGCAGCAGACCAGCCAGGGCGGCGGCGTGGTGTCGATCCGTACCTATCAGGACCTGCTGAAGAACGAGGCCGACGCGCGCCAGTTCGACTACTACGCCACCACCCAGCCGATGGAAGTCAGCCTGGATGGCCGCACCCGCGCGATCGGCGCGGCGGGCATCTTCATGGGCTTCTCGGTATCGCCGGATGGCCGCTTCGTGCTGCGCCAGCCGGTGCAGCGGCCTTACTCCTATGTGGTGCCGGTCAGCAGCTTCCCGCGCCGCATTGAAGTGATCGACCGTGCCAGCGGCCAACTGGTGCACACCGTGGCCGTGCGCCCGCTGGTGGAAGGCCTGCCGACCGGCAACGACGCCGAAGTGACCGGCGTACGCGACATCATCTGGCGCGGCGATGCCGATGCCACGCTGGTCTGGGCCGAGGCCCAGGACGGTGGTGATCCGAACCGCGACGCCAAGGTGCGCGACGCCGTGCTGATGCAGGCCGCCCCGTTCGACAGGCCGCCGGTGACGCTGGCCCAGCTCGGCAGCCGTCTGGCCGGCATCAGCTGGGGCCGTGGCGACCTGGCCCTGCTCACCGAGTCGTGGTGGAAGACCCGCAGGACCAAGACCTGGTTGATTGCCCCGGACAACGCCGGTACCGAGCCGCGCCTGCTGTGGGATCGTGATGCGCAGGACCGCTATTCCGATCCGGGCCGGCCCCAGCTGTCCAGCGACGATCGCGGCCGCTCGCTGCTGCAGACCAGCCCCGATGGTGGCAGCCTGTATCTGGTTGGTGCCGGTGCTTCGCCGGAAGGTGACCGTCCGTTCGTGGACCGCTTCGACATCGCCAGCGGAAAGGCCACCCGCCTGTTCCACTCGCAGGCGCCGAACTATTCGGTGCCGGTGGCATTGCTGGACAACCAGGGCAGCTCGCTGCTGCTGAGCCGTGAAAGCCCGGACGAGCCGACCAACTTCCATGTGCAGTCGCTCACCGATGCCGGCGCGGCACCGCGCGCGCTGACCCACTTCCCGCATCCGCTGCCGCAGCTCAAGGGCGTGCAGAAGGAGCAGATCCGCTACAAGCGTGCCGACGGCGTGGACCTCACGGCCACGCTGCTGCTGCCGCCGGGCTACGATCCCACCCGCGACGGCCCGCGCCCGCTGCTGATGTGGGCCTACCCGGGCGAGTTCAAGAGCGCCGCGGCCGCCAGCCAGGTCACCGATTCGCCGTACCGTTTCAACGCGATCAGCTACTGGGGGCCGCAGGCCTTCCTGGCCAAGGGCTATGTGGTGCTGGCAAGTCCTTCGATGCCGATCATCGGCGAGGGCGACAAGGAACCCAACGACACCTATATCGAACAGCTGGTGGCCAATGCCCAGGCTGCGGTGGACGAAGTGGTGCGCCGTGGCGTGACCGACCGCGACCATATCGCCATCGGCGGCCATTCCTACGGTGCGTTCATGACCGCGAACCTGCTTGCGCATACGCGCCTGTTCAAGGCCGGCATCGCCCGCAGTGGCGCCTACAACCGTACGCTGACGCCGTTCGGCTTCCAGGCCGAAGAGCGCAACTACTGGCAGGCGCAGGACGTGTATCAGAAGATGGCGCCGTTCAACTATGCGGACCGGATCAAGGATCCGATCCTGTTCATTCACGGCGTGGATGACAACAATTCCGGCACCTTCCCGATGCAGAGCGAGCGCATGTTCGCTGCGGTGAAGGGACTCGGAGGGACGGCGCGCCTGGTGATGCTGCCGAACGAATCGCACGCCTATCGTGCACGCGAATCGATCATGACCATGCTGGCCGAGAGCGAGCGCTGGCTGGAGCAGACCATCGGCCCGGCAGCCTCGGGCAAGACGAAGAAGAAGCGCTGACACGTGCATGCCGGCGGCCCCTGCGACGGGGCCGCCCCGGCCCGGTTGCCTCCCACATCGGCAGCGCTGGCGTTGCATGCAGATGAAACCATTTCTGCATCGCAGCACAGCCCCCGATCTGGGATAGGCTTGGATCCAGGATCCGTTGACCGAGGCCCGTGCGTCGCCGATGAACGAGTACCGCAGCAGCATCGAGTTTGCTTCTCCCGATCTTCCGCTCCGCGATGACGTGCGCCGGCTCGGCGCGCTGGTCGGCGACCTGCTGGTCGAGCAGGTTTCGGCAACCTTCCTCGACGATGTCGAGGATGTGCGCACGCGGGCCATCGCCCGCCGCGAAAACCAGGCGCCGCTGTCGGAGCTGGCCGATGGTCTGGCCGGTCGCACGCCGCAGCAGGCCGAGACGATGGTGCGGGCGTTCAGCACCTACTTCCAGGTGGTCAACATCGCCGAGCGCGTGCACCGCATCCGCCGCCGCCGCGACTACCAGCGTGCCGGTACTGCCGCGCCGCAGCCGGATGGCCTGCAGGATGCGCTGCAGCACCTGAAGGCGCAGGGCGTGACGCTGGATGAGTTGGCGCAGTGGCTGCCGCGCATCGATATCGAACCGGTGTTCACTGCGCATCCGACCGAAGCCGTGCGCCGCGCACTGCTGGAGAAAGAGCAGCTGATGGTGGCCAGCCTGGTCGACAACCTCGACGGCCAGCGCACGCCGGGCGAGGCGGCAGCGGATGCTGCACGCTTCCGCATGGCGCTGACCGCTTCCTGGCAGACCACCGACTCCTCGCCGGTGCGGCCGACGGTCGATGACGAGCGCGAGCATGTCGGCTTCTATCTGGTGCAGGTGCTGTACCGGGTGATACCCGTGCTGTACGAATCCCTGCAGCAGGCGCTGCGTGATACCTATGGCGAAGAACTGGCGCTGCCGCGCCTGCTGCGTTTCGGCACATGGGTGGGCGGCGACATGGACGGCAACCCGAACGTGGACGCCCGCACCATCCGCAGCACGCTCGATGCCCAGCGACAGGCCGTGCTGGGGCGCTACCAGAAGGAACTGCTGCAGCTGGCCAGCCTGCTCAGCCAGTCCACCGAGCGGGTGGGCGTGAGCGATGCGCTGCAGGCGCGCATGTCGCACTACCAGCAGCTGTTGCCGAAGGTGCAGTCGCGCCCGCGGCACGCCGACATGCCGTACCGGCTGCTCAACGACCGCATGCGTGCGCGCCTGCAGGCCACCCTGGACGATGCAGAGGGGGCCTATGCAGGTCCGGACGAGCTGATCGACGATCTGCAGCTGATCCTCGACAGCCTGCGTGCCAACCGTGGCGAGCATGCCGGCGGATTCGCCGTGCAGCGACTGTTGTGGCGGGTGAAGACGTTCGGCTTCCATCTGGCGCGGCTGGACGTGCGGCAGGAATCGAGCGTGCATGCGCGCGCGCTGGCGGCGGTGCTGGGCGGCGAAGCGGCGTGGGACGGATTGGATCCATTGGCCCGCGCCGGCCTGTTGGGGCCACACGCCAGCGGCGAGCAGCCGCTGCCGGTGGGCGATGACGAGGGCAACCAGCGACTGGATGCGGTGTTCGCGGCGCTGGCCGACGCGCGCGCGCGGCATGGCAGCGAGGCGCTGGGCAGCTACATCATCTCGATGGCACATGATCGCAGCGATGTGCTGGCCGTGCTTGCGCTGGCGCGCCGTGGCGGATTGGCTGACGAGGACGGCGCGGTGCCGTTGGACATCGCACCGCTGTTCGAGACGGTGGACGATCTCAAGCGCGGTACTGCGACGCTGCGTGACCTGCTGGCCGATCCGGTCTATCGCGCTCATCTGCGGGCACGCGGTGATGTGCAGATGGTGATGCTGGGTTACTCCGACAGCAGCAAGGACGGCGGCATCGCCGCCTCGCGCTGGGGCCTGCAGCGTGCGCAGGTGGAACTGCTGGACGTGGCGGCCGAGGCCGGCATCCGCCTGACCTTCTTCCACGGCCGTGGTGGTTCGATCAGCCGGGGCGGTGGCAAGACCACGCACGCGGTGGACGCGTCGCCACGTGGCAGCATCGATGGTCGCCTGCGCGTGACCGAGCAGGGCGAGGTGATCCACCGCAAGTACGGCATCCGCGCGCTGGCGCTGCGATCGCTGGAGCAGGCCACCGGTGCGGTGCTGCGGGCCAGTCTGCGTCCGCGTGCCGCGGAACCTCGCGAGGAGGGCTGGCGACCGGTGATGGACGTGGTCGCCGCCGCCAGCAGCGAAGTCTATCGCGCCTTCGTCGGCCAGGCCGGTTTCATGGATTACTTCCGTACGGCGACGCCGATCGATGTGATCGAGCGGATGACGCTGGGTTCACGGCCGTCGCGTCGTCTCGGCCAGGATGCGGCACTGGGCAACCTGCGTGCGATCCCGTGGGTATTCGCCTGGAGCCAGGCCCGCGCGGTGATTCCCGGCTGGTATGGCGTGGGCAGCGGCCTGCAGGCGGCGGTGGATGCCGGCCATGAACCTGTCCTGCGCGACATGGCGCGCGACTGGCCGTTCTTCCGCACCTTCCTGGACGACATCGCAATGGTGCTGTCCAAGGGCGATATCACCATCGCCGAACAGTTCTCGCGTCTCTCCGGTGACCTGCACGGGCGCTTTTTCCCGCAGATCCAGCACGAACTGGCGCTGACCCGCCGCTGGCTGCTGGCACTGATGGACCAGCAGACCTTGCTGGAGCACGATGCGCGACTGGCGCTGTCGATCCGCCTGCGCAATCCCTACGTCGATCCGATCAGCGTGCTGCAGGTGGACCTGCTGCAGCGCTGGCGCGCAAGCGGGCGGGAGGACGAAGAACTGCTGCGCGCGCTGGTGGCCTGCGTGAATGGTGTTTCGCAGGGCGTGCAGAACACCGGGTGATCCGCATCCGCCGGGCATGGCCCGGCGCTACCCGCCTCGGTGGGTGCGGAGCTTGCCCCGCACGCTCTCACTCTTCAGGCGAAGGCGGATTGGACGCCAGCAGTTCCAGGTGCCGTTGCTCCATTTCCTGCCGCAGCTGGCGCCGGATCAGCGCGGCGGCCTGCCGGCGCTTTTCGTCCGAACTGGCGGGCTGCAGCGGGGGGACAGGCGTTGGCCGCCCCTCTTCGTCCACCGCCACCATGGTGAAGAAACAACTGTTGGCGTGGCGCACGCTGCGCTTGAGGATGTCCTCGGCCACCACCTTGATGCCGATCTCCATCGACGAGGTGCCGGTGTAGTTCACCGAGGCCAGGAACGTCACCAGTTCGCCCACCGCGATCGGCTGCCGGAACATCACCTGGTCCACCGACAGGGTGACCACGTAGCTGCCGGCGTAGCGGCTGGCACAGGCGTAGGCGACCTGGTCGAGCAGGCGCAGGATGGCGCCGCCGTGGACCTTGCCGGAGAAGTTGGCCATCTCCGGCGACATCAGCACGGTCATGGACAGCTGGTGGGTTTTGAGTTCGGTCGACATGCACCGATTGTATCGGCGTGGCGCAGCTCGTGTAGAGCCGAGCCCGTGCTCGGCCGCTCTCGGCGCAGGCAAAAGAAAGCCGAGCATGGGCTCGGCTCTACAGAAAGCAGAAGGGCCGCTTGCGCGGCCCTTCGTGTTTCTTACTTCAGCTTCGCATCGGCGCGCAGGGCGGCGGCACGATCGGTCTTCTCCCAGGAGAAGGCCGTGGCGTTGACCGTCTCGCCGGCACCGTTGAGGTAGCTGAACTCCTTCGGCTTGCGGCCGAAGTGGCCGTAGGCCGCAGTCTGCTGGTACATCGGGTGGATCAGGTCCAGCATCTTGATGATGCCGTACGGGCGCAGGTCGAAGTGCTTGCGGATCAGCTTCTCGATCTTGTCGTCGCTGATTTTGCCCGTGCCGAAGGTGGTGACCGAGATCGAGGTCGGCTCGGCCACGCCGATGGCGTAGGAGACCTGCACTTCGCAGCGGTCGGCCAGGCCGGCGGCGACCACGTTCTTGGCGACGTAGCGGGCAGCGTAGGCGGCCGAGCGGTCAACCTTGGACGGATCCTTGCCGGAGAACGCGCCGCCACCGTGACGGGCCCAGCCGCCGTAGGTGTCGACGATGATCTTGCGGCCGGTCAGGCCGCAGTCGCCCACCGGGCCGCCGATCTCGAACTTGCCGGTCGGGTTGATGTGGAACTTGGTGCCCTTGTGCAGCCACTTGGCCGGCAGCACCGGCTTGATGATCTCTTCGCGGACGGCCTCGATCAGGTCCTTCTGCTTGATGCCCGGGGCGTGCTGGGTGGACAGCACCACCGCGTCGATGGCGGCCACTTCGCCGTTCTCGTAGCGCAGGGTGACCTGGCTCTTGGCGTCCGGGCGCAGCCACGACAGCGGCGAGTTCTTCTTCTTGCGGATCTTGGCCTGCTGCTCGACCAGACGGTGCGACAGGTGGATCGCGGCCGGCATGTAGCTGTCGGTCTCGTTGGTGGCGTAGCCGAACATCAGGCCCTGGTCGCCCGCGCCCATTTCTTCCGGCTTCTTGCGGTCCACGCCCTGGGCGATGTGCGGCGACTGCTTGCCGATCAGGTTCAGCACGCCGCAGGTGGCGCCGTCGAAGCCGACGTCGGAGCTGTCATAGCCGATGTCCAGGATGACCTTGCGGGTCAACGCTTCGAGGTCGATCCAGGCGCTGGTGGTGATCTCACCGGCAACAATGGCCACACCGGTCTTGACCATGGTCTCGCAGGCCACGCGGGCGCGCTGGTCCTGGGTCAGAATCGCGTCCAGCACCGCGTCGGAGATCTGGTCGGCAATCTTGTCCGGATGGCCTTCGGAGACCGATTCGGAGGTGAACAGGTAGCTGGACATCAGGCTTAATATCCCTTGATTCGGATGGAAAGATGGGCGCGCATCATACACGGGGTGCGCCGCCTGTGCATTGTGAACCCGTACGGGTTGCCGGTGGTTAAGGTGACGTGCCCTCTGGCACAAGGCCTGGCGGGCGTCTGCAGGACACGGTGCGCAGGCAGTGTTCCACTGGCGTGACCATTGCCGCAAGGCCGTGTTGCGGGGGGAAGGGGCGGTTCCGGCGTTGCCGGAGCGGGACCGGCCGTCATCGTTCTGCCCCGAAACCGCCATCTGCCTGCCGCGTGCCAGGCGCAGGCTGTCGGCCAATCCGGCCGCCGGGTATCAGTGAGCACGCCATGCAGGAACTCGAACAGCGTCTGCAGCAACGCTTTCCGGAGTGGTTCCACGGCCGCCGCGGCCAGCTCGCGCGGCCACTGCTGCGCAGTGTCGGTCGCTGGTCGCGGCTGGACCGGGTGGAGGACTTCCTGCGGCGCAACGCTGACGTGCGCGGATTCGGCTTCGTGGCCGCCGGACTGGAGTTCCTGGACGGCCAGTACCAGGTGGATCCGGCAGCCCTGGCTCGCATTCCGGCCACGGGCCGTCTGCTGATCGTGGCCAATCATCCTTCCGGTGCACTCGACGCGCTGGCGCTGCTGGACGCGGTCGGCCGCATCCGCCGCGATGTGCGGATCGTGGCCAACGATCTGCTGGGCGCCATCGGCCCCCTGCAGGACCTGCTGCTGCCGGTCCGCATCCTCGGCGGCAAGGTCCAGCGCGGCAGCCTGCAGGCGGTGGAGCAGGCGCTGGCCGCCGAGCAGTGCGTGATCGTGTTTCCGGCCGGCGAGGTATCCCGGCTGTCGTTGCGCGGCATCCGTGATGGTCGCTGGCAGCGCGGGTTCGTCAGGTTCGCCCGGGCCGCCGGCGCCCCGGTGTTGCCGGTGAGGGTGGAGGCACGCAATTCGGCCCTGTTCTACGGCGCCTCGACCCTGTTCAAGCCAGCCGGCACCGCGCTGCTGGCGCGCGAGATGTTCGCGCGGCGTGGTCGGCCGCTGCGGTTGCGCGTCGGTGAACCGATGCAGCTGGGACAGGGCGACCCGGGCGAACAGCTGCTGGCGGTACGGCGCGCGGTGTATGCGCTGGGCCGCGACCTGCGCCCCGGCGAGACTGCCGGTGCAGGCCCCGAACCACTGGCCGCACCGGTGCCGCCGTCGCAGGTGGCGGCCGCCATCGCTGGCGCTGTCCGGCTCGGACAGACCGCCGACGGCAAGCAGATCCTGCTGGCCAGCTGCAGCGCCGACTCGCCGCTGCTGCTGGAACTGGGACGCCTGCGCGAGCTGACGTTCCGCCAGGTGGGCGAGGGTACCGGCCACAGCCGCGACCTGGACGCCTTCGATCCGCAGTACGAGCACATCGTGATCTGGGACGCTGCCGCGCAGCGCATCGCGGGCGCGTACCGCATCATGCGGGGCGCGCACGCCCTGGCCCGGCGCGGACTGGCAGGGCTCTACAGCGCGTCGCTGTTCCGCTATTCCGACGATGCCATCACCCATATCGCCGAGGGGCTGGAGCTGGGCCGCAGCTTCGTGGTGCCCGATTACTGGGGCAGCCGCAGCCTGGACTACCTGTGGCAGGGAATCGGCGCCTACCTGCAGTGCCGGCCCGGCATCCGCTACCTGTTCGGTGCGGTATCGATCAGTGCGGCGCTGCCGCGCGATGCGCGCGAGCAACTGGTGGCCTACTACCAGCGCTACTACGGCGGCATCGCCGGCCTGGCCGAGTCGAACCGGCCCTTCCAGTACTTCGCGGCACCGCCCAGTTTCGGCGAACTGGATGCGGGCGCAGCCTTCGATGTCCTGAAGGCCAACCTGGCCGCACTCGGGACCGGCGTGCCGACCCTGTACCGCCAGTACACCGACCTGTGCGAGCCCGGTGGCGCGCGCTTCCTTGCGTTCGGTGTCGACCCGGCGTTCAGCGACTCGATCGACGGTCTGATCGAGGTGGACCTGTGCGCGATCCGACCGCACAAGCGCAAGCGCTACCTGCGCGATGCCGGAGCGCAGGCATGAGCGCGCTGGCGACGTTGTCGCCACACCGTCGCGCCGTGTTCGTCTCCGACGTGCATCTGGGGTCGCGTCACTGCCACGCGGCCGAACTGGCCGTGTTTCTCACCCAGCTGCGCTGTGAACGGTTGTACCTGGTCGGTGACATCATCGACCTGTGGTGGATGGCGCATCATCGCGCCAACTGGCGGCAGTCGCACAGCGACGTCATCCAGGCGCTGCATGCACTGCGTCGCAACGGTACCGAGATCATCTACATCCCCGGCAATCACGATGCCTCGCTGCGCCATGTCTGCGGGTTGATGCTGCCGGCGATGCAGGTGCGTCGTCGTGCGATCCATGTGACCGCCGATGGGCGACGGTTGCTGGTCGCCCATGGCGACGACTACGACGGTGTCACCCATTTCGGCGGCCTGCAGGAAAAGTTCGGCGACTGGCTGTACTACCGCATCCTGACCGGCAACCAGGCGCTCAACGCGGTACGCCGCCGGCTGGGCATGCGCTACTGGTCGCTGTCGGAATTCCTCAAGAAGCGCAGTGGTGCGGCCGAGCGCTACATCGAGCGCTTCGTGCAGGCCGGGCTGGACGACGTGCGCCGGCGCGGCCTGGACGGCATCATCTGCGGGCACATCCACCGTGCGGCGCTGGTCGAGCGCGACGGCCTGGTCTACGCCAACGACGGCGACTGGGTGGAGAGCCTGACCGCGCTGGCCGAAGATCATGACGGCGCGCTGCGCCTGCTCGATCACCATGGGCGGACGCTGGTGGAGCTGCCCGGCGCAGCCCGGCGCGCGGCAGCTGCCTGAGCCCAGCGGCACCGGCCACCGTCCGGGCTCTGCTGTCGCCCGGCAAAGCCGTTAGCATCGGGCCATGGATTCCTTGACCCAGATCGTTCTCGGCGGCGCCGTAGCCGCTGCCATCGCCCCGCCCGGACATCGCCGCGCGGCCCTGCTGGCCGGTGCCGCACTGGGCACCTTGCCGGATCTGGATGCCTTGTGGCTGGGCTTCACTGCCGAGGATCCCGTAGCGGTGATGGTCGACCACCGCAGCTTCAGCCATTCGCTGCTGGTGTTGCCCTGGGTGGCGGCGTTGATCTGGTGGCTGTTCAAGCGCTACGGACGGGGGCGGGTGGCGCAGTCGCCGCTGCGCTGGTTCTGGGCCATCCAGCTGGCGCTGGTCACCCATCCGCTGCTGGATGCGCTCACCGTCTACGGCACCCAGCTGTGGTGGCCACTGCGGCCACACCCGACCATGGGCTCAAGTGTTTTCATCATCGATCCGGCGTACACGGTATGGCTGCTGCTGGGCTGCGTGGTGGCGTGGTTCGGGCGCGCGCGGCCGTGGGCCGGCAAGGTGCTCGGGCTCGCCCTGGTGCTCAGTACCGGCTACCTGGGATGGGGCCTGCTGGCCAAGGCTCAGGTCGACCGTGCCGCCCAGCAGAGCCTTGCGGCCATGGGGCTGGGCGATGCACCACGATTCTCGGTGCCGATGCCGTTCAACACCCTGCTGTGGCGGGTGGTGGCGATGACCCCGAACGGTTACGTGGTCGGCGATCGCTCGCTGGTGGCCGACCGCGGCCCGATGCAGTTCGAAGGCCACCCGTCCAATGTGCAGGCCCTGCGTGAAGCGCAGTCGATTCCGGCGGTTCAACGCCTGCAGTGGTTCAACCGTGGCTTCATGCGTGCGCAGATAGTGGACGGAATGCTGGTGCTGAGTGATCTGCGCATGGGCCTGGAGCCGGATTACACCTTCAACTTCGCGGTGGCACGGCAGGTCGATGGGCGCTGGCAGGCGATCGTGCCCGAGCAGCGGCGCACGGATTACAGCAGCCCAGCGGCGCGCGCCGATGTCGGCGTCAGGCTGGCCGCGATGTGGCAGCGGATCTGGCATGCGCCGGCAGCGACGGGCGCCACCGGCGGTGGTGCCCCGGTGCACGCGGGCGATTGATCGGCAGGCGGAGATGCTGTGCCGGCGTCAGGCCGGCGGTGCTGTGCGGTTGAGCTGGATCGAGCGATGCAGGACCTGGCGCGGCGCATTGGCGATGTCGAAGCCGACGAATGCCAGCAGGAACTGCAGACCTGAAATCAGCGAAACCATGACGATCACGAGCGTACCGACCGGCGTCGCAACCTCCGCCGATGCCGATGCGATCCAGTGGTACGCGCCGAACACGCCACCGAAGGCAAGCAGTCCCAGCCCGGCGATCAGCTCCAGCGAGGCGATGGTCAGGTCGCGCAGGAAATAGTTGTAGCCGACACGCTTGAGCGTGTTGCGCACGTGCTTGAAGGCGAACTCGCCCAGTACCCGGCTGATGCGCAGGTTGCTGGTCTCGTCGGCATAGCGCGCGTCCATCGCCACGTCCTGCACCACGGCACGCACGGTGTTGAGGCGGAACAGCATGTCGGTCTCGAAGAAGTAGCGGTCGCTGATCGCATCCAGGGGCAGGTGGCTGGCAACGCGGGCGTGGATGGCGGTGTAGCCGTTGGTCGGGTCGAACACCTGCCAGTAGCCGGAAGACGCCTTGCTCATGAACGACAGCGCGAGGTTGCCGATCCGCCGCAGCAGCGGCATGCGACGGATGTGGCTGAGGTTCCAGAAGCGGTTGCCCTTGGTGTAGTCGGCGTTGCCCTCGACGATGGGAGCGACGAAGTCCATCAGCAGTGTGGGATCCATCTGGCCGTCGCCATCGACCTTCACCAGGATGTCCATGCCCTCGGCGATGGCCGCGCGGTAGCCGGTCTTGATCGCACCACCGACGCCGCGGTTCTGCGCATGGAACAGCACCCTGACCCGGGGATCGCGCGTGCTGTCCTGGACCATCCGGCCGCTGCCATCCGGGCAGGCATCATCAACGCAGTAGATCGCGGTGACCGCATCGTCGATCGCTGCGAGCACGCCGAGCACGTGGCGGGTCACCCGGTAGCAGGGAATGATGACGGCGATCTTCGGTGGCGTGGCCGGGCGCGCGTAGGCGTTCATCTGCATCGTCCTCAGGGCTGCGGCGTCGCCGGCGGCTGCGCGGGCGCGGCCAGCATCGCGGCTGCGGGCACTTCCACCAGGTCGGCGTACATCGAACGGGGTTCGGCGACGTCGCTGACCATCACATGGTGATAGCGGTTGAACGTGGTGTTGAAGCGGTCTTCGGGCATGTCCGGGAAGCGCGCGCGGAAGTACGCCAGCTGCGGGAAATACAGCGTGTGGTTGACTGCCGGGATACCGACGCCGGACAGCAGCGCACCGTAGCGCCCTTCGACCACCAGCGCTCCGTCCGCAGCCTGCCGTGCACCGCGCGCCTGCATCGACGCCAGCACGGCGCTGCGGTCCATGTCGAAGATCGGCCGGGCCGACTGCACCGGATTGAACAGCCCGTTGGTCAGCACGTTGCCGAGCGCGGCCACCGCCAGCACCAGCGCCACCGGATGCGCGGCGAACCGCGGGCGGCGCGCGGCGAAGGCCAGCACGCCCACGCACAGCAGTGGCCATGCATCGGCCGTGGCATGCAGCCGGCTGAAACTGCCCTGGCCGAAGGCGAACTTGAGCAGGCATCCCGCCAGCAGCAGGGCCGCGAGCAGCAGCAGGCGGTCGCGGCCCAGGCGCACCCCGCCGCGCACCAGCACGATCGCGCAGCCGATGTTCAGCAGCAGGCCCAATGCCAGCAACGCACGGGTGGGCGGCACCATCGACAGTCCGGTCAGCTGGCCGATCCGCAGCGGCACCGGCAGGAAGATCCAGCAGGCGACCAGCGCGATGCCGGCGGCCAGCACCGCCAGCGACAGCCGGTGGCCGCGCGCCCAGCGCAGCACCTGCGTCCAGTCGGCGAGGATGGCGGTGAACAGCGGCAGCAGGCTGCTGAACACTGCGATCTCGCAGGCGTTGGACGGCTCGAACGCAGGCAGCGGATAGAACCCGCGCGTCATCAGGTTGGGGAACCCGTGGGTGAGCAGCGCGACCGGGCTGACCCCGCCGCCGGCGCTCTCGCGCTGGCCGGGATAGACGGTGTTGCGGACGATCTCGATCGCTTCGTGGAAATAGCCCAGGAACGCCAGCAACGCCAGGCCGCCGGCGACCGCCGCGTCGAGCAGGCGTGCCACTGTCAACGCATCGCGGCGGAAGGCCAGCACCAGCACGCCCATGGCCAGCAGCGCTGAAATGATGAAGGGCGGGTAGGCCACGGCCAGCAGCCAGACCACCAGTGCGTAGGCGCTGGCGAGGGTGCGCAGCCAGCGGTTGTCGATCCGCAGCCAGGCCACGGCTACCCACGGTGCCAGCGCGAACGCGCCCCAGTTGGTCGTCCACCACACCTGCACGTAGGGCGAGAAGTACAGGGTCAGCGCGACCAGCATGGCCGCCAGCGGCGGAACCCGCAGCTGGCGCAGGAACAGTGCCCAGCCGCAAAGGAACGCCATCGCCATGAACATGAAGAAGAACGAGTAGGCGTTGGCCGGTGGCAGGATGAAGAAGGCCCAGTGGTACGGCTTGAACAGCAGGCCCCAGTCCAGCAGCGGAAGCGCCTGGAACGAGCGCAGCGTCTCGTGGTATGGCGAAAACGCGTTGGTCGCGCCGAAGTCGTTGGCCACCGCGATCTGCACGTAAGGGGTGTAGACCATCCACTCGTCCATGCGGATGCCCCGCGCCTTGCCGAGCAGGGGCTCGATCGGCGCCAGCCCCAGGTACTGGCTGGCCATCGCATAGGACGAGGGCGTCAGTGCAAATGCGACATACAGCAGGCACAGCACCGCCACGATGCCCAGGCATAGACGGGCCTGGCGGGAGTCGAGGCCATCCAGCAGGCCGCCTTCCCGCGCGGCGAGGGGCAGCGTGCTACCCGGAGTCGTTGCGCGTGCTGTCATCAGGAATCCCTTCAGGCGCGGAGCTCGGTGGTCCCGTTGCCGCGCACGCGGAAGGGGCCGGGTCCAGCGCGCGCCCGTCCTCGACGCCAGCCCGCGACGATTCTAGCGGGTTGCCAGCCATGCGGCGCGTGGCACTGCCGCAGCGCAGCGGTGCAGGCGCCGGTCAATACACCGTCGCGCGGCCCTGCACGAACGAGAAGAAGAACACGGCATTGGGATCGTTCTGCACCAACCGGAACTCGCGACGCATGCCCTCCACCGTATCCTCGTCCACGGTGCCGGCCTGCAGCAGCTGCTCGGCGGCCGACAGCAGCAGCTGCTCCCAGAACGCGATCATCGTCTTGCGCCGCGCCGGCTCGCGGTTGTCCAGGTGGATCGTCTTGATCTCGGTATGCACATCGCGGAAACCACCGGCCAGCAGCAGGTTGCCGAGCTTGGCGCCGACGAAGGGATCGCCGCCGTGGTCGTACTGGAAATCATTGAACGCCATCCAGTAACGCCAGATGTGCGGCGAATACGGATCGAGCAGGAACGATGCGTTCATCACTTCGGTGATGTAGACCGGCGATCCCGGTGCGAGTACGCGGCGCACTTCGCTGAGCACGCGGGCCGGCGAAGGTACATGCTCCAGCACCCAGCACAGGAATGCCGAATCGAAGCTGCGTGCCTCGAACGGCAGCTCGCCTGCATCGGCCTGCTGCAGGGTGTAGCGATCGCTGCACCACGGCGTGCGCGCGAGGTTCTCGCGGGCGGTCGCCAGCTGCGTTTCGCTCAGGTCCACGCCGGTCACGTGCAGGTCCGGGAAGCGGCGCAGCAGGATCTCGGTCTGCGCGCCGACGCCGCTGCCGACTTCCAGCAGGCGTCGTGCGCTGCCGTAGTCGATCTGGCCGAAGATGCTCGATTCCAGCAGGCGGGCCTGGGTCATCAGGCGCTGCTGTTCGGTGCCGGAGAACCCGTGCAGGTAGGTGGGGGAGGAAATCGGCGGTGTCATGGTCGCGGGCTCGTGGTGCGTCGTGCAGGGTCGACTGCGGGGCGTGCGGGGTCAGGCAGCCGACGGCAGCGCCGGTTGCCCGGCGATCAGTCGGTCGAAGTACTCGGTGGTCAGCGTGATCTGGCTCTGCGGATCTTCGGCGCGGTTGACCACGGCGCGGAACGCCGCATTCTCGGGCCGGTCCTTGGCGTACCAGCCCAGGTGCTTGCGCGCGATGCGCACGCCCTGCGGCTCGCCATAGAAGGCATGCAGGGCGTGCAGGTGGCCAAGCAGGATATCGCGCACTTCGGCCAGTGACGGCGGGGCCAGTTCCTCGCCGGTGGCCAGGTAGTGCGCCACCTCGCGGAAGATCCACGGCCGGCCCTGCGCCGCGCGACCGATCATCACTGCGTCCACGCCGGTCTGCTGCAGGACGAAGGCGGCCTTGCGCGGCGAATCGATGTCTCCATTGGCGATCACCGGAATGCGCAGCGCTGCCTTGATCTCGCCGATCGTGGCGTACTCGGCCTGGCCGGTGTAGTGCTGGTCGCGGGTGCGGCCGTGCACAGCCAGGGCGGCGATGCCGCTGTCCTCGGCGATGCGCGCGATCAGCGGCCCATTGCGGTGGTCGCAGTCCCAGCCGGTGCGGATCTTCAGCGTGACCGGCACATCGACCGCGTTGACCACGGCAGCAAGGATGCGCGCCACCAGCGATTCGTCACGCATCAGCGCCGAACCGGCCCAGGCATTGCAGACCTTCTTGGCCGGGCAGCCCATGTTGATGTCGATGATCTGCGCACCATGGTCGACGTTGTAACGCGCCGCCTCGGCCAGCTGCTGCGGCTCGGTGCCGGCGATCTGCACGCTGATCGGTGCCGGTTCACCCTCATGGTCCATGCGGTGGATCGACTTGCGCGTGTTCCAGAAGCGCGGGTCGCTGATGGTCATCTCGGAGGCGGCCAGGCCCGCGCCCAGCCGTTTGCACAGCAGGCGGAACGGCTTGTCGGTGACGCCGGCCATGGGCGCCAGCACGACGTTGGGAGCAATGATGTAGGGGCCGATCTGCATACGCCCATTGTAGGCCGCAGGCGGTCACATGGCCGGGTCGGCGAGGCGCCGGTTCAGGCCGATCCGGACCGACCTCATGCCGTACGGGCATCAGCAGATGCTTGACGGTTGCTTCCGCCGCCCCCAGTGGCGGGTCATGGTGGGCGGCTGGGGCAGGGCTGCGTGCCCTGCATGGGCGCAGGCAGAAAAAGGCCCGGGCACCTGCGCGCCCGGGCCGGTTCATGCAGCTGCGGCGTGGACCTACCGGATTTCCACGTCGGCCGGGGTCAGCCGTGGCATCGCCGCTGCGGCGCCTTCCTTCTCGGTCGAGCGGCCCGCGAACTGGTTGGCGAAGCGCACATGGCGTGCGAACGGCGCCTCCGGCAGCTGGGCAAGGGAGGCGGCCAGCGCGCCGTTGAAGGCGTCGCCGGCACCGGTGGTATCGATCGCCTGCACCTGCTCGGCACCCACGCGGTAGTACGGCTGGGTGTCGCCGCGCAGGTTCTCATCGGCATGCGAAACGAACACGCCCACCGAGCCCAGGGTCACCACCACGGTACCGTTGCCGACCAGCTTGCGGCACAGCGCATGCAGGCTGGCACCATCCAGCGCGGCCACGTCGTTGGCATCCACGCGCTCGCCGACATGGCGGCCCAGCAGGGCAGCGAACTCGGTCTCGTTCGGGGTGATCACATCGGCCAGCTTGAGCAGGCCGATGGTCGAGGGGGCGTCGGCCGGTGCGGTGTTGAGCACGGTGGTGACACCGGCCTCGCGGGCGGCAGCCAGTGCCGCCTCGATGGTCTGCACCGGCGACTCCAGCTGCACCAGCACCACCCGGGCACCGGTCAGCAGCGCCTGTTGCTGCTGCAGGAAATCGGTGCTCAGGGCGGCATTGGCGCCCGGGCCGATCACGATGGTGTTACGACCCCGTGCATCGACATAGATGCCGGCGGTGCCGGTCGGTTCGTTGCTGGCTTCGGCGATCAGCGCGAAACCGTCCTGGCCGGCGAGGTCGCGGGCGGTGGCACCGCCGGCGTCATCACCCAGGGCGCACACGAAGTGGGTGTCGGCGCCCGCGCGGCATGCGGCCACGGCCTGGTTGAAGCCCTTGCCACCGGGGCCGGTGCTGTAGCGGCCGGCAATGGTCGCGCCCGGTGCCGGCAGCGACTCGCACCGCCACACGTGATCGACATTGAAGGAACCGACGACAACGACACTGCTGCTCATAGGGAATCTTTTCTCGAACTAGGGTTCAACTGAAATGCGTCAGCACGCCGGCGATGGTCGCCGTCATGAAGGTGGCGATGGTACCGCCCAGTACCGCGCGCAGGCCGAACTTGGCCAGGTCGTGGCGACGTTCCGGGGCCAGGCCACCGATGCCGCCGATCTGGATTGCGATCGAGCTGAAGTTGGCGAAGCCGCACAGCGCATAGGTGGCGATCAGGCGACCTTCGTTGGACAGGGTCACGCCGGCGACCTGGCCGTTCACGATCTGCGACAGCTCGGTATAGGCGACGAACTCGTTGATCACGACCTTCTGTCCGATCAGCGACCCCACGGTGGTGGCGTCGGCCCACGGAGTGCCGATCACCCAGGCGATCGGTGCCAGCAGGTAGCCGAAGATGGTCGACAGGTTGGTCGGCTTGCCGATCTGTGCGGCCAGGCCGGTCACTTCGCCGAGCCAGGTCAGCGGGGCGTTCAGCAGGGCGATCAGGGCGATGAAGGCCAGCAGCATCGCGCCGATGTTCAGCGCCAGCTTCAGACCGTCACCGGCGCCGGCCGCCGCCGCGTCGATGATGTTGCTGGAGGTCTTCTCCACTTCCATCTTCACCGTGCCGCGGGTCAGCGGGGTGCCGGTTTCCGGGATCAGCAGCTTGGCCACCACCAGCGTGGCCGGTGCGGCCATGATGCTGGCCGCCAGCAGATGCTTGGCGTAGAACGCCTGCTGGGTCGGGTCGCCCCCGCCGAGCATGCCCACGTAGGCCGCCAGCACGCCGCCAGCGATGTGGGCCATGCCACCGATCATCATGGTCAGCAGCTCGGACTGGGTCATCTTGGCGATGTACGGGCGCACGGTCAGCGGCGCCTCGGTCTGGCCAATGAAGACGCTGGCGCAGACGCTGGTGGTTTCGGCACCGGACACGCGCATCACCTTGGTGATCGCCCACGCCATCACCCGGACGATCGCCTGCATGACGTTCAGGTGGTACATCACGCCCATCAGCGCGGAGAAGAAGATGATGGTCGGCAGCACCTGGAAGGCGAAGATGAAGCCGTAGTTCTGGACGTCCATCAGCGAGCCGAAGATGAACTTCGAGCCCTCGTTGACGAAGCTCAGGACCTTCACGAAGCCGTGGCCGAGCGCATCGAACACGTCGCGGCCGCCGGGGACCAGGATCACCAGCGCCGCAAAGGCGATCTGCAGGGTGATGCCGGTGGCGACGAGCTTCCAGTCCACCGCGCGCTTGTTGTTGGAAAACAACCAGGTGATGCCGATCAGCACCGCCAACCCGAACAGGCCGAAGCCGATCCTGCCCAAACCTTCGACCATGTGAGTGACTCCCCTGGGGCGTCGCGAAAAACGGGAAGCCTAGTGCAGGGCAGGGGCCGGGGCAAGGAAAAGCAGCGTGCGCGCGGCCATCGGCACCGATCGGGCCAGCAACGGCAAGGGGTTGCGGTCGGCACGACGGGTAGAATGGGGCTCGATTCCGGCCCGGATGCGGGCCCGCAGCAGGAGATTCGCATGCACTACCGCCGCCTGGGCTCCACCGGCCTGCCGATATCCGCCCTGTCCTTCGGCGCCTGGGTGACCTTCGGTGACCAGATTCCGCGCGACGAGGCCCGCAACCTGGTTGCCGCGGCCTGGGACCATGGCATCAACTTCTTCGACAATGCCGAGGGGTATGCCAATGGCCGCGCCGAGCAGGTGATGGGCGATGTGATCGCCGACCTGCGCCTGCCGCGCGATGGGTTCTGCGTGTCCAGCAAGGTGTTCTTCGGCAGTGCCAAGGATCCGCGACCGACCCAGCGCGGCCTGTCGCGCAAGCACGTCACCGATGCCTGCCATGCCGCGCTCAAGCGCCTGCGGGTGGACTATCTGGACCTTTATTACTGCCACCGCCCGGATCCCGACGCGCCGATCGCCGAGACCGTGCACGCGATGGATACCCTGATACGGCAGGGCAAGGTGCTCTACTGGGGCACGTCCGAGTGGTCGGCGGCACAGATCCAGCAGGCGCTGGACATTGCCGCGCGACACAACCTGCAGGGGCCATCGATGGAGCAGCCGCAGTACAACCTGCTGCACCGCGAGCGGGTGGAAACCGAGTACGCCCCGCTGTACGCGGGGGCCGGCCTGGGCACCACCATCTTCTCGCCGTTGGCGTCCGGCCTGCTCAGTGGCAAGTACGACCGTGGCATTCCGGCCGACGCCCGGCTGGGCCGCGAGGGCATGGAGTGGCTGCAGGATCTGGTTCTGGGCGCCGATGCACAGGCGCGCCTGGCCCAGGTCCGTCATTTCAGCGCGGTGGCACGCGAGCTTGGCCACGCCCCGGCCAGCGTGGCCATCGCCTGGTGCCTGCGCAATCCACAGGTGTCCAGCGTGATCCTGGGCGCCAGCCGGGTCGAGCAGCTGCTGCAGAACCTGCAGGCCCTGGAAGTGCTGGAGCAGATCGACGCCGCCGGCTGGGCCCGGATCGAAGCCGCCTTCGTCTGACCCGCAGCATTTTCCCGCCGGGGAGTTGAGCTGTGCTCGACCCCAGGGTCACCGCTGCACGCCATTTGATTCACAAAATCTATCGAATTTCGGATTTCGATCATTAATCTCATCAATCAAATTGAGAATGGTTGTTGATTGTCAACTGAGAATCATTATCATTTAACTCGTCCCTCGCACGAGTCCAGATGCTCATGAACGCTCAACCTGTACTGCTGCGCCCTGAAACACTGACCCTCCGCGATCGTCCGGTCCGCGTCGTTCCGCCGGAAGAGGTCATCGACAGCGAAGCCCTGCTCAAGGGCCGTCGTGAAATCCTGATCCAGCACGGCGATCGCTTCTATCGCCTGCGGCACACCAGCAACGACAAGCTGATCCTGACCAAGTAACGCGGCCTGGTCGCCCGCCTCCCTCCCTCCTGCCGGGCGCTGCCCGCAGGGTGGGCGACCCGACCGCTCCTGCTCTCTCCCCCTCGGTCTACCGCGTACGCTCCGGCGTGCCGGTGGCCGGGGGTTCCTCTGCCTGACCGAACGAACCCGATGACCCGCCATACCGCCCTTTGCCTTGCTGTCTGGATGGCGCTGCCGCTGTCCGCCCACGCTGCCACCGCCGCCAGCGCCGCGCCCGATGCGCGCGAAGTCGATCGCGTGCAGGTCACCGCCACGCGCACCGAACGCGCGGTCAGCGACGTCGCCGCTACGGTCGATGTGATCGACCGCGAGCAGATGGACCGGCACCTGGTGCAGGACATCAAGGATCTGCTGCGCTACGAGCCGGGCCTGTCGGTCAGCCGCAGCGCCGCGCGCTTCGGCCTGGGCAGCATCCGTATCCGTGGCCTGGACGGCAACCGTGTGCGGGTGCAGACCGATGGCATCTCGATGCCGACCAGCTTCAACATTGGTTCGTTCTCCAATGCCAACCGCAACTTCACCGATCTGGACACGCTCAAGCGCGTGGAGATCGTGCGCGGCCCGGCCAGCTCGCTGTACGGTTCCGATGCGCTGGGCGGCGTGGTCGCCTTCGTCACCAAGGATCCGGCCGATTACCTGAAGGATGGCAAGGACAGCTACGTCGGCCTGAAGTTCGGCTACGACGGTGAATGGAAGGGCCTGCTCGGCGGTGTCACCACGGCGTTCGGCGGCGAACACTGGAGCGGCATGGTCAACATCAACCATCGCCAGGGCCAGGAAACCGACAACAAGGGTGACGTGCGCAGCAACGACAACACCCGCACCGCCCCCAACCCGCAGGACCGCGACGGTCGCAGCGGTCTGGCCAAGCTGGTCTATGCACCGAGCGAGGACCAGCGCTTCCGCCTGACCGTGGAAGGCAACGAAGACAAGACCGAGACCAACGTGCTGTCTTCGATCGACCGTACCACCACCACCGGCATGAAGGCGCGCGACAAGCAGAACCGCACCCGCGTGTCGTTCGCGCATGAAATGGATGCGCTGGACAAAGGCTTCGCCGACAGCCTGCACTGGCAGCTGTATACCCAGCACAGCGAAACCACCCAGATCACCGATGAGGACCGTGCCAACCGCAGCCGTCGCCACCGCGAGTTCAACTTCGACCAGCGTGTGTACGGCCTGCAGGCGCAGTTCAACAAGGCCTTCAGCACCGGCAGCGTCGAGCACGCGCTGACCTATGGCTTCGAGGGTGCACGCACCGAGATCCGCCAGAAGCGCGATGGTTTTCAGGTACTGGCCAACGGCCAGACCAGCACCACCATCCTGCCCGATGCGTTCCCGGTACGCGACTTCCCGATCAGCAAGACCACCGAGCTGGGCCTGTATGCGCAGGATGAAATGCGCATGGCTGGCGGCAAGCTGTCGCTGGTGCCGGGCGTGCGCGTGGACCGCTACGAGCTGAAGCCGGAAGTGGACAACATCTTCGCCGAGGACAATCCCGGCGTGGCGGTGGCGAAGCTGACCAAGACCAGCGTCTCGCCCAAGCTTGGCATGGTCTATCGCTTCACCGACGAATGGTCGCTGTTTGCCGGTTACTCGCACGGCTTCCGCTCGCCGCCGTACAACGACGTCAATCTCGGCTTCACCAACTTCGCCTTCGGCTACACGGCCATTCCCAATCCGGACCTGAAGCCGGAAACCAGTGATGGCATGGAACTGGGCCTGCGCTTCCTGTCGCCGGCTGCCTACGTCAGCGTCAGCGGCTACTACAACGAGTACAAGGACTTCATCGAGTCGCAGTCGCTGGTCGGCACCAATGCGCAGGGCCTGATGGTGTTCCAGTCGCGCAACATCGCCGACGCCCGCATCTACGGCGCTGAACTGAAGGCCGGCGTCGACTTCGGCCAGATCAGCCCGACCCTGCAGGGCTGGGCACTGCGCAGTTCCGTGGCCTGGTCGCGCGGCGACAACAAGACCGAGGACACCCCGCTGGATTCGGTCGACCCGCTGCGCGGCACCGTCGGCCTGATGTACGACACCGATGCCTGGGGTGTCGAACTGGCCGGCACGTTCGTCAAGCGCAAGGACCGCGTCGCCTCGGCCACGGTGTACCGCCCGGCCGGCTATGGCGTGGCCGACCTGATGGCACATTGGAACTTCGCCCCGGGTGCGACCTTCAACGTAGGCGTGTTCAACCTGGGCGACAAACGCTACATCGATTGGTCCAACGTGGGTACGACGCTGTCGCCGACCAGCCGCGTGCTGGATCGCTACACCAGCCCGGGCCGCACCCTCTCCGCCAGCCTTGCCGTTTCCTGGTGACATCATGAGCCGAGCCTTGTCCGCACGCAGGAATGACTCCATCGCCGCGCCGCACCGCGCGGCATGGCCGACCCCGGCACAGCTGGCCACGCTTGGCACCGTGTTGTGTCTCTACCACGCCGACGGCAACGAGCTTGGCGGCTGGCGTCAGGCGGTGCGCGTGCATGCCTGCCAGGGCGTGGACAGCGAGGGCCTGCGCGAAAGCCTGTGCTTCCTTGACGGCCGTGGCCGCTGCGTGTGGCGCCTGTACCTGCTGCCGGACAGCGATTTCCTGGCCTGGGACCGGTTGGTGGCCGCGCTGCCGCCGGGCCCACAGCACGACAGCGACGGCAGTGTCGGTGAACGCCTGTGGCGGCGCCTGGCCGGTCATCTCGGCGGCCAGCGTTGGCGCCTGTGTGCGCTGCGCCTGCATGCCGCCGATGATGGCCGCACCCTGGCGGCCAGCCTGTCGACGCTGTCGACGCTGGGCGCGGCCACCGCACGCCGCATCGCGCGCCTGGAAGGCGCCGAGGGCGAGCTGGCCATCGACGACTGCTGCTGTGCCGACGCCGCGCGCCGGCCGGCACCACGGATTCCCGGCGACCTGCCGCTGATCCGCCTCTGATCTGTTCCGGATGGAACGCCCGACGGCCACGGATGGCCTCTCAACGAACCTGCAACCCCGAAGGAAGATCCCGATGAAATTCCAGACAGCCAGCGTCCTGCTGTTGCTCGCCGGCAGCGGCGTGGCCAGCGCGCAGCCCTCCGACATCGCCCGCGACCACGACAGCATCCTGGCCATGCAGGGCGAGTACACCGTGGATTTCGCCTTCGACGAAACCGTGCTGCTGAAGCCGGGCTACGAGCGCGCGCCGGCGATGCGCAGCGGCGGCAATGAAATGGTCATCGTGGTCGAGGACACCCCGAAGCGCATCGTGCTGCAACACCTGCTGCTGGACGAGAAGAGCGGCCACATCACCAAGCACTGGCGCCAGGACTGGGTCTACGAGGCCCCGAACCGCTTCGAGTTCAGTGCCGACCAGACCTGGCGGGTACGCAGCATCCCGGCGGCGGTGAACCAGGGCGCCTGGACCCAGTGCGTGTATGAAGTGAGCGATGCACCGCGCTACTGCGGCACCGGCAAATGGACCTACACCAACAACGTGCCGAGCTGGACCAGCGACCTGAGCTGGCGCCCGCTGCCGCGCCGTGAGTACACCAAGCGCAGCGACTACAACGCGCTGGCGGTGGTCAACCGCCACACGCTCACCCCGAACGGCTGGACCCACGAGCAGTTCAACACCAAGGTGCAGCGCAACACCGACGGCAGCCAGATGGAGATAGCGCGCGAGTTCGGCTTCAACGACTACGTGAAGACCACCGAGATCGACTTCACCCCGGCGCGCGACTACTGGAAGGCCACCGCCGGCTACTGGGCCAAGGTGCGCCAGCGCTGGGACGGTTTCCTGACCCAGGCTCCGGGCGTGCACCTGAAGACCAAGCTGGATGGGATGGCGATGATCATTCCGCTGTTCACCCAGGCGCAGGACCTGCAGGACGGCAAGCAGGTGAAGGACGCGCAGATCGACGAAGTGTTCGCCAGGTACGTGGAAAAGGCCCAGTAGGGTCGAGCCCTGCTCGAGGCCACAGCCGGATCCACGCATGGCGTGGATCTACCGCAAGGAAGGGTGCCGGGCTTGCCCGGCGCGCCTTCCGGGGCGCGCCTGCGTCAGGTTTCGCGCAGGGCCAGGGCGGGCGGGGTATGCAGGATGCGCCGGGTGCCCCACCAGCCCGCCAGCAGGCTCAGCCCGATGCCGACCACGCCGCCCAGCAGCAGGCCCGGCCACGGCGGCAGCAGCGGCAGCTCGAACACCTTCTGCGACACCACCAGCCCGATCACGGCCGTGGCGCCCACCGCCAGCAGCGCGGCGAGCGTGCCCAGTGCCCCGAACTCGACCAGTACCGCACCGCGCAGCTGGCGCCGGGTCGCGCCCAGCGTGCGCAGTACCGCGCTGTCGTAGCGGCGCTCGCCGGCCGTGGCCTGCAGGGCAGCCAGCAGGACCAGCACGCCGGCCAGCAGGCTGAACACCATCACCAGCTGCACCGCCTGCGCCACCCGTTCCATCACGTCGCGCACCTGCGAGATCACCGCATCCACGTCCAGCAACGACAGGTTCGGCTGTGCACGCACCAGTTCGCCCAGCCCGGCTGCCTGGCCGGCCGGCAGATGGAACGCCGACAGCAGGTTGTGCGGGGTGTCGCCCACGGCGTTCGGATTCAACAGCACGAAGAAGTTCGGTCGGAACGTGTTCCAGTCCGCCTTGCGCACGCTGGTCACGGTGAACTCGCGCTGCTGCTCGCCCACGGAAATGCCGATACGGTCGCCGGTCGAGACGCCGTAGCGTTTGGCCCAGCCGGTTTCCACCGAGGCTTCGGGCGCAGTGCTGTCCGCCTTCCAGAAGTGGCCCTCAAGCAGCGTATTGGCCGGCGGGAAGGTGCTGCGCCAGCTGAAGTTCAGTGGCCGGTTCTCGTCGTCGTCCTCGCGCGGGCCGTTTTCCCGCCCCTGGCCGTCCTGCGCCTGGTCCACGCGCACCGGCGGCTTGCCGTTGATCGCGATCAGGCGGCCGGTGGCCATCGGTTCGATGCTGGCATCGGCAGCACCCAGCGCGCGCAGTGCCCCCAGCACGCCGTCGCGCTGTTCGGGCTGGATGTTGATCAGGAAGTAGTTCGGCGTGTCCTCCGGCAGGCGCTCGCGCCACTGCTGCAGCAGCCCCGGCCCGGTCACGGCCAGCAGCAGCAGTGCGCACAGCGACAGCGACAGGCCCACCAGCTGCATCACCGCCAGCATCCGGCGGCGGGTCAGGGCGGCCAGGCCCAGCCGCCAGTTGCCGTGCAGGCGGTGCTGCAGGCTGCGCAGCACCTGCAGCAGCACGAAGCCGCCCAGGCCCGCCGCTGCGGCGAGAGCGGCCAGGCCACCCAGCACCCACAGGGCCAGCTTCAGGTCGCCGGTCACCTGCACGGCCAGCACCAGGCTGGCCAGCAGGGCGGCGACGTAGGCCAGCAGCGAGGCGGGCGGCAGTGCAGCGAAGGAGCGGTTGAGTACGCGCATCGGCGGCACTCCGCGCAGGCGCAGCAGCGGCGGCAGGCCGAAGCCGAACAGCAGCAACAGACCGATGCCTGCACCGGTCAGCGCCGGTGTTGCCTGTGGCAGCGGCAGGCGCTGCGGTATCAGGCTGCCCAGCACCTGTACCAGGCTTTCCTGCGCGGCCATGCCCAGTCCAATGCCGAGCAGGCAGGCCGGAACGGCCAGCATCAGCAGCTGCAGTGCCAGGCCCAGCAGGATGTCGCGCTGGCGTGCTCCCAGGCAGCGCAGGATCGCCACCTGGTCGATGCGGCGCAGGGCGAAGCGGTTGGCGGCCAGCGCGGTGGCAACGCCGGCCAGCAGCACCGCCAGCAGCGCGCTCAGGCCGAGGAAGCGCCCGGCCAGATCGAAGGCCTGGCGCACGCCGCGCTGGGTGTCATCCACGCTGAGCAGGCGCATGCCCTTCACCTGTGGCTGCAGCCATTGCCGGAACGCAGCGATCCGGTCGGCCGGCCCGGCGAACATCAGCCGGTAGCTGATGCGGCTGCCGGGACCGAGCAGGCCGGTGCCGTCGACATCGGCGCGATTGACCAGCAACGTCGGCGACAGCGTCAGCAGGTCGCCGCCGGCATCCGGTTCGGCCTCGATGATGCCGGCGATGCGCAGCGTACCGGCGCCGAACTCGAGGTCATCGCCGGCCTTCAACCCCAGCGCCTGCAGCAGGCGGGGATCGGCATAGGCCTGGCCCTGCGGCGGCATGCCGGCATCGTCGATCAGCGCACCACCGGGCGTGCTGCGTACCCGCAGCGTCCCCCGCAGCGGATAGCCGGCCTGTACCGCCTTGATGCTGGCCATCTGGCTGGCATCGCCCTGGAACAGCACGGTGCCGAAACTGGCCATGCGGGTGGATGCCAGTCCCCGCTGCCTGGCCTCTTCGGCGAACGCGGCCGGCGGGTCGTCACGCCCGGCGACGCCGAGGTCGCCGCCGAGCATCTCCGCAGCGCTGCTGGTGAGTGCCAGGTTGACCCGGTTCACCAGCGTGCCGACCGCGGTCATCACCGCCACGCCCAGTACCAGCGCGGCGAACACGGTCAGCAGGTCGCCGGCCAGGGCTTCGCGGCGCAGCGCGCGCCACGCATGCCGCAGCAGGTTCATGCGCGGGCCTCGTGCGCGACCGCCTGCAGGCGGCCGTTGTCGATGCGGTGGATGTGCTGGCAGCGCTGAGCCAGGCGCAGATCGTGGGTGACCAGCACCAGCGTGGTGCCGCTGCCGGCGTTGAGCTCGAACAGCAGGTCGCTGATGTGCTGGCCGGTGCTCTGGTCCAGCGAGCCGGTCGGCTCGTCGGCGAACAGGATGCGCGGCCGGGTGACGAAGGCACGCGCCAATGCCACGCGCTGCTGTTCGCCGCCGGACAGCTGGCGCGGGTAATGGCGGGCGCGATGGGCCAGCCCGACCTGGTCCAGCACGGCGTCCACCCGCGCGCGATCCTCGCGCCCGCCCAGCTCCAGCGGCAGGGCGACGTTCTCGGCGGCGGTCAGCGCCGGCAGCAGGTGGAAGCTCTGGAAGACGAAGCCGACCTCGCGAGCACGCAGCTGCGCGCGGGCTTCCTCATCCAGGCTGGACAGTTCGTGCCCGGCCAGAGCGATGCGACCGCGGCTGGGCAGGTCCAGCCCGGCGAGCAGGCCGAGCAGGGTGGTTTTGCCGGAGCCGGAGGCGCCGACGATGGCCACGCTGGTGCCTTCATGGACCGTCAAAGTGATGTTGTCCAGTATGTGGACTTCACCCTCCGGGCCATGCACGGATTTGCCGACCTGGTCGACGGCGATGGCGACGGGCGCGCTGCGGGGGGACAGGCTGTCGATGAGGAGACTCCAATGCGCAAGACGGGATGGAGCCGGCGAGCCGGCATGATGATGGTGCTGTTGCTAGGGTTCCTGCTGTTGCCCGGGCTGGCCTGTGCCAAAGGTCCGGCCGGTACCGTCCTGGTGCTCGGCGACAGCCTCAGTGCTGCCCACAATATCCCTGCCGATGCCGGCTGGGTCAGCCTGCTGCAGCAGCGGGTCAGGCAGCAGTCGAAAACGCCGGCGCGGATCGTCAACGCCAGCATGAGCGGCGAGACCACCGCCGGCGCCCTGACCCGGCTGCCGGGCCTGCTGGCGAAGGAGAAGCCGGACGTGGTGGTGATCGCTCTGGGGGGCAACGACGCCCTGCGCGGGCTGACCCCGGCGCAGGTGCAGGGCAATCTGGAAAAGATGGTGCAGGCCAGCCAGAAGGCGGGCGCCAAGGTGCTGCTGCTGGGCATCGATGTGCCACCGAATTACGGCCCGGCGTACCGCCAGCGGCTGGCGGCCGCCTACCGCGCGCTGGCGGACCGCTACGCTGTGCCGCTGCTGCCGTTCCTGCTGGAGGGGGTGGCCCTGCAGCCGGGGATGATGCAGGCCGACGGCCTGCACCCCACCGCCCAGGCCCAGCCGAAGGTGCTCGACAACGTCTGGCCCCTGCTCAAGCCGCTGCTCTGAGCAGCGGATCGGACCTCTTGACGGAACTTCACATTGCCTCCACCGTCGATCCGGCATGTTTCACAAAGCTGAAGTTAGAGGGAATCACATGCGTCAGACGAAGGAGACTTCCGGCTTGGTGCTGGTGGTCGAAGACAACCGCAACATCTCCGAGATGATCGGCGAATACCTGGAAGGTCGTGGCTTCGAAGTCGACTATGCACAGGATGGCCTGGACGGCTACCGGCTTGCGGCGGAGAACAGCTATGACGTGGTGGTGCTGGACCTGATGCTGCCGCGGCTGGATGGCATCGAAGTCTGCCGGCGGCTGCGCAACGATGCGCGCAAATCGACGCCGGTGCTGATGCTGACCGCGCGCGATACGCTGGACGACAAGCTCACCGGCCTGGGTTTCGGTGCCGATGACTACCTGACCAAGCCGTTCGCGATCCAGGAACTGGAAGCACGCCTGCGCGCGCTGATCCGCCGCGAACGCCGCCAGGTGGGTTCGGAAGTGCTCAAGGTCGCCGACCTGGTGCTCGATCCGGTCAGCATGCGCGCCACCCGCGCCGGCACCGAACTGCAGCTGTCGCCGATCGGCCTGCGTCTGTTGACGATTCTGATGCGCGAATCGCCGCGGGTGGTCACCCGCCAGGAAATCGAGCGCGAGATCTGGGGCAACGGGTTGCCGGATTCGGACACCCTGCGCAGCCATCTGTACAACCTGCGCAAGATCATCGACAAGCCGTTCGATCGCCCGCTGCTGCATACCGTGCAGAGCGCCGGCTATCGCATTGCCGACATCGCCCAGCCGATGGCCTGAGCAGGGACCGTGCCGGTGCAGCTGCAGGCCCGGTGCGGTAGCGGACGGGCAACAGGGCAGGGGATGACCGACCGGCAGTGTCGGCGGTCATCATCCCTGCACGACCACGGCGCGGTGCGCTGCCTATAATCGCAGCGCTCTGACCGGGACCCCGCAATGCCGCACGGCCTGCCGCGCAAGATCCGTATCGCCTTCATCCTGCAGGCAGTGCTGGCCAGCCTGGGCATCCTGCTGGGCGCATGGCTGGTGTCGCTGGTCATCAAGCACAGCCTGGTCGGTGCAGCGCTGCGCGAGGAAGCGGCGTATTACTGGACGCTGCACGACGCGTCCCCCGCACAGCCTCCCCCCAATACGCAGAACATCCGCGGCTACCTGCTGGAAAGCGGCCAGTCCGCGTTGTCGCTGCCGGCCAACCTGCGCGACCTGGAGCCCGGTTTCCACGAACTGCCGGCGGATGACCAGCTTGTCCTGGTCGATGTGCGGCCGGCCGGCCGCCTGTATCTGGTATTCCTGCGCTCACGCGCGGAAATGCTGGCGTTCTGGTTCGGCATCGTGCCGGTGCTGCTGACCCTGCTGGCGGTGTATGGCGCCAGCTGGATCACCTATCGCGCGTCCAAGCGTCTGGTATCGCCGGTGAACTGGCTGGCGCGGCGCGTGTCGCGCTGGGATCCCGGTCACCCCGAGGCAGCCGATCTGGAACCGAACAAACTGCCGGCGGACATGCAGGGCGAGACCCGGCAGCTCGCCGCGGCCCTGCATTCGCTGGCCAACCGGGTCAGCGCGCATGTCGCCCGCGAACGCAACTTCACCCGCGATGCCAGCCATGAACTGCGCACGCCGTTGACGGTGATCCGCGTGGCCAGCGACATGGCGCTGGGGGATGATTCCCTGCAGCCGCGCCTGCGCCGCAGCCTGCAGCGCATCCAGCGTGCCGGGCGTGACATGGAAGCGGTGATCGACGCCTTCCTGATCCTTGCCCGCGAGGCGGATGTCGAGCCGCAGGTCGAGCTGTTCGATGTCAACGACATCGTCCGTCACGAGGTGGACAACGCCAACGAACTGCTGGGTACGCGCCCGGTCGTGGTGCACCTGCACAGCGACGGACCGGTGAATCTGCATGCGCCGCCGCGGGTGCTGCAGGTGGTGGTCAGCAACCTGGTGCGCAACGCCTGCAGCTATACCGACGAAGGCCGCATCGACGTGCATGTGCGCGACGACCGGGTGGTGGTGCGCGACACCGGCATCGGCATGTCTGCCGAAGCGCTGTCGCGCGCGTTCGAGCCGTTCTACCGCGCCGAACCCAGTCGCCCGCAGGGCACCGGACTGGGCCTGTCGATCGTGCGCCGGCTGTGCGATCGCTTCGGCTGGAAGGTCAGCCTCTCCAGCGAACCCGGGCAGGGAACCGAAGCCACCGTGATTTTCCGCTAGAGGGCTTTTGCCGGGTCAGAAGCGGGCATTCCGCGGAATGGCAGGGGTAGCGCCGGGCCATGCCCGGCGTGCGCAGTGTCTCAGTCGCAGGTCACCTTCGGTGCCAGCGCGCGGGTCCAGATGGCATATCCGGCGGGCGTCATGTGCAGCATGTCCTCACGGAACAGCGCGCGATCAGGCTGGCCGTCGGCGCCCAGCATCGGCGTGTAGATGTCGGTGAAGCCGGTGTTGGGCAGCCTGGCCAGCGCCGCCTTGACCAGCGTGTTGGCCTCGTTGATCGCCGGCAGCAGGTGCGCCCGTGACGGGCTGGGCTTGATCGACACGTATTCCACCCGGGTCTTGGGCAGGTCGCGATGCACGCGCTGCACGAAGGCGACCACATCGTCGCGCACCTGCACGGCGCTGCGGCCGCTGTTGAGGTCGTTGTCGCCGGCGTACAGGAAGACCTTGCACGGCGCGTACGGGATCACGATCTGTCCGGCATACCAGGTGCTGTCCCGGACTTCCGAGCCGCCGAAGCCCCGGTTGAACACCGGCTGGCCGGCGAAATCGGCCGCCAGGCTGTCCCACATCCGGAATGACGAACTGCCAATGAACTCGATGCCACCACGAGGCGGCGGGGCGACCTTGTCGGCGGCGGCGAAGGCGGCCATGTCGGCGGCCCAGGCCACGTTGGAGACCTGCTCGGGAACGCGGGGCGACGGCGAGGGAACGCGTGCCGGCGCCAGCGGCGCAAGGGTCAGCAGGCCCAGCATCAGCAGAGCGGGACGGCGGTGGGACATCGTGCACTCCAGGCAGGAAGGAGGGAGCCATCATAGGAGGCGGGCGCGGCCCGCGCTTGTCCCCGGCAGGCCATTCGGCCCGGCCGCGCGGAGTATGGCCGGCGGCCTTGTGGCAAAATGGCGACTGTCTGCCCATCCCTGTGCACCCATGATTCCCTGCCGTGCGTCTGAGCGGTCGCTGCGCCGCGCCCCCGTTGCTGGATGCTCCACCCGTGGCTGACCAGTTCGGCCACATGCCGCGCGGCCCGCGCCGCATCTTCCAGGCCGCGCGCTGGTCCTGGCAGGGCCTGCGGGCTGCCTGGCTGCATGAGTCCTCGTTCCGGCTGGAGGTCTACCTGCTGGTCCTGCTGACCCCGGTGGCGATCTGGCTCGGCCAGACCCCGGTGGAGCGCGCGCTGCTGATCGGCTCGATGCTGCTGGTGCTGGCGATGGAACTGGCCAACTCCGCCATCGAGGCCGTGATCGAGCGCTACGGCAGCGAGATCCACGAGCTGGCCGGGCGCGCCAAGGACATGGGTTCGGCCGCCGTGTTCGTGCTGATGATGAACGTACTGCTGTGCTGGGCCCTGGTCGTGGTCCCGCATGCGCTGGCCGGCCGCTACGGCTGAACCCCCATTCCCCCCACTGCCTTGAAGAGTTTCCATGTCCTTTGAGTTCCTCGCCGACCCCAACGCCTGGGTGACCCTGTTCACCCTGAGCGCGCTGGAAATCGTGCTCGGCATCGACAATCTGGTGTTCATCTCCATCGCGGTCAGCAAGCTGCCGGAAGAGCGCCGTCCCTTTGCGCGCAAGCTCGGCATCGCCGTGGCCTGCATCACCCGTATCGCACTGCTGGTGTCGCTGGCCTACCTGGCCCACATGTCCGCCAACCTGTTCACCGTGGCCGGCATGGGCATCTCGATCCGCGACCTGGTGCTGATCGTGGGTGGCCTGTTCCTGATCATCAAGGGTTACATGGAGATCAAGGAACTGATCACCGGTGGCGAAGACGAGAATCCGGCGACCAGCAAGGCGTCGGGCGTGTTCGGCATGGTCATCCTGCAGATCGCCATCATCGATATCGTGTTCTCGCTGGACTCGGTGATCACGGCCGTCGGCATCGCCGACCACATCCCGGTGATGGTCGCTGCCATCCTGCTGTCGGTGCTGGTCATGCTGCTGGCGGCCAATCCGCTGGGGCGCTTCATCGACGCCAACCCGACGGTGAAGATGCTGGCGCTGGCCTTCATCCTGCTGATCGGCGCGGTGCTGATCCTGGACGGCCTCGACGTGCATGTGCCCAAGCCGTACATCTACGCCGCGATGGGCTTCTCGGTGCTGGTGGAATGGTTGAACCTGCTGATGCGCCGTCGCGCGCGCGACCACCAAGTGCCGGGCGCCGGCGACTGGTAAAGCGTATGACTTCGAACCCCCGGCCCGGCCGGGGGTTCTGCTTTGCGGGCTACCGCGTCCGCCGGGCATGGCCCGGCGCTAACGGGGTACGCCACGTCTCGGACAACGCCGGGCCATGCCCGGCGGGGGCTTTTGCCTGCAATGCCGGCGTACACCTTCACTTGTGAACCCGCATCAACAGTGTTTTCCCCGGGCGAGGCTTAATCCGGTGCGGCAAAGCGCGCAGGCTACGCGCTCCCGATTCCCGCCCCCAGGAAGTCCCCCATGAAGTCCAGAGCCGCATTGCTGGCGCTTGCCGTCGGCGCCTTCGCCATCGGCACCACCGAGTTCGCCCCGATGGGCCTGCTGCCGGTCATCGCCGACGGCGTAGGGGTTGGCATTCCCACCGCCGGCATGCTGATCACGGCCTACGCCATGGGCGTGATGCTGGGCGCGCCGGTGATGACGCTGCTGATGGGGCGCTTCGGCAAGCGCACCGCGCTGATGCTGCTGATGTCGATCTTCGTGGTCGGCAACCTGCTGTCGGCGCTGGCGCCGAACTATGGCCTGCTGCTGTTGTCGCGGCTGGTCACCAGCCTCAACCACGGTGCCTTCTTCGGTATCGGTGCGGTGGTCGCCGCCAGCCTGGTACCGAAGGACAAGCAGGCGGCGGCGGTGGCCACGATGTTCATGGGCCTGACCATCGCCAACATCGGCGGCGTGCCGCTGGCAACCTGGGTCGGCCAGCAGCTGGGCTGGCGCCTGTCCTTCGCCGGCACCGCAGTGCTGGGCGTGGTGGCGATCATCGCGCTCGGCCTGGCCCTGCCGGCCTCGGCACCGGGTCCGCGCCCGGACGTGCGCCGTGAACTGAAGGCGATCCTGCAGCCGCAGGTGCTGCTGGCCATGGCCACCACGGTGCTGGGCGCCGGTGCGATGTTCACCCTGTACACCTACGTGGCGCCGGTGCTGACCGAGCTGACCGGTGCCTCCAATGCCTTCATCGCGATGTCACTGGCGCTGATCGGTATCGGTTTCACCATCGGCAATGGCATCGGCGGGCGCATGGCCGACTGGTCGCTGGATGGCGCTACGCGGATCCTGCTGGCGGCGCTGGCGGTGTTGATGTTCGTGCTGCCGCTGGCCTTCATGAATCCCGTGACCGCAGCGCTGGGTGTACTGCTGTTCGGCGCGGCGACTTTCGCCATCGTGCCGCCGCTGCAGATCCGGGTGATGGAAGCGGCCACCGAGGCACCGGGCCTGGCGTCGTCGATCAACGTGGGCGCGTTCAACCTCGGCAATGCCGTGGGTGCGGCGCTCGGCGGTGCGGTGATCAGCTCGGGCCTGGGCTACGCCGCGATCCCGGTGGCCGGTGGCCTGCTGGCGGCATCGGGCCTGCTGCTGGCATGGCTGGGGCGACCCCGCACTGCGGTGGCCGAAGCCTGCTGAGGGTGAGGCGGTGAAACGGCGTAGACGCTCCGACACCGGCACAACCTGCAACGCCCTGTTCGCCTTGCCGGCCCTGCAGAGACGACTGCGCGGATAGCCCTGACCAACTAGTGTTTTTTCAACAGCGCCTCGTCAGGGCTCCAGTTGTCGTCTGCACGGTCCTGCAGTGATTCCGGCACTGTCCAGATAAGTACGCCGGAGTTCCCGTCGGCGAGTTGATGTGCATGGACCCAGAGCTCCGTCCCGGCTCGATTGAATGCGAGGGATCTCAATGCGATTCCCTCTGGAACGGTGAGGCGTGAGACGTGCTTGCCGGAATCCATCCGCCAGACATCGACGTAATGGCCCGGTGAAGCGCCTGTAGCCGCCATCGCGAGCAGCCTTCCACGAGCCGTGCGTGCCAGTGCTTGAGTACCGGTTTTTCGTTTCACCTCAAATGCCGCTTCCCCGGTGGAAAGACGATGAATGCGAAAAACCTTCCTCTGATCTGTTGGATCACGGGCCTCTTCGGCAACCCAGTCGCCCGCGGTGCTCCCCAATACCAAGCGTCCAGTGCCTCCGGACCTCAGTGGAAAGCTCCTGACCACATCGCCTGACGCAGGTGCAACACCGACCAGGCCACAACTTGTGAACCAGAAAAGTCCGTCACCCAGATCCGGTGCCGGACCTGAGGAGCAGGACTGCATGTAGCCAAAGACGCGCTGTCGCAAACGGGTTCTGTCGATCCAAAGCTCCTTCATCTCAATGGCTTGTCCTGATCCTGTGTCCATGATCCGCTCGGGGAAACGGTCCTCCGTCGCCATATGGGACTCCGAGTAAAGATAGGAATTGCCATCGCGATCGAGGTGCCATCGCTGATCCACGGTGCTCTGCATGCAATGGTCGCTTCGGATCGACCCGGTCGCGTTAACGCTGATCCGTATAGGACAGGAGGTGAGAATCTGTCGCGTCAGGCTTGGCTCGAGTGCTGTCAGAGCCCATAACCGCCCCTTTCGGTCGACCTTCGTCTCGATGACCTGCTGGCCTTCGCCCATCTGCCAGGCCGCGACGCCCTCGCCCTTCTTCGCGGCGATATAGCCGTATGAACTGTCGCTGCCTGACGGGATATGGAACTGATCATTGGACAGCGAACGAATCTGGCCAGAGTCGCTGCCGGGTTGAATCCCCTGGATTGGGAGCCATCGAAGCATCATCGTCGCGCCATCCTCGGGTGCGCGGGGGGCGATGTGCTGCACCGGTGGCTCGTCGCTTGAGTTGAACAGATTCGAGATGACATCCAGTGACGCTTCGGGGCCAGCGGGGAAGGTCGACACCAGCGCCCGCACCTGGGCTGAGAATTCCTGGCTGGCGCCGTTCTCTGTGATCAGCTGGGTTTCCCAGTGTGGGCGGGGGACAGCGGTGACCCCGGGAATGGATGCAAAGGCTTTCCATTTGACACGGCGTTGCTCCTGGCGCCGTTCTGCATACCAGAGCAGCGTCTGCGAAGGAGCGCCTGTCAGGTCCGTCAGGTCGATCAGAACAACGTGCTTATCGCCTGAACTGCTTCGCACAGCGTCAAAATTGGAACTGGAGAACGTCCGCCGATCCACAGTCAGATCAGTGAACGCGGCGCCTTTGGGATCGAGATCAGATGGAGACAGCTGTTCCAAGTAAGTACGCCAGCGCGATTGCTCTTCGGGCGAGATGATCCCCACCGATGCCGCCGCGTCAATGGCAGCAAGGTTCTGTGCAAAAGCGATTGCACTCTTCTCAGGGTGGAAGTGTCCGTAGACCTTCATCCAGTCCCGCTCCAGGTCCCCCAGGATAGGTTGAGTGTCATCCATCAGGCGGAATGAGCTGGAAAAATAGCTTCGCGTGCGTAGCGCGCTGCTGACCTCGTGCGTCGGCGCTGACACGATGTAGGCCTTGCCCATGAAGCTGTCACGCCCTACGTGAAGCAGCATGTCCCGAGCCTGGGTATCGTCTGGCGCGATGAGGACAGGCGCGGGCGTCGGAGTGACCCCCGTGGGGTCCCGGGTTGGCGGGGCGCAAGCCGTTGGCATGAGCAGAGCGATGATCGCTGCTGTTGGAAGGATTCTGTGCATGATTGAGGTCGATGTCCCCTCCCGACCGATGGCTGCTGAATCTGAGCGGGGCGGGCGGTTCAAGTGCAGGATCCGTGTACTATCTGATGCAGAATCTGCGTTGGGCCATGCAACAAGTACGAAATGGGCCCTTAATTGACCTGCGCGGGGAACCTTGCCGGCCGAACGCGGGAGCCAACGGCAGAGCAGCTCGCAGTCCCGGCGCTGGCGCGCTGCCCCGGACCAGGCAATGCGTCAGACCCTTGGCATCGGCGGCCTGCTGGTCTGGAGCCGTTGGCCCTGCCGGAGTGCTGTTCATCTCCACACGCTCGTTAACACTGGTCATGGCATGCTCGGCGCCAAGCCCACCCGGAACCTCCGCCATGCGCCTGTTCACCCGTGTCCTGCCCCTGATGCTGCTGGCCTCCCTGCTGTCGGGCTGCGGCTACAACGCGATCCAGCAGAAGGATGAAGCGGTCAAGGCCAGCTGGGCCGAAGTGCTCAACCAGTACAAGCGCCGCGCCGACCTCGTACCCAACCTGGTACAGACCGTGAAGGGCTTCGCCAGCCAGGAAGAGCGCGTGCTGACCGAAGTCACCAATGCCCGTTCGCGCGTTGGCCAGATCAACGTCAATGCGGACGACGAAGCGTCGCTGAAGCAGTTCCAGCAGGCCCAGGGCGAACTCGGCAGCGCGCTGTCGCGGCTGCTGGTCGTCACCGAGAACTACCCGGTGCTGAAGTCCGACCAGAACTTCCGTGACCTGCAGGCCCAGCTGGAAGGCACCGAGAACCGCATCACCGTCGCCCGTGGCCGCTACATCCAGCAGGTGCAGGACTACAACACCTACATCCGCTCGTTCCCGCAGGTGATCACCGCCAAGCTGTTCGGCTACAAGACCAAGCCGAACTTCACCGTAGACAACGAAGCGCAGATCTCCAACGCACCGGCCGTCGATTTCGGCAACGCGCCGCAGCAGCCGGCGCCGCAGCCGGGCCACTGACCGATGCGCCTGGCCACTGCGCTGCTGGCCCTGCTGCTGTGGCTGCCGCTGGCGTCGCTGGCGCAGCAGCTGGCGCCGATTCCGGCGCTGGACTCGCCGGTGGTCGACACCACCGGCACGCTGGACGCCGCGCAGAAGCAGGCGCTGGTGCAGCAGGCGCTGGACCTGCAACAGCGCAAGGGCAGCCAGCTGCAGGTGCTGGTGGTGCCCACCACCCAGCCCGAGGACATCGCCCAGTACACCACCCGCGTGTTCGACCAGTGGCAGATCGGACGCAAAGGGGTCGATGACGGTGTGCTGCTGGTGGTGGCCAAGGAGGACCGGCGCGTGCGCATCGAGCCGGGCTATGGTCTTGAAGGCGCCATCCCCGATGCCATCGCCAACCGCGTCATCCAGGAATATCTGGTGCCACGCTTCCGCAGTGGCGACTACGCCGGCGGCATCACCGATGCCACCGCCGTACTGGTCGGGCTGATCGACGGCGAGTCGCTGCCGGCGCCGGTCAGTGGCCAGCGCGGGCGGGAGGCCGACGGCGGTGGCGATACCTGGATCCTGGCGTTGTTCATCGGCGTGTTCGCAGGCACGGTGCTGCGGGGCGTGTTCTCGCGGGTGCCGCGGCCGGTGCGCGGGCTGCTCGGAGGTGCGGGTGCGGCGGTTGCTGCCTTCCTGTTCACCTCCACCCTGCTGGCCAGTGGCCTGGCCGGCGTTGTCGGGCTGGTGGTGGCGATGCTGTCCGGCCATCCCGGCCGCTTTGCCGGTGGCGGCGGCTGGGGTGGTGGCAGCTGGGGCGGCGGTGGTGGTTTCGGGGGCGGCGGCGGTTTCGGCGGTGGTGGCGGCTGGGGCGGCGGCGGCGGCCGTTCCGGCGGCGGTGGTGCTTCGGGAGGTTGGTGATGATCCGTCGTCTTTGCCGTCATCTGTTCTCGCCCTCGGTACGACGGGCGTTTCCCCCCGCCACGCTGCAGGCGATCACCGCGGCCATCGCTGCCGGTGAGCAGCGCCACGGCGGCCAGGTGATGTTCGCTGTCGAAGCCGACCTGCCGCTGCACGCGGTCTGGCGCGGAATCACGCCGCGCCAGGCGGCGGAGCAGGCGTTCGCCCACCTGCGCACCTGGGATACCCGGCACAACAACGGCGTACTGATCTACCTGCTGTTGGCCGACCATGCCATCGAGATCGTCGCCGACCGGGGCCTGAGCGACCGGGTCAGCGCGGCGCAGTGGCAGCGGGTGTGCACCCACCTGCGCGAAGGCCTGCGCGGCGCCAGTCCGGTGGATGCGCTGCGCGATGCGATCGACGAAGTGTCCAGCCTGGTGGAAGGGCACTTTCCGGCCTCGACGCGGTCGGAGGATGACGCGCTCCCGAATGCGCCGCAGATCCTGGGCTGAGCCCCGGTCCCGGGCCGGGTCGGGGCGCTAAAATACCCGTACTCCTGCCAGGCGTCTTCCATGATCTATTTCCACGACATCGACCCCATCGCCCTCTCGCTGGGGCCGATCAAGGTGCATTGGTACGGCATCATGTACCTGCTGGGTTTCACCGCCGCCTGGCTGCTCGGTCGTCGCCGGATCGCCGCCGGGCGCCTGCCCGGCGTCGATGCCAACGGATTCTCCGACCTGCTGTTCTACGCCATGCTGGGCGTCGTGCTGGGCGGGCGCATCGGTTACATGCTGTTCTACGCGCTGGGCGATTTCCTGCACAACCCGCTGCTGCTGTTCAAGGTATGGGACGGCGGCATGAGCTTCCACGGCGGCTTGCTGGGCGTGCTGGGCGCCTGCTGGTGGTGGTCGCGCAAGCACGCGCTGCACTTCTTCGACACCATGGATTTCATGGCGCCGCTGGTGCCGCTGGGCCTGGGCTTCGGCCGCATCGGCAACTTCATCGGCGCCGAGCTGTGGGGCAAGTACACCGACGGCACCTGGGGCGTGGTGTTCCCGTCCGGCCTGCCGGCGCCGCTGAACCAGCTGGACCACGCGACCCTGCAGGCGCAGTTCGCGACCGGCGCGCTGAACCAGTACGCACGCCACCCCTCGCAGCTGTATGAAGCCTTCCTGGAGGGGCTGGTGATGTTCGTGGTGCTGTGGGCGGTGTCGGCCAAGCCACGCCATCGCTATCTGGTGGGGGGGCTGTTCGCGCTGATGTACGGTGTCTTCCGCTTCGCGGTGGAATTCGTGCGCATGCCCGACAACGGCATCTACGTAGCGTTCGACTGGCTCACCCGCGGCCAGATCCTCAGCCTGCCGCTGATCGCGCTGGGCCTGGTGCTGCTGGCGATGTCGCGCCGCGCACCGGTACTGCAGCCGCAGCCGCTGGCGGTGGAGGGCAAGGCATGAAGGCCTACCTGGACCTGCTCTCGCACGTGCTGGAGCACGGGACGGAGAAGAGCGACCGCACCGGTACCGGCACCCGCAGCGTGTTCGGCTGGCAGATGCGCTTCGACCTCAACGAAGGTTTCCCGCTGGTCACCACCAAGAAACTGCACCTGCGCTCGATCATCCACGAGCTGCTGTGGTTCCTGAAAGGCGATACCAACATCGGCTACCTGAAGGACAACCAGGTACGGATCTGGGACGAATGGGCCGACGGCAACGGTGATCTTGGCCCGGTGTACGGCAAGCAGTGGCGCAGCTGGGCCACCGCCGATGGTCGCGAGATCGACCAGATGCAGTGGCTGGTGGACGAGATCAGGCGCAATCCCGATTCGCGGCGGCTGGTGGTCAGCGCCTGGAACGTGGGCGAGCTCTCGCAGATGGCGCTGATGCCCTGCCACAACCTGTTCCAGTTCTACGTGGCCGATGGCAGGCTCAGTTGCCAGTTGTACCAGCGCAGCGGCGACATCTTCCTCGGCGTGCCGTTCAACATCGCCAGCTATGCGCTGCTGACCCACATGGTTGCGCAGGCGACCGGCCTGGGCGTCGGCGATTTCGTGCACACGCTGGGCGATGCGCACCTGTATTCGAACCATTTCGAGCAGGCCCGCGAGCAGCTCTCGCGCTCGCCGCGAGCGCTGCCGAAGCTGTGGTTGAACCCGGAGGTGACCGATCTGTTCGGCTTCCAGTTCGACGACATCCGCATCGACGGATACGATCCACATCCGGCGATCAAGGCGCCGGTGGCGGTGTGAGCGCGATGAAGCTTTCGATGGTCGTGGCGCTGGATCGCAACCGTGGCATTGGCCAGGGCAATGCCATGCCCTGGCACCTGCCGGATGACTTCAAGCACTTCAAGGCGCTCACCCTGGGCAAGCCGATCCTGATGGGGCGCAGGACGGCCGAGTCGATCGGCCGCGTGCTGCCGGGGCGGACCAACCTGGTGCTGACCCGCAGCGGTCAGGTGCCGTTCGAGGGCATGCGCGCGGTGGCCTCGCTGGACGAAGCGAAGGCGATCGCCGAAGGCGAGGGGGCCAGTGAGCTGTGTGTCATCGGAGGCGGCGAGATCTTCCGCCAGCTGCTGGACCAGGCCAGTGACCTGTACCTGACCTGGGTCGATGCCGAAGTGCCGGCCGACACCCATTTCCCGCAGGTGGACCCGCAGCTGTGGCGGGAAACAAGCAGTGAGCCGCATCCGGCCGACGAACGCCACGTCTATGCGTTCCGCTTCGTGCATTACGTGCGCCGCTGATCCCCGCACCTGTAGAGCCGAGCCATGCTCGGCTCCCTGAGGGCTCAGCCCTGCGGCGGTGTGCCGGTGCTGTTGCCGCCACCCGTACCGCCACCACCACCACCACCGCGCCGACGGCGGCGACGTGGGCCGCGGTTGCCCGGGTTGGCAGCGGTGTTTCCGCCGCCCTGTTCCTTGCCCTGTGCCGCAGCGGTAGACCGCTCGTGGGCCGGTCGCGCCGGCGGCCGGGCATTCGGAACCGGAGCAGGTACATCGCGGCCGGGCACCTGCACCACGCGCAGCTCATCGGTATCGAGCTGGATCGCGGTCAGCTTGCCGCCCCATACCGCGCCGGTATCGATCGCGTGCACGCCCTGGGTGATGGTCAGGCCCAGCGCCGACCAATGGCCGCATACGACCTTCAGGTCGCGCTCGACCCGGCCGGGCACTTCAAACCACGGATACAGTCCCTGTTCCTGCGTGCCCGGCGTGCCCTTGTCCTCGATGCCGATGCGTCCGCGCGGAGTGCAGTAGCGCATGCGGGTGAGCACGTTGATGATCGCCCGCGAACGGTCGTAGCCGGACAGGTTCGGTGCCCAGCTTGGCTTGTCGCCATACATGTTGCGGAACAGCTTGCGGTAGCTCGCGCCGTGCAGTTGCACTTCGACTTCGGCCGCATGCTTTTCGGCCATCTGCGTGGTCCATTTCGGCGCAAGGCCGGCGTGCACCATCATCCAGCCCATCTCGCGGTCCACATGCACCAGCTTCTGCAGGCGCAGCCAGTCCAGCAGTTCGTCGCGGTCCTCGGCCTGCACGATGCGCAGCAGGTCCGGATTGACCTTGCGCTGCTCTTCCTCGGTGCGTGCACCGACCGCCAGCAGCGAAAGATCGTGATTGCCCAGCACGACCACGCTGTGCTGGCGCAGCGAATGCACCAGCCGCAGCGTTTCCAGGGATTGACCACCGCGGTTGACCAGGTCGCCGCAGAACCACAGGGTGTCCTGCGCGGGGTCGAAGCGGAGTTTCTCCAGCAGTCGCTGGGTCACGTCATAGCAGCCCTGCAGGTCGCCGATCGCCCACACACTCATCGTCCGGCCTCCGTGTCAGTGCAGGGTACGTGGAATGGCCAGCACGAACGGTGCGACCGGGGCGGCGAATTCGGTGCCGTCATCGGCGACCATGTCGTAGTGGCCCTGCATGGTCCCGTGATCGGTCGCCAGCATGACACCGGACGTGTAGTGGAAGTCTTCACCGGGACGCAGCCGCGGCTGCTCACCGATCACGCCTTCGCCATCGACGTGCTCGACGCGGCCGTTGGCATCGGTGATGCGCCAGTGGCGCGCGACCAGCCGCGCGGCCACCCGGCCCTGGTTGTGGATGCGGATCGTATAGGCGAACGCATAGCGGCCGTCTTCCGGCACGGACTGGTCATCGAGGAATCGCGGTGCGACCTCGACGGAAATGGCGTAAACGTCAGCGTCTTCCATACCGGCAGTGTAATCAGGAGGCATTGGCCAAGGCGATGAATTCGGCCACGTCCAGCTGTTCGGCACGGGCATCGGGGCGCACGCCGGCAGCGGCGAACTGGTCGGCCGACACCACGTTTTTCAGTGCGTTGCGCAGGGTCTTGCGGCGCTGGCCGAAGGCGGCCTTGACCACTTCGGCGAAGCGGGCGTGGTCACGGATGCCGACCGTGGCCGGATCATGCGGCACCAGCCGCACCACGGCCGAATCGACCTTCGGCGGTGGCCGGAACGCACCCGGCGGCACCACGAACAGCGAGGTGACGGTGCAGTAGGCCTGCAGCATCACGCTGAGGCGGCCGTAGACCTTGCTGCCGGGGCCGGCTGCCATGCGGTCGACCACTTCCTTCTGCAGCATGAAGTGCATGTCGCGGACCACGGCGGCATGCTCGAGCGCATGGAACAGGATAGGCGAGGAGATGTTGTACGGCAGGTTGCCGACCAGACGGATCGGCTGTCCGGCCGCCAGTTCGGTGAAGTCCACGCGCAGCACGTCGCGGTGGACGATGGTCAGCTCGCCCAGCGGCTCGGCGGCGGCGGTCAGCGGCGCGATCAGGTCGCGGTCGAACTCGATCACCGTCAGTGCCGGATGCACGCGCAGCAGCGGCAGCGTGATCGCTCCCTGGCCGGGGCCGATTTCGACCAGGCGGTCACCGTCCTTGGGATTGACCGCCATCACGATCTTGTCGATGTAGTGGCGATCGGCCAGGAAATGCTGGCCAAGCTGCTTCTTGGCCGGGGCGGTGAACACCGGGCCGGAGGGGGAATGCGGGGAATTCATGCGCTCAGTGTACGTTGCCGCGCAAGCTGCGCACACAGCGTCGTTGCCGCCTGCAGGCTGGATGGATCGGCAATGCCGCGGCCGGCCAGGTCCAGCGCGGTACCGTGATCGACAGCGACGCGCGGGTAGGGCAGGCCCAGGGTCAGGTTCACGGCCTGCTCGAAGCCGGAGTACTTCAGCACCGGCAGGCCCTGGTCGTGGTACATGGCCAGGACCGTATCGAAACCTGCCAGCTTGCCTGGCAGGAACGCGGTGTCGGCCGGCAGCGGCCCGACCAGATCCATGCCTTCAGCGCGCAGGCGCTGCAGCAGCGGGATGACCAGATCCAGTTCCTCGCGGCCGAGGTGACCGTCTTCACCGGCGTGCGGGTTCAGGCCGAGCACGGCGATGCGCGGCGATGCCAGCCCGAACTCGCGGCGCAGCGCGGCGTGCACGGTGCGCAGGGTGTGCTCCAGGCCGGGTGCGGTGATCGCATCGGCGACCTCACGCAGCGGCAGGTGGGTGGTGGCCAGGGCCACGCGCACGATGTGATTGGCCAGCATCATCACCACCTTCACCCCGGCCTGGTCGGCCAGCAGTTCGGTGGTGCCGCTGTAGGCGATGCCGCCCTCGTTGATGACCGCCTTGTGCACCGGGCCGGTGACCACGCCGTGCAGTTCGCCCGACAGGCAGGCCTGGCCGGCGCCGAGCAGGGCGCCGATGACCGCGCCGGCATTGGCCGGATCGGCGTGGCCGAAGCGGCTCGGGACGGCATTGGCCACGACGCGCAGACGCAGGTCGCCCGGGAAGCGGGCTTCTGCCTCCTCGGGCAGCAGTTGCAGGGGCAGGTCCAGCGCGGCGGCGGCGGCGCGCAGGGTATCCGGGTCGGCGAAAGCCAGCAGCCGGCAATCATCGCGCGGCTGCTGGATCAGGCGGATGCACAGCTCCGGGCCGATCCCGGCGGGCTCGCCCGGTACCAGAGCGAGCTCGGGGCGCATCGGTCAGGACTGCGGCGGCGTCGCGGTGTTTTCCGCGCGGTCACCGCTGCGGAAGCTGACGTAGGCTTCGCCACGCAGCTCCTGCAGGAAACGGTTGTATTCGTCTTCCAGCTTGCGGCGGCCGATGGTTTCGCGGACCTGCGCACGCTGGTTGTCGTTGGTCACGTCGGTCTGGCGGGTCGCCACGCGCTGCACGATGTGCCAACCGGCGTCGGTGCGGAACGGCTGGCTGACACCGCCGTCCTGCACGCTCTGGACCTGCTGGCCGAAGGCCGGACCGAACGCATCGGCCGGGAACCAGCCCAGATCGCCGCCCTGGCCCTTGCTGTTGTTGTCCTCGGACGACTCCCTGGCCACCGTCTGGAAGTCGGCGCCGCCGGCAATGCGGGCACGCAGGGTGTCGATCTTGGCCTTGGCGGCCGCATCGGTCTGGTTGTCGTCCACGCGCACCAGGATGTGGCGGCCGTGGAACTCGGTGACGGTATGGGTGCCGGCGGCGGCGCTGGAATCGCGCACTTCCACCAGCTTCAGCAGCTGGAAGCCGCTCGGACCACGGATCGGGCCAACCACGTCACCGGCATTCATCTTTTCCATCAGCTGCGCGAACGCGGCCGGGATCTCGTCCATGCTGCGCCAGCCCAGGTCGCCGCCTTCCAGTGCATTGGGGCTGTCCGAGTAACGTACGGCGGCGGCATTGAAGTCCAGCTCACCCTTGTCCAGCAGGGCCTTCACGCCGTCGGCCTTCTTCTGGCCGGTGGCGATCTGCTCGGCATTGGCGCCGTCGGGCAGGGCGATCAGGATGTGCGCCAGGTGGTACTGGTTGCCGGCGGTGGCCTGCTGCTTCAACGCGGCATCGACTTCGCCCTCGCTGACGCTGATGCGGCTCTGCGCGAAGCTCTGGCGCAGGCGCTGCACGGTGATCTCGTCACGCACCGAGGCGCGGAAGTCGTTGAAATCGATGCCGTCACTTGCCAGGCGTTGGCGCAGCGCGTCCAGATTGGAACCATTCTGCTGGGCGATGGCATTCATCGCCTGGTTCAGCTCCTGGTCGCTGACGCGGATGCCGCTGCCCTGCGCACGGGCCACCTGCAGCTTGACCAGCACCAGGCGCTCGAGCACCTGCCGGCTGAGTACGTCATCCGGCGGCAGCTGGGCCTCGCGGCCGGCGTACTGCGCCTTGATGTTGGCGATGGCGCGCTGGAGTTCGCTCTGCAGGATCACGTCCTCATCGACGACAGCGGCGATGCGGTCCAGCGGCTGCGCCTCCTGGGCAAGTACCTGCAGGGGGGCGGACACGCTGGACACCGCCAGCAGCGAGGCGAGAAGAACGGGGAAGCGCTTGGTCATGGGATCAGATTCGGATCGTAGTCGTCCCGGGTCGTCCCGGTATTGCTGGGGGGCACGAGATAGAGGTCGTCGCGGTTGTAGCCGAGGATAGCACGGCGCAGGGTGCGGTCCGTGTCCTGGCCCAGGGAGCTGAGGCCCTTCAGCACGAACTCCAGCTGGATGGAATTGTTCAGCTCGCCCTCGCGGTTGCGCACGTAGCGGCGGGCCACCGCGCGCACGGCCAGACAGCAGCTGTCCCACTGGACGCCACCGATGATTTCCAGCGGCTTCTTGTCTTCCAGCGAGTAGTAGTAGCGGCCGACCAGGCTCCAGCGGGGGTTCAGCGGGTACAGGAACGACAGGTCGGCCTGCTTCAGCAGGTCGGTGCCGTCCGGGTTGATGCGGTGGCGGTAGGTCAGGTTGACCACGCCATCGTTGGGCATCAGGTAACGGGCGCGGAAGCTGGCCAGGTCCTCACGCTTGTATTTGGGGTCCCACTGGTAGGTCGCGCTGAGGGTCCAGCGGTCGTTGACCATGTAGTTGGCATCGGCGATCCAGGCCGACTTGCCCTTTTCCACCGGCGGGCCACCCGGCACGGCGGTCACCCGCGATTCGTCGAAGTACTGGATCTGGCCGATGGCCGCCGAGAACCGCTCGCGGCCGGTGGTCTGGTCGATGAAGCGGGTGCCCAGCGCCATGGTCAGCTGGTTGGCGTCGTTCTGGCGGTCGGCGCCGGTATAGCGCGAGTCGCGGAACAGCTGGCCCCAGCTGAAGGTGAAGTCGCGGGTATCGAAGATCGGCAGCTCGTCCTGGTTGCGGTAGGGCGTGCGCAGGTAGAACAGGCGCGGTTCCAGGGTATGCAGGAACGAGCGGCCGCCGATGGTGGTCTCGCGGTCGAAGAACAGGCCGGCATCGATGCTGCCGATCGGCAGGCTGCGGCTGGGCGAGGTGTTGCCGCGCAGCTGCTCGGGGGTAGCGGTGGCCGGATCAACGCCCTGCGAAACCAGCACGTTGCGGCGGATGCTGTCGGCCAGCTGCCGGTCCAGGTCGTAGGCGGTGTAGCGGTAGGCCAGGGTCGGGGTCACGTACCAGGCCGCACCGCTGAACGGCAGCGACACATAGGGTTTCAGGTCCAGGCGTGCGCCGCCGTACATCCGCTGGGTCTGGCCGGTACGGGTGTACTCAAGGTCCGGTCCGGCCTCGGGGCCGTACTTGAAGTTGATGTCTTCATGGGTGAAGCGCACGGCTTCGGCGTACACGCCGGTTTCCAGCCACGACAGGACCGGCTTGTCCCAGTTGAAGTACAGGCGCGGCTGGCGGTTGTAGGCCAGCGCGCTCTCGTTGAGCGTGTAGTCGGTCAGCTGCCAGCGGTCGGCCATGATTCCGGCCGTCCAGTTCTGGCCGGTACCGTACAGGCCAACGGTGCTCTGCAGGTTCGAGGCGGTCACGCCCACCAGGCGGTTGGCGAAGTCCTCGACGTAGCGCTCGTCGCTGACCCAGGCCAGGTTGGCACGCGCCTGCCAGTGGCTGTCCACGTTGTGGTAGCCGCTGAACATGACGCGGCCACGGTCGCGGTCGCGCAGCTTGTCGTTGGGGATGTAGGCGGTCAGCAGTTCGCCGCGGCCGCCGTTGTAGAGGTAGCGGAACTCGTTGTCGAGCATCAGGCCGCGCCGGCTCATGTAGCGCGGCATCAGCGTGTCGTCGTAGTTCGGTGCCAGGTTCAGGTAGATCGGCTGGGTGTAGTCGAACCCGTTGCGCCCGGACATGCCCAGCTGCGGGAACAGCAGGCCGGTCTTGCGCCGGTCGTCGATCGGGAACTTGAAGTACGGTGCCCACAGCACCGGCACCTTGCCGATGCGCAGCACGGCATTGCGCGCCGTGCCGAAGCCCTCGTCGTTGTCCACTTCGATCTGCGGCGCCGACAGCTTCCACACCGGTTGCGACGGGTCGCAGGTGGTGTAGGTGGAGCGGTGCATCTGCCCGACCGCGCCCTGCAGGTCGACCGATTCGGCGTCGCCGTTGCCACGGCGGGACACCAGCTGGTACTGGATGTCGGTGATCTTGTGGGTGTCGCTTTCCTGGTTGCCCTCGGCGCGCTTGGCGACCATGCGGATCGACGCGTCCTGGTAGCGGACATTGCCATCGGCGATGTAGTTGCCGGACTCGGTGTCGAAGCTGAGCTTGTCGGTGCCGACGAACTGGTCGCCGCGGCGCAGGGCGACGTTGCCCTCGTACTGCGGCACCGTGGTGGTACCCAGCAGCTGATCGCCCTCGATATCGGTCGGCTGCTGCTCGCGCGCGGCGCTGGCGGCGGCCTTGTCCTGGCCCGGAACCGGGGTCGGGGCGTCGGTGAACGCGGGAATGACGTCGGTTGCCGGGCACAGGCCCCAGTTGAGCGGCTTATCATCGGCCATCGCCGGCAGGCAGACGGCGATGCTCAGAGGCAGGGGAAGCAGGCGGAGGGCTCGGCGCACGCGGTTCGGATTCGGGCGAAAACGGACGGTAGCTTGCCCCATCCCTTGCATAGGGGCAATGAAGGCGGCCCGGTCGCACCGGTTCGGGTTCATCCAGCCGGGGGGGACGCCGCCGGCGACATCAGGGCCTGCACGTGGGCCACGCTGCATTCGGCCAGGGCCTGCAGGTCGTAGCCGCCCTCCAGCATCGACACCACCCGGCCGGCCGCATGGCGACGCGCCAGCGCATGCAGTTCGCGGGTGATCCAGGCGAAATCCTCGGTCTCCAGCATCAGATCCGCCTGCGGGTCGCGCAGATGGGCGTCGAAGCCTGCCGAGATCAGCATCAGCTGCGGGCGGAAGTCGTCGATGGCCGGCAGCATCTCGTCGGCCCACACATTGCGGAAGCGGAATCCGCCACTGCCCGGCGGCAGCAGGATGTTCATCAGATTGCCCGCGCCACGGTCACGGCGCAGGCCGGAGTTGGGGAACAGGCCGGCCTGGTGGGTGCTGTAATACGACACCCGTGCGTCGTGCTGGAAGATGTCCTGGGTGCCGTTGCCATGGTGGACGTCGAAGTCGACCACCGCGATCCGCTCCAGCCCGTGGCGGTCGCGCGCGTAGGCTGCGGCGATGGCGATGTTGTTGAGCAGGCAGAAGCCCATGGCCGTGCTGCTGGTGGCATGGTGACCCGGCGGGCGCACCGCGCAGAACGCCAGCGGGTCCGCGCCCAGCATCACCGCATCCACCGCGGCCACACCGGCACCGGCAGCATGCACCGCCGCGCTGGCCGAGCCGGGCGAGGTCCAGGTGTCCATGTCCAGCTGGCGCAGGGGCACGGTCTGCGGTTGCAGCACGAAGTCGAGCAGAGCGCTATCGTGGACCCGGCTCAACTCGCCGAACTTGGCGGGTGGGGCCTCGCGCCAGTCCAGCTGGCCGGGGAATGCGCCGCGCAGGGCGTCGAGCACGCCCTGCAGCCGTTGCGGGCATTCGGGATGGCCCGGACCGGGATCGTGCAGCAGGCAGGACGGATGGGTGAAGACCAGCATCGTACGGACTCAGCCCTGCCGGTGCTGGGGCTGCCAGAGCGCCTCGCCCTGCCCATCGGCGCGGGCCAGCACCCGGGCCAGCACGAACAGCAGGTCCGACAGCCGGTTGAGATACTGCAGCGCTTCGCTGCGCACGTTCTCATGGCGGGACAGCGTCACCGTCTCGCGCTCGGCGCGGCGGACGATGGTCCGTGCCAGGTGGCAGCGTGCGGCAGCTTCGCCACCGGCGGGCAGGATGAACTCCTTCAGCATCGGCAGCGTGGCGTTGTAGTGGTCCAGCTGCTGTTCCAGCGCCGAGACATCGGCGGCATGGATCGCGGCATGGCCGGGGATGCACAGCTCGGCGCCCAGGTCGAACAGCTGGTGCTGCAGATGGACCACCAGCGCGCGCACGTCGTCCGGAAGCGGTGCGGCCAGCAGCAGGCCCAGCGCCGCGTTGGCTTCGTCGACGGTGCCATAGGAGGCGACGCGGGCATCGTCCTTGGCTACACGCTGGCCATCGCCCAGTCCGGTGCTGCCGTCGTCACCGGTGCGGGTGTAGATGCGCGAGAGGCGATGGCCCATGGCGCAGCTCAGTGCCGGATGTCGCGACGGGCCTGCTGGAGCTTGAGCACCTGCTCCACGGCCAGTTGCAGGGCGGCGGCCAGCGCCACGTAGATCGCCGTGGTCCGCAGGTAGGGGCCGAACCACTGTGCGTAGTTCTGCGCCCAGCCCGCCAGCGTCGGCTCGGCAACGTTGCGGGTGGTCCAGTAGAAGCCCCCCTGCGCAAGCAGGTGGCACAGCGCCACCGAGGCCACCAGCAGGAGCGCACCCTTGGCCAGCACCGGCCAGCGCGCGCCGCGGTAGTTGTGGCCCAGCAGCATGCCGCCGGCCCACAGCGAGAAGTACGCCGGCAGCAGCAGCCAGTAGCCGGGCGACACGCAGTAGTGCTGCCAGAAATCCAGCCCCGCGCTGCGGATCACGATCCAGTCGACCAGCACCGCGAACAGCATCAGCAGCGGAAAGGCCCAGCGCGTCCAGCGCGCCAGGTAGAAACCGCCGATGAAGAACACCGCCCAGGAGGCATCGGGGATCGCCGCGAAGTGGTTGACCCGGGTCGCCGCCAGCAACAGCACGAGCACGGACAGGACGAAGGCACGATTGGCGGTGTCGGACATGGCGGCGGGCCCGGAGCGGATTCAGCTTTCATTCTAGCCCGCCGCGCGGGTTGGCGCAGGCAGCGTCGCGTTCGGTGTACAGCCGGGGCGAGCGCGTATCATGAACGCCATGAGTGAACGACATGACGTGCTGATCGTCGGCGGCGGACTGGTGGGTGCCAGCCTCGCCATCGCCCTGGACCGCCTGGGCCGCGACGTGGGCCTGATCGAGGCCAGCCCTGCCGGTGGACTGCCGGCGGTGTTCGACCAGCGCAACCTCAGTTTCGCCGCCGCCACCGTCAACGCGCTGACCGCGCTGGGGGTAATGCAGAAGCTGGCGATGGCGCCGGGACCGATCCGTCGCATCCATGTCAGCCGCGCCGGTGACTTTGGCCGGGTGCAGCTCGATGCGGCCGATTACAACCGGCCGTGGTTCGGCCAGGTGGTGGTCGCACGTGACTTCGGTCATGCGCTTGAGGCACGCCTGCAGGAACTGCCGCGGCTGCGGCGTTACCGGCCGATGCGTTTCCTCGGCCTGGGCGGGGTGGTGGAGGGCTGTCGCCAGGTGCATGTGGCCGACGACGCCGGCGAGCGCACGCTGCTGGCACGGCTGGTGGTCGGTGCCGATGGCACGGCCAGTGCGGTGCGGGAGGCGCTGGGCATCGAGGTCGACCGCCACGATTTCCAGCAGACCCTGTTCGTGGCCCGCGTGCGCAGCCAGCGCGCGCCCGACGGCACGGCCTGGGAGCGCTTCACCGATACCGGTCCGACGGCCCTGCTGCCGCGTGGCGACCGCCATTTCGGCACGGTGCATGGGGTGGCGCGCGAAGACGCCGACGCGGTGATGGCGCTGGACGACGCAGCGTGGCTGCAGCGCCTGCAGCATGCCATCGGCTGGCGTGCCGGGCGTCTGCTGGAGTCGGGTCCGCGCAGTGCCTACCCGCTGATCCAGGTGCTGGCGCGCGCCCTGGCAGGCGAGCGCGCGGTGCTGCTCGGCAATGCCGCACAGACCATCCATCCGTTGGGCGCGCAAGGCTTCAACCTGGGCCTGCGCGATGCGCTGACCCTGGCCGAACTGCTGGAAGACGATGCAGGCGATGCCGGCAGTGATGCGCTGCTGCGTGCGTATGTGGCCCGTCGGGAAGAGGATCGCCAGCAGACGGTGGCGTTCTCCGGAGGACTGGCGCGCCTGACCAGCAATCCTGCGCCGTTGATGCGCCCGTTGCGCAGTCTCGGCCTGGTGGCCGCGCAGCGCGGTTCGGTGCAGTCGATGCTGGTCGGCGGGGCGATGGGTTTCCGTGGCGTCGTGCCGCGACTGTGCCGCGGAGAAGCCGCATGAACCGCCGCGCGCGCCTGGACGTGGTCATCGTGGGAGGCGGCGTGGTCGGTGCCGCGTGTGCACTGGCGCTGGCCGATGCGGGGCTGGCCGTCGCCCTGGTGGAGGGCCGTGAGCCCGCGCCCTGGCAGGCATCGCAGCCGGACCTGCGCGTGTTCGCCTTCGCGGCTGACAACGTGCAGCTGCTGGACCGTCTCGGCGTGTGGCCTGCGATCGTACAGGCGCGGGCCTGGCCGTATCGCCGCATGCAGGTATGGGATGCCGCGGGAGGCGAGGACCTGCTGTTCGATGCCGACCGCCTGGGGCGTCGCGAGCTGGGCTTCATCGTCGAGAACGGGCTGTTGCAGGATCGCCTGTGGGCGGCACTGCCGGCGGCCGGGGTGCAGCTGCATTGCCCGGCACGGGTGGAGGCGCTGGAGCAGGACGAGGAAGGGGTGCGACTGCGCCTGGATGACGGACGCAGGCTGGAAGCGGCCCTCGCCGTGGCCGCCGATGGTGCCGAGTCGACGCTGCGCGAGCTGGCGGGCATCGACGTGGTGCGCCACGACTATCACCAACGTGGCGTGGTGGCCTACGTCGACAGCGAGCTGCCCAACCAGGCTACGGCCTGGCAGCGTTTCCTGCCGACCGGTCCGCTGGCGCTGCTGCCGGTGGCCGAGCGCCGCAGCTCGATCGTGTGGACCTTGCCTGACGAAGAGGCGGTGCGCGTGCTGGCGCTGGAGGAGGAGGCATTCAATCGCGAACTGACCCGCGCCTTCGCCGCACGGCTGGGCGAACTGCGCCTGGTGTCGCCGCGCGCCGCGTTCCCGCTGCGCCGCCAGCTGGCCCGCCACTATGTGGCCGGCCGCGTGCTCGCACTCGGCGACGCCGCGCATGTGGTGCACCCCCTGGCCGGGCAGGGCGTGAACCTGGGGCTGCGGGATGTCGCTGCCCTGCGGCAATGGCTGGCGCCTTCAGCCGAGCGCCGTGGCCAGCCGCGCCTGTCGCCGCAGCGCCTGCAGCGCTGGGCCCGCGAGCGGCGCAGCGACAACCAGGTGGCCGCCTACAGTTTCGATGCGATCAACCGCCTCTTCTCCAACGACGAGATGCACCTGACCCTGGCCCGTGGCCGCGCGCTGGGCTGCGTCGGCAAGTGGCCGCCGCTGGTTCAGGCGTTCTGGAAGCGCGCCGCCGGCGTGTGACGACCCCGTTTGGCGGTTGATCCGCCGGTAGCGCCGGGCCATGCCCGGCGGGATCCGTGAACCGGATCAATCAATCAGCCAGCCGGCCAGGTCGGCACGATCCAGCTTGCCGCGGCGCTTGCTGTCCAGCGCGGTGAACTCATCGGCCAGTGCAGGATTGGCCTGGGCCTCCGCACGGCTGATGAAGCCATCACCGTCGGTATCCAGCGCGGCAAAGTGGATGCGGTACTGGCCGGTCACGCTGCTGGGTTCAACCGAGCGCACCGTGACCTGGGCCTCCCCTGCGGGCATCGGAATATCGACGCTGCCGGTGACCCGTCCGGCATTCAAGGGCTGCTGGCGGATGGCTCCGCCGGTCGGACCCAGCGGTTGGCTCTGCGCGGGTGTGGGCGGCAGCTGCTGCGCCAGCACGGGTGACGTGGCCAGCAGGACAGCCAGCAGCACGGGCAAACGCGGACGGTACATGACGGACTCCTGGCAGGCGTTGACGGAAGCGTACCCGGGGCATCCTGTGCGGGCGATGACCCTGCCGCGCATCACCGCATCGGCGATGCCAGCACGGTGATCTCTTCGCGGTCGTGATAGAGCTGCTTGGCACGCACTTCCAGCGACGTGCCAGCCTGCTCCTGGAACAGGTCCAGGCACAGCCGGGTCTCGTCCCAGCGCTTCTTCATCGGCAGTTTCAGATTGAAGATGGCATGCCTGCACCAGCCTTCGCGGAACCAGGTGGCCATGCGTTCGGCAACGCGACGCGGTTGCTCGACCATGTCGCACACCATCCAGTCCAGCGGCTGCTCCGGGTGCCAATGGAAGCCATCCGCGCGCAGGTGCTCGACCAGGCCGGTATCCAGTACGTGCTGGCGCAGGGGGCCGTTGTCGATGCTCAGCACCTGCATGTGCTGGCGGGTCAACACCCAGGTCCAGCCGCCCGGTGCCGCCCCCAGGTCGGCCGCGCGCATGCCGGGTTTCACCAGTGCCTCGCGTTCTTCCGGCGCCAGCAGCGTCAGCAGGGCTTCGTCCAGCTTCAGCGCCGAACGCGAGGGGGCCTCCGGCAGCAGTTTCAGGCGCGGAATGCCCAGTGCCCACGGTGCGCTGTCGGCGGGGTCGGCCACGCAGATGAAGGCGTGGGTGCCGTCGACGAACACCACGTGCAGGCGTGGCAGCCGTGCATTGGGCTTGTCGCTGAGCTTGCCGGCCTTGCGCAGCGCCGGGCGCAACGCGTTGCCGAACGCACGGGCGAGCCCGGACAGCGGCTTGCCGGCATCCGAATCCGGATGTTCGACCCACAGATCACCAAAGCGTGGCGCATCGGCCAGCACCTCCAGCATCGGCGTGATGCGATCGGCCGGATCCAGCTGCGGCAGTTCAGCCAGCACCACCAGCTTCTGCCGCGCGAAGATCAGGCCGCGCCACGGCAACCGCGGTGCCAACGCGGCCGCTTCGTCGCACATGAACAACACATAGCCGTCATTGCGCTGGGTACGTGCGTAGCCGGCGAACCCTGCCTCACCGGCGCGGAACTGCAGTTCGCCGGCCAGCTCCGGCTCGAAGCCCTGCCGGCACAGGCACAGCAGGCCGATGCCGGTTTCAGTAACGGGCGCCATCGCTTTCCCCATAGGCGCGCAGCACGCTGCGTGCGGCGTCGCGGTTCAGGCCCTGCACCACCTCGATGCCACGCTTGTTGAGCTCGCCCACCCAGTCGGCCGGCAGCGGGCCTTCGTCGAACGGGGTCAGTTCCTCTACATCGGCGGCACTGGCGCCGATCAGCAGGCGGTCGATGCCGGCCCACACCGTGGCGCCGTAACACTGGCAGCACGGCTGCGAGCTGGTGGCCAGGGTGACCGGCGACAGCACGGCATTCAGGCGCGGCGTCTGCAGGCGCTGCTGGGCCAGCATGTAGGCCATGTTCTCGGCATGTGCCAACGAGGTGGCATGCGGCATCACCCGGTTCACGCCGGCGGCGATCACCTTGTCGTCCGGACCGAACACCACGGCGCCGAACGGGCCGCCGCTGGCGTGCTCGACGTTCTGTCGCGACAGCTCGATGGCCAGCGCGACCTTGGCCTCATCGCCCGGATATCGACGATCCAGGTCGATCTGGTCGTGGATCCAGGCGGGAAGGGTCAGGTGGACTTGCGCATACAGCATCGCGGGGGTGCCTCGTGTGGGATGGGAAAAGTGCGGTTGCTTGGGAAACCGGCGCGCAGTGTAGCCGCACCGGCCTGTACCGGGTGTAGGCGCGTCAGCCGGGTGAGCCGGTGCGGATCACCACGTACTGCTTGCGGAACTCCAGCCCGGCCTGCGGCCAACTGGCGGCATACGCGCGCAGCAATGGCAGGGCAGGGGCGAAGTCGTGGCCATTGACCCGGCAATCGGCCTCGCACAGGCCATCGGCATCGCGCGAGGCGAACAGGCGGATAGCAAGGAACTGGCGCGCTTTCAGCAGCTCGTCGAAGGCGTCCATGCTCCTGGTGAACAGGCAGCAGGGGCAGGAACCGTGGTCGTCCTCACTGCATGTGGCGACCTCCACCTCCTGCGCGCGGTAGTGGGCCAGCGGCCCCAGCACCACGGTGCGCCCGTGTTCCTTGCCGTCATCACCTGCTGGATAGGTCAGGCCCATCATCGGCAGGCCCTGCGCGTCGTCGGCGCCCACTGCGGTCTGCAGGGTGGCCAGGTCCACCCGCACCCAGGCCTGGAAGCCGGACAGCAGCGAGGCCTGCTCATCGGCGCCGTTGGCGTGCTGGTACTCGAACAGGCCATCGGCGAACAGGGTGGGGTGCTGCGCCTCGATGACCGTGGAGGTCTGCCAGCCACCGTTGTCGCGCGCGTGTGCCGCCATCGCATGCGGGGTCAGGCGCAGGCCGCTGTCCAGCAGCAGCGCGCCGCCGTCGACGCGGCTGGCGATGCCAGCGTCCTGCAGGACCTGCTGCAGCAGCGGGAGGAGGGCGGTGGACGTCGTGGTCATGTCAGGCCTGTGGATGGATCGGGTGGAGCATCCAGGCCGGGCCGGGTGCTAGTGATCGAGTGCTTCGCGTTCTGCGCGATATCGCCGTGCGTCGGACTGCTGCTGCGGATCGTTGCCATGATCACGCAGCCAGGTATCCAGTTCGCGGCGATAGTCCGCGCGGAAATCGGCGTTGCCCGGGCTGAAGTGCAGCTTGCGTGCGGCTACCTCCACCCGCTCGCGCGCGCTGGCACGGGCCTGGGCGATGCCGTGCGGTGATTCGGTGGTGAGGATGACGAAGTTGCGCGGAAAGCCCGGCGTGTACTTCACCACGAACGGCTGGTCCTGAGCCGGGATGCGGATCGCGTTCTCCAGCGGCCACAGCGAAGCGGTGTTGGTGTGGAACACCACCTCCACGTCGCGACCTTCGGCGGTGCGCAGCACCGCTTCGTAGCGCCAGATGTACTGTTCGTTGAGCGTGGAATTGGTTTCCTCGGCCTTCACGATCACCGCTTCACCGCGCTCGCCCACCGCATTGAGGAAAGTGGCGTTGAGGAAGCTGCCGAGGAAGATGTTGAGCATCGCCAGCGGAAACACCACGATGGCGTAGACCGGTGAACGCCGCCACCACGAGACCAGCGCGGCCAGCCCCATTGCTGCAAAGAACGTCAGCAGCGGATGCTGCGAGATGAACCAGAGCAGGGCGGACAGGGCGGTGATCATCGTCGCGCTCGTGCGGGCGCCGTGCCGGCGCCCGCGCGGGTCCTCAGGCTGACCAGGTATCGCGCAGCGTCACGCTGCGGTTGAACACCGGCTTGGCTTCGGTGTGGTCGCGGCGGTCGGCAACGAAGTAGCCGGTGCGTTCGAACTGGAACGACTGCTCCGGCGCGGCGCTGGCCGCGGCCGGCTCGACATAGCCGGTGACGGTGCGGCGCGATTCCGGATTGAGGTAGTCGCGGTAGGTCCTGCCTTCCGACTCGTCGTCCGGGTTCGGCACCGAGAACAGTCGGTCGTACAGGCGGATCTCGGCCGGAACGCCGTGCACGGCGCTGACCCAGTGGATGGTGCCCTTGACCTTGCGGTTGGCCCCTTCCATGCCGGGGCGCGACTCCGGATCCAGCCAGCCGCGCAGCTCGGTGATAGTGCCGTCGGCATCCTTGATCACCTCATCGCAACGGATGATGCCGGCACCACGCAGGCGCACTTCGCCGCCCGGCACCAGGCGCTTCCAGCCCTTCGGCGGTACTTCGGCGAAGTCCTCGCGGTCGATCCAGACCTCGCGCGCGAACGGCACCTGACGGCTGCCGAAGCTCTCGTCCTTCGGATGGTTGCTGAAGGTGAGCTGTTCTTCATGGCCTTCGGGCAGGTTGGTCAGTACCAGCTTGAGCGGGTCGACCACGGCCATGCGGCGCGGTGCGGCGCCATCGAGGTCTTCGCGCAGCGCGCCTTCCAGCACGCTGAAGTCGATCAGCGAGTTCTGCTTGCTGATGCCCACGCGTTCGGCGAACAGGCGCATTGCCGCCGGGGTGTAGCCGCGGCGACGCAGTCCCTGCAGGGTCGGCATGCGCGGGTCCTCCCAGCCGTCCACCAGCTGCTCGGTGACCAGCGCCATCAGCTTGCGCTTGCTCATCACCGTGTAGTTGATGTTCAGGCGCGAGAATTCGATCTGGCGCGGCTTGGCGGCTTCGCGCGGCAGGCCGGCATCGACCAGCGGCTGGGTCAGTGCGTCGTCATGGGCGAAATCGACGTTGTCCACGCACCAGTCGTAGAGCGGGCGATGGTCCTCGAATTCCAGGGTGCACAGCGAGTGGGTGATGCCCTCGATCGAATCGCCCAGCGCATGCGCGAAGTCGTACATCGGGTAGATCGGCCACGCATTGCCCGTGTTCTGGTGCTCGACATGCTTGATGCGGTACAGCGCCGGATCGCGCAGGTTGATGTTGCCGCTGGCCATGTCGATCTTCGCGCGCAGGGTGCGCGCACCGTCCGGGAATTCACCGGCACGCATGCGGCGGAACAGGTCGAGGTTCTCCTCGACACTGCGGTCGCGCCACGGCGAGGGACGGCCCGGCTCGGTCAGGGTGCCACGGTAGGCACGCACTTCCTCGGCCGACAGGTCACACACATAGGCCTTGCCCTGCTCGATCAGCTTCTCGGCGGCGAGATAGTAGGCCTGGAAGTAATCGGAGGCGTGGCGCAGTTCGTTCCACTCGAACCCCAGCCAACGGACATCATCCTGGATGGCGGCCACGTACTCCGGGTCTTCCTTGGCCGGATTGGTGTCGTCGAAGCGCAGGTTGCATACGCCGCTGAACTCGCCGGCAATGCCGAAGTTCAGGCAGATCGACTTGGCATGGCCGATGTGCAGGTAGCCGTTCGGCTCCGGCGGAAACCGGGTCTTGATCGCCTGGTGCTTTCCGCTGGCCAGGTCCTCGCGCACGATCTGGCGGATGAAATCGCGCTTTTCGTGGCTGTCGGCGGGGGTCTCGGGGCTGGCGGGGGTGTGCTCGGACATGAGGCTGGGCGAAAAAGGGCAGAAAGACCAACAGTCTAGCGCGTAAGGGGAAGGGCTGCCGGGGTTGCGCCCGCGCTACCGGGCGCAGGGGGCCCGGCCGGCAAGTGCAGCGGGCGCAAGGGGGTAGCGCCGGGCCATGCCCGGCGAGCGCAGCGGCGGCATTCAGCGCCCGGGCGTATGCTGGAGGCCTCTCCCGTGGAGCCGCCCCATGCACATCGTGTACAAGGCCGACAATCTGTTCGACGCCCACCTGGTGAAGCACGCGCTGGAAGACGCCGGCATTCCTGCCTTCGTGTTCGGCGAGCAGCTGTTGGGGGGCATGGGCGAGCTGCCGCTGTTCGGTGTATTGAGGGTCGGCATCCCCGACGCCGCGCGGGCCGAGGCTGAAGGCATCGTCGCCGGCCTGGACTTGGGCCACGCCGCCGACGCCCCCATTTCCGATGCAGACGACATTGCCGGCCTTCCGGCGTAGGAGCGCATCATGTTGGGAATCGGACAGGGCATCCTGGGCATCGGCGCCTTCAAGCAGCGCCTGCCGCGCCCGGAAGAGGCGCTGCCAGGGCGTGATCAGCCACTGCCGCTGCACAGCAACCAGCACTTCGTGAACAGTCACCCGCTGAAGGACCGCTTTGCCGGCCTGCAGCAGATCCGTTTCGCGCTTGGCTGCTTCTGGGGAGCCGAGCGCAAATTCTGGTCGGAGCCGGGCGTGTACAGCACGTCGGTCGGCTATGCCGGCGGCGTCACGCCGAATCCCACCTATGAAGAAGTCTGCTCCGGCCTGACCGGCCACACCGAAGTGGTGCAGGTGGTGTTCGATCCGAAGGTGGTGAGCCTGGAACGGCTGCTGCAGCTGTTCTGGGAAAGCCACGACCCGACCCAGGGCATGCGCCAGGGCAACGACACCGGCACCCAGTACCGTTCGGCGATCCATGCCACCGACGAAACGCAGTACGCCGCTGCGCTGGCCAGCCGCGAGGCCTACCAGGCGCAGCTGGACGCGGCCGGCTATGGCCCGATCACCACCGAGATCGTGTTCCCGGCGCCGGAGTACTACTATGCCGAGGACTATCACCAGCAGTACCTGGCGAAGAACCCGAACGGTTACTGCGGCATCGGCGGCACCGGGGTGAGCTGCCCGATCGGGCTGGATGTGGAGGCGCCGCGCTGACGCGCGGTGGTCCGCCTGCGGCGGGCAGAAGCGGAAAGCAACTGCCGAAGCAAAAGCCAGAGCCAAAGCCAAAGCGGCTCTGGGTTGCTGTGAGTAGGGCGGGGCGGTGTGGGTCGGCAGGACACGCCGTGAACCCATCCATGGGGGCTCGATGGCGCCATCCATGGCGCCAACGGTCCTGCCAACCCACACCACCCCACCTCCGACAGTTTCCCGGTGACGGTGGGCAAGAGCGTGGGTTACTGACGAACTGAAGGAAAACAAGAAGGACGCGGCCTTCGCCGCGTCCTTTTTGTTTGATCCTGCGGTGTCTTCTGTAGAGCGGAGCCATGCTCCGCTCCGAGCAAGCGAAGCGCGCGACCCGCTGTTGCTCTTCTCTCTTTCTTCCGTGGCGGGCGGCCGCAGGAAACTGTCAGAGGGCGGGCGGGTCGGGTTCGCGGGAGTGTCCGCGGCATGGATGCCGCGGCCAAGCCTCCAGGGACGGATTCACGGCGTCTCCCGCGAACCCGACCCGCCCGACCCAGCGCGGCGGTTGCTTCATGCCTTTCGCGACCAAGCCCCCGCCACGAGGGGCTCAGCCGTTGGCTGGAACCCTTACAGCGCCGCGCGGATCCGCTCGCGCAGCGCTTCCAGATCCTTGGCGAACGCCTCGATACCGGTCGTCAGCTTCTCGGTCGCCATCGGATCGGCCGCCAGATCCGCCGCAAACGTCGCCGCATCGATCGGGGTCACCGCCACGCCGTTACCCTCACCGGGCACCAGCTTGCGCGGCAGCTCGCCGTGATCGGCGTCCAGCTTCTCCAGCAGATCCGGCGAAATGGTCAGGCGGTCGCAGCCGGCCAGCGCCTCGATCTGTGCGGTGGAACGGAACGAGGCGCCCATCACCACGGTCGGCGAACCACGGCGCTTGAACTCCGCATACACGCTGCGCACGAACTTCACGCCCGGGTCCTCATCGATGTTGGCCGGGGTCTGGCCGTTGGCCACGTACCAGTCAAGGATGCGGCCGACGAACGGCGAGATCAGGAACGCGCCCGCTTCGCTGCAGGCCAGCGCCTGGGTCGGGTTGAAGATCAGCGTCAGGTTGCAGTCGATGCCCTCGGCCTGCAGGATCCGCGCCGCTTCCACACCTTCCCAGGTCGCGGCGATCTTGATCAGGATCTTCTCGCGCGGTACGCCGGCATCGGCGTACATCTGGATGAACTGGCGGGCCTTGGCCACGGTGGCGGCGGTGTCGTACGCCTGGTCAGCATCCACCTCGGTGGACACGCGGCCCGGCACCAGCGTGCTGAGCAGCGCGCCGACGCCGATGGTCAGCCGATCGGCCACCGCATGCACCACGGCCTCGCGGTCGCCGCTCTGCTGACGGCCCCAGGCCAGTTCGCGCTCGATCAGATCGGCATAGACCGGCAGGTCCAGTGCCTTCTTCACCAGGGTCGGGTTGGTGGTGCAGTCCACCGGCTGCAGGCGCTTGATCGCCTCGTAGTCACCGGTATCGGCAACGACCACGGACAGTTCGCGCAGCTGGGACAGTTTGGACGAGGTACTCATTACGGCTCCTGGTACGGGGAATCGGATCGCGCGCAGTGCGCAGCGGAGATCAGGGACGGTCGTTGTGCACTGCGGTCACGCGCAGGCGCAGCTTGCGACCGCCGGGTGCAGTCCAGTCGATGCTCTGGCCGACCGACAGGCCGAGCAGGGCACTGCCGACCGGGGCCAGCACGGAAACCTTGCCTTCATCGACGTTGGCTTCGCGGGGGAAGACCAGGGTCAGGACGTGCTTCTCGCCTGAGACCCCATCTTCGCACTCCACGCGGGAATGCATCATGACGATGCCTTCGGGAATCTGGTCCGGCGCCAGCACGGTGGCCCGGTTGAGTTCTTCGGCAAGCGCGAGCGCGGCAGGCGTCTGGCTCAGCGCAGGGGCTTCGAGCATGGCCTCCAGGCGGTCCATGTCGAAGGTTGAGACAGTGATCGACGGCGGCAGGCCGCTGGCGGTGTTCATGTAAAACTCCTTGGTTGAAAACCATGCAAAAGGCGGCGCCTGCTGGCGCCGCCTGTCTGTATTGTGGGGACAAATGCGACCGGAATCGACTCCTGCCGCTCGAGGCCGGGCAGGCCGGGGCGTCAACCGTTCAGCGCGGGGCCGGAAAGGCTGGCCGGATCGGCGGCCGTGCCATTGGCGGCTTCCAGCGTGAACAGCGCATGCGGCAGGCGCTTGAACTGGCTGGCCAGCTCCATCAGGAAGTCGTTCATCGCCGAGCTGCGGCGCCAGACCATCGCAATACGGCGGCTGGGCCGGCCCTCACCGATGAAATCGAGCAGGCGGATGTTGTTCGAGCGCGGGACGGGGGGCTGCACCGACAGGCTCGGCAGCAATGTGATGCCGACATCGGCGGCGACCATCTGCCGCAGCGTTTCCAGGCTGGTGGCGCGGAACTCGGATTTCTCGTTGGCGCCGAACAGCCGGCACACTTCCAGCGCCTGGTCGCGCAGGCAATGGCCGTCTTCCAGCAGCAGCAGCTTCTGCGTGGCCAGTTCCTGCACATCCAGATGGGCGCGCTGGGCGAGCGGATGGCGACCGGAGACGGCCAACAGGAACGGCTCCTCGAACAGGAACTCGGCGTGCAGCTGATCGTCGATCACCGGCAGTGCCAGCAGCGCGGCATCGAGCTTGCCTTCGCGCAGGCGCTCCAGCAGCACATCGCTCTTCTCTTCGACCAGCAGCAGTTCCAGTTCCGGGAAACGTTCGCGGATGCGCGGGATCACATGCGGCAACAGGTACGGGCCCAGGGTCGGGAAGATTCCCAGGCGCACCGTGCCGGCTTCCGGATCGCGGCTGCGCCGTGCCGCTTCCTTCAGCTGCTCCACCTCGGACACGATCACCCGCGCCCGTGCAGCGGCTTCCTGGCCGGCCGGCGTCAGCATCACCTTGCGGGGAGCCCGCTCGACCAGCGGCAGGCCCAGCTCTTCTTCCAGCTTGCGGATCTGGGTGGACAACGTGGGCTGGCTGACGAAGCACGACGCGGCAGCCCGACCGAAATGCTTGTGGTCGGCCAGGGCTACCAGGTACTTCAGATCGCGTAGATTCATCCTCACATCCCAGGGATAACGGACCGGCTGGCGGCGTGGTCACCCCGCAGCTGACAATGCTCCCGGCAACCCGGGAGCAGTGGATCAGGCAGCTTCGGCAACGGCCCCGCTGCTCTTGCTCACCGACGAGCGGATCAGGTGATCGAACGCGCTCAGTGCGGCGGTCGAGCCGGCGCCCATGGCGATGATGATCTGCTTGTAGGGTACCGTCGTGCAATCACCTGCGGCGAACACGCCGGGCACACTGGTCTGGCCACGGTCGTCGATGACGATCTCGCCGCGCGGCGACAGCGCCACGGTGTCCTTCAGCCACTCGGTGTTGGGCAGCAGGCCGATCTGCACGAAGATGCCTTCCAGCTCCACGCGGTGGGCGTCGCCACCGATGCGGTCCTTGTAGACCAGCCCGGTGACCCGGCTGCCATCGCCCAGCACTTCAGTGGTCTGGGCGCTGGTCAGCACGGTGACATTGCCGAGGCTGCGAAGCTTCTTCTGCAGCACCTCATCGGCGCGCAGGCTGGAATCGAATTCCAGCAGGGTTACATGCGACACGATGCCGGCCAGATCGATGGCAGCTTCAACGCCGGAGTTGCCACCACCGATCACCGCCACGCGCTTGCCCTTGAACAGCGGGCCATCGCAGTGCGGGCAGTAGGCCACCCCCTTGTTGCGGTACTGCTCTTCGCCCGGCACATTCATCTGCCGCCAGCGCGCACCGGTGGACAGGATCACCGAACGTGACTTCAGCACCGCGCCGTTTTCCAGCTGCACCTGTACCAGCCCATCGTCGCCGGCCGGCACCAGCGCGGTCGCGCGCTGCAGATCCATGATGTCCACGTCGTACTCGCGCACATGCTGCTCCAGCGCGGTAGCGAGCTTCGGGCCTTCGGTCTCCTTGACCGAGATGAAGTTCTCGATGGCCATGGTGTCCAGTACCTGGCCGCCGAAGCGCTCGGCGGCGATGCCGGTGCGGATGCCCTTGCGCGCGGCGTAGATCGCTGCGGCCGCGCCAGCCGGGCCGCCGCCCACCACCAGCACGTCGAAGGCCTGCTTGGCGGCGATCTTCTCTGCGTCGCGCTTGCTGGCGTTGGTATCCAGCTTGGCCACGATCTGTTCGAGCGTCATCCGGCCCTGGTCGAAGACTTCACCGTTGAGATACACGGTCGGCACCGACATGATCTCGCGCTTCTCCACTTCCTCCTGGAACAGCGCGCCGTCGATGGCCACGTGCTGGATGCGCGGGTTGAGCACCGCGGCCAGGTTCAGCGCCTGCACCACGTCCGGGCAGTTCTGGCAGGACAGGGAGAAATAGGTCTCGAACCGGTACTCGCCTTCCAGGCTCTGCACCTGCTCGATCAGTTCGGCGGTGGCCTTGGACGGATGACCGCCCACCTGCAGCAGCGCCAGCACCAGCGAGGTGAATTCATGACCCATCGGCAGGCCGGCGAAGGTCAGGTGGATGTCCTGGCCGGGCGTGCCCAGGTCGAACGAAGGCACGCGGCCCTGGCCATCACGCAGCACCTGCAGCGAGATGCTGTCGGACAGGCTTTCCAGGGTCTGCAGCAGTTCCAGCATTTCCCGCGACTTGTCGCCGTCGTCGGCATGCGCGGTGATCTGGATGGGGCGGGTCACGCGCTCCAGATAGGTCTTCAGCTGCGACTGCAGGTTGGCGTCCAACATCGGGTCTTCTCCTGGCTTCAGGCAAACAGGGGGCGTGGCACCGCTGTAGAAGGTAGCGGACCAGCAGGGGGTAGGGGTGAACCCAAGACAGCGACCGTGGAAGGGGCTGGCTGGCCGCGACGGGCCGGCGATGGCTGTCTTGGGTTCACCCCCACGCCGGCGATGCCGCCGGCATGGAGATGGGCCTGCCGTGGCATGGGGCCACGGCGTGCCGGTGCTGCGTTAGATCTTGCCGACCAGGTCCAGCGACGGGGTCAGGGTCTTCTCGCCTTCCTTCCACTTCGCCGGGCACACCTGGTTCGGGTTGGCGGCGGTGAACTGGGCGGCCTTCAGCTTGCGCAGGGTCTCGGAGACGTCGCGGGCGATCTCGTTGGAGTGGATCTCCAGGGTCTTGATCACGCCTTCCGGATTGATGATGAAGGTGCCGCGCAGGGCCAGGCCCTCTTCCGGAATGTGCACGCCGAAGGCGTTGGTCAGCTGGTGGGTCGGGTCGCCGACCAGCGGGAACTGGGCCTTGCCGACGGCCGGCGAGGTTTCGTGCCACACCTTGTGCGAGAAGTGCGTGTCGGTGGTGACGATGTAGACCTCAGCGCCAGCCTTCTTGAACTCGGCGTAGTGGTCGGCGGCGTCTTCGATCTCGGTCGGGCAGTTGAAGGTGAATGCAGCCGGCATGAAGATCAGGACGGACCACTGGCCCTTCAGGCTGGCATCGGAAACCTTGATGAACTCGCCGTTGTGGTAGGCGTTGGCTTCAAACGGCTGGATCTGGGTATTGATGAGGGACATCATTTTTCCTCTGGGTGAAGGGAGTGGGTGAATCGACAGGAGCTAGGTTACCGGCTCAGTTGCGATAAGAACAATCCATTGATTGCATCTATTTGATAGATGCAGCCTATCAAATTGCCATGAGCCCGCACTGAACCTTGCGTCCCTCATCCTGCAACTGCCTGTGTGACAAGGAAAATCGCCAGGGACGCGTGAAGAGGGCTGATAGCCCCTCCTTATGCCCTCGGGCGAAACCTGAACGGATTCCAGCTTTTGTAGAGCCGAGCCCACGCTCGACCGCGGATCTGTAGAGCCGAGCCCATGCTCGGCTGTTCCAGAAGCAGCCGAGCATGGGCTCGGCTCTACAATTGCGGAATGTCTTCCCCAACCCAACCCTCCCTGCGCCAGGTGGTGGCCGACGCCAGCGCCCGCCTGGGCGGCATCGACGCCCGCCACGAAGCCGAGCTGCTGCTGCTGCATGTGCTGGAGCGTCCACGCAGCTGGCTGTTCGCCCATGCGACCGATCCGCTGCCGGCAACGGCGCAGGCTGCCTTCGAGGCGCTGCTGGCGCGTCGCGCCGCCGGTGAGCCGGTGGCCTACCTGACCGGCCGGCGCGGGTTCTGGACGCTTGATCTGCGGGTCGATGCGGCGACCCTCATCCCGCGTCCGGAAACCGAACTGCTGGTGGAGCTGGCGCTGGAACGCCTGCCATCGGACCGCCCGCTGTCCGTGGTCGACCTCGGCACCGGCAGTGGTGCGATCGCCCTGGCCCTGGCCAGCGAGCGGCCGCTGGCACAGGTGCTGGCCACCGATGCCAGCCCCGGTGCACTGGCCATGGCTGCGCGCAATGCCGCCCACCATGAACTGCGCAACGTGCGTTTCGCTGAAGGTGGACAGGACTGGTACGCACCGCTGCAGGGCGCGCGCTTTGCACTGATTGCCAGCAATCCGCCCTACATCGCCAGCGAAGATCCGCATCTGCAGCAGGGCGACCTGAGGTTCGAGCCGGCCAGCGCGCTGGCGTCCGGCATCGACGGACTGGACGATATCCGCCGCATCGTTGCAGGCGCGCCCGAACACCTGCAGCCGGCGGGCTGGCTGCTGATCGAGCACGGCTGGGACCAGGGCGCGGCGATCCGCACGCTGTTCGATGCGGCCGGTTTCGCCGACGTGCAGACCCAGCAGGACCTTGAGCAGCGTGATCGGGTCACCCTCGGCCGGCGACCGGCCTAGAATGGGGGTTCTCCTGCCCCGGCAGGGCATCACCCTGGAGCTGCAAGCATGCGTACGCTGTACCCCGCCATCACCCCCTATGACGTCGGCACCCTGAAGGTCGACGACCGCCACACGCTGTACTTCGAGCAGTGCGGCAATCCGGATGGCAAGCCGGTGGTGATGCTGCACGGCGGTCCGGGCGGCGGTTGCAGCGACAAGATGCGCCAGTTCCATGACCCGGCGAAGTACCGCATCATCCTGTTCGACCAGCGCGGTGCCGGCCGTTCCACGCCGCATGCGGATCTGGTGGACAACACCACCTGGGACCTGGTGGCCGATATCGAGCGGCTGCGCGAGCATCTGAACGTCGACCGCTGGCAGGTGTTCGGCGGCAGCTGGGGGTCAACCCTGGCGCTGGCCTACGCCGAAACCCATCCGCAGCGCGTCACCGAACTGGTTCTGCGCGGCATCTTCATGCTCCGCCGCTGGGAGCTGGAGTGGTTCTACCAGGAAGGCGCCAACCGCCTGTTCCCCGATGCATGGGAGCACTATCTGAAGCCCATTCCGGTGGTTGAACGCCATGACCTGATCTCGGCGTTCCACCGTCGCCTGACCAGTGAAGACGAGGCGACCCGCCTGGAAGCAGCCAAGGCCTGGGCCGTGTGGGAGGGTGCGACCAGCTTCCTGCATGTGGATGACGACTTCATCAACAGCCACGAAGACCCGCATTTCGCGCTGGCCTTTGCCCGTATCGAGAACCACTACTTCGTCAATGGTGGCTTCTTCGAGGTGGAAGACCAGCTGCTGCGCGACGCGCACCGCATCGCCGACATCCCGGGCGTGATCGTGCATGGCCGCTACGACGTGGTGTGCCCGCTCGCCAATGCCTGGGACCTGACCAAGGTGTGGCCGAAGGCGAAGCTGGAAATCACCCCGGCATCGGGCCACTCCGCGTTCGAAGCGGAGAATGTCGACGCGCTGGTGCGCGCCACGGACAGCTTCGCGTAACCCGCCGGTAGCGCCGGGCCACGCCCGGCGGCATCGCGATCTGTTGCCGCGGTTTGATTCGCCGGGCATGGCCCGGTGCTACCAGTCCCCTGCAAGCAGCGCGTCGGCCAGCACCTGCAGCTTCGGCGAGTGCTGGCGCGAAGGTGGGTAGATCAAAGAGAGTTCGCGGCTGCGACCTTCATACGGTTGCAGCACGCGCAGCAGACGGCCGTCGGCCAAGGCGTCGGCCACGGCGAAATCCATTACCTGCACGATGCCGATGCCGGCGATGGCGGCTTCCACCAACGGGTCGCCGCTGTCGAACACCATCCGCGTCGGTGGCGTGAACTCGCGCAGCTGGCCGTCCTGAAGGAACTGCCAGTCCACCAGGCGGCCACTGCGCAGGTTGCGCACGGCCAGGCAGGCATGCCCCGCCAGTGCGGCCACATCGCCCGGTGCACCGCGCCGGGCAAGGTAGTCCGGGCTGGCGACGGTCACCCAGCGCAGCGGTCGCAGGGGCCGGGCGACGATGCGCTGGTCGGCGATGGTGCCAGTCCGCAGCGCGGCGTCGAACCCCTCTTCGACCAGGTCGACCAGGCGATCGCTGAGCACCGCTTCGACCTGCAGTTGTGAATGGCGCTCCAGCAGCGGCGCCAGCAGGGGCACCAGCACCTTGCGGCCGAACATCGACGGCGCACTGATCTTCAGCGTGCCCGACGGCGTGCAGGGGCGATCGGCAAGCTGCCGTTCCGCGTCCTCCAGTCCGCACAGCAGTGGCGCGACCTGTTCTACAAACTGGCGCCCATCCGGGGTCAATGCCACGTTACGCGTGTTCCGCTGCAGCAGCTTCACGCCCAGGTCCACCTCGAGCCGGCTGATCGCGCGCGACAGCCCGGATTGGCTCAGACCGAGCTGGCCGGCAGCGACGGTGAAGCTGCGTGCTTCGGCCACCTGCACCAGCATGCGCACCGCGTTGAGGTCCATCGATGATCCACTCATGCAGAAAATCATGACAGATATGGCGGGTGAGGGGTTTATTGATTTCGCTGCATCAATGAGACTGCGCTCCCCCCTTCAGTCCAGACCACCGATGCCTCCCCTCAAATACCCGCGCTGGGCACTGACCCTGCTGGCCACCGCCCAGCTGATCATCGCCCTGGATGCCACCATCATCTTTGTCGCGCTGCATGACATGGGCCGCGCGCTGCAGATCAACGCGCAGCAGCTGCAATGGGTGGTCAGTGCCTACACCGTGGCTTTCGGCGGCAGCCTGCTGCTGGGCGGGCGTGCCGCCGACCTGATCGGCCGCCGCCGCTTCTACCGCCTGGGCATGCTGTTGTTCGCGGTGGCATCGCTGCTCGGCGCGCTGGCGCCGAATGCGGGCCTGTTGATCATCGCGCGCGCAGCGCAGGGCATCGGTGCCGCGCTGCTGTTCCCGGCAACGCTGGCCCTGATCAACACGCTGTATGAAGAAGGCCCGGCCCGCAACCGCGCGCTGGCGATCTGGAGCATGGCCAGTGCAGTGGGTCTTGTCTTGGGTACGCTGCTCGGTGGCGTACTCACCCAGGCCTTCGGCTGGCCGGCGGTGCTGGCGGTGATCGTGCCGCTGGCCACCGCGTGCGCGCTTGCCGCCGGTGCGTGGCTGCCGCCCGATGCTTCGCGCCCGCAGGGCCGTTCGTTCGATCTGGCCGGCTGCATCACCGTGACCCTGGGTGGCAGCCTGCTGGTGACCACGCTGGTACAGGGCCCCGAATGGGGGTGGGCGGCGCCCGTCACGCTGGGCTGCCTGGTGCTGTCGATACTGATCCTGTTCGCGTTCGTGCAGATCGAGCTGCGCAGCCGCGATCCACTGATGCAGTTCGCGCTGCTGCGCCTGCCGGGCCTTCGTGCCGCCCTCGGCCTGACCTTCGCGTTCATGAGCAGCTACGGTGTGCAGTACTACTTCATGGCGCTGTACTTCCAGGACGGCTACGGCTGGAGTCCGCTGCAGGCCGGCCTGGCATTCCTGCCGGCCACGGCGGTGTGCACCGTGGGCATCCAGCTTGCCGAGTGGACGCTGCAGCGCTGGAGCGCGCGCAGAGTGCTTGTGATCGGCAACCTGGCCGGTGCCGTCGGCATCGCCTGGGTGGCGGCGGCACTGCCGCATGCCTCGAATTTCTGGCCATTGCTGCCGGGCGTGGTGGTGTTGAGCATCGGCCAGGGAATGACCTGGACCGCGATGTGGATCGTGGCGGGTCAGGGCGTGCCGGCGGCGCAGCAGGGCGTGGCGTCGGGCATGGCGGCCACCGCACAGCAGATCGGCGGTGCGCTGGGCCTGGCGGTACTGGTGATGGTGGCCAACGCCGACGTGGCAGCTGCCGGCTCTCCGGATGCGCTGACCGGGCTGGTGCGTGCGGAGTACGGCGCCGCAGTGTTTGCACTGCTCGGCGTGGTCATCGCGCTGGCCCTGCGCCCGGCGCCGGTCGCCCCGGCGGTCCCCGCCTGCCTGGCCAACGACGCATGATCGACCTGCAGGATGACCCGGTAGCGCCGGGCCATCCCCGGCGAGGCGCAACGCGACGGTGAATCCTCCAGTGCCGCCGGGCATGGCCCGGCGCTACCGGGCCCGGATGGCGTTACACCGATGCCAGCAGCCGTGGCTGCAACGCGCTGAAGATCCGCGCCAGCCGCTCGGCCCACGCCTGCTGCCCGGCCGCGTCGGCGATCAGGTCCTGACGGATCTCCAGTTCCACGTGCACCAGGCCGCGCCCTTCGCCGTGCACCGGTACCGCGTAGTCGCTGGTACTGCTTACCGAATACGGTTCGTTGTCACCGACCACCAGATCGCCTTCCTCGCGCAGTGCCTGCAGCAGGGCGTGGGCAAAGCGCGTGTCCTGGTGGTAGAGCACGCCGGCATGCCATGGCCGCAGCGTGCCGTTCATGGAGGGAGTGAAGCTGTGCATCATCACCAGCAGGGTCGGGCGGCCGGCTTCGCGGCGCGCATCCAGTTCCGCTTCGATGCGGGCGTGATAGGGCGCGTGGATCGCGTCGATGCGCTGCTGCCGTTGTGCGGCCGACAGGCCGGCGTTGCCCGGTACCACGGTGTGATCGCTTGCTTCCGGAATCAGGGTCGGCGATGCCAGCGGACGGTTGCAGTCGATCAGCAGGCGCGAATAGGTCTGCTCGATGGCCCAGGCATCCAGCCGTTCGGCCAATGCACGCGTGGTGCCGGCGATGCCGATGTCCCAGCCGATATGGCGGTCAAGTTCGCGCTGCGGCAGGCCGAGGCCGGCCAGTGCGCGCGGTACCTGCTGCCCGGCGTGATCGGCCAGCAGCAGGTACGGCGAAGCGCCCTGCGGCCGGTGGATGGTGTAGATCGCCGGGTCGTCAGCGCCCAGCAATGCCGGCAAGGTGTGCAGGTCGGCGTCAGCCACGCGGGCGCCCGTCCAGGTGATGTTCGATCATCCACAGCCCGGCCCAGAGCTTGGCATCGAGCTCGTAGCCTTCGCCCATCTTCTGCACCAGCCACGCGGCAGCCTGCTTGAGCGGGACCTCGTGCACCGTGATGTCCTCGCTGTCATCGCCGCCGCCTTCGCCGATCCGGCGCAGGCCGGTGGCGCGCACGAAGGCGATCTTCTCGCTGCTGGCGCCTGAGGAGGTCGGGCCGATCATCAGCACTTCGGCGTGCTCGGCGGTCCAGCCGGTCTCTTCTTCCAGTTCGCGTACCGCCGAGACTTCGATCGACTCGCCGGCATGGATGTCACCGACCAGCCCGGCCGGCATCTCGATGGTCGATGCCTGCAGGGGCACGCGGAACTGCTCGACGAACAGCACCTTGTCCTCGGGGGTGACGGCGATGATGATCGCCGCCAGGCCACCGGCGTGGGTGCGTTCGCTGTATTCCCAGGTGCCGCGTACCAGCATGCGCTGGTACTTGCCTTCATAGACGACACGCGGGGCTTCGGTATTGCGCTGGCTCATGCGGGCTCGCCGGAATTGGAAAAGGAGGGAGTGGGAAGCGGGTCGGCCATGCCGGCGGCGTTGAACAGCCGGCGGCGGGTCATCGGGCCGAAGCGCAGGGTCTGGCACAGGCCGCCGAGCAGCTCCGGGTCGGCCGTCTGCCGCAGCAGGCCGGGCTGGCAGCCTTCCAGCGGCGCGTCCAGCGCGATGGTGGTCAGCTGTCGCCAGAGCAGGGCATGCTCGCGCTGCTCGCGCAGGCGCACTGCCATCTGCGCTGCGCCGCGCAGGCGCAGGAAGGGCACTTCGTCCAGGCGCTCGTACAGCACATCCAGGCTGCCGAAGTGGGCCAGCAGGACCGCCGCGGACTTGCTGCCGACGCCGCTGATGCCGGGGATGTTGTCCACCGCATCGCCGCACAGTGCCAGGTAGTCGGCGATCTGGTGCGCATGCACGCCATGCCGCGCTTTCACCCCGGCCACGCTCCAGCGCTGGTTGCGCGCATAGTCCCACTGCTCGTCGTGGTCCAGCAGCAGCTGCGACAGGTCCTTGTCGGCGGAAATGATGACACCGCGGTGGCTGCCGCGGTGCACATGCAGAGCGCTGCCGATCAGGTCGTCGGCCTCGTAGTCGTGATGGGCAAGCACGGCCAGACCGAGCGCCGCGCACAGTGCCTTGCAATGCACGAACTGGCGCTTCAGCGCCTCCGGAGCCGGATCGCGGTTGGCCTTGTACGCCGGATACAGGCGATGGCGGAAGCCGCTGTCCAGCGCCTCGTCAAAGGCGATGGCGATGTGCTGCGGACGCTCGCGTTCGAGCAGGTCCAGCAGGAAGCGCGCGAAGCCGTGCACGGCATTGGTCGGCCAGCCCTGCGCATCCTGGAACTGGTCGGGCAGCGAGTGCCAGGCACGGAACACGTAGATGCTGGCGTCGACCAGGTACAGCGCCGGCGCCGGTGCCGGCAAGGTCATGCCGGTGGCGTCCAGTCGCGCAGCAGGGCGGCTGGATCCGGACGCTCGCGCTCGGGCACGTCGGCGCGGGCGGTGCCGATATGGATGAAACCGGCGATGCGCTCGCCGTCGGCCAGCCCCAGATGGGCGTGTACGGCCGGGTCGAACGCCATCCACGCCGTCAGCCACTGGGCGCCGAAGCCCAGCGCCTGTGCGGCCTGCAGCAGGGCGAAGCAGACGCATCCAGCGGTCATCAGCTGCTCCTGCTCGGGCACCTTCGGGTCGGGGCGGGGGCTGGCCACCACCACGATCACCAGCGGCGCATGGCTGAAACGCTGGCGATCCTTCTCGAACACGGCCTCGCCGGCAGTGGGATCGCGCTGCCGGCTGCGCTCGGCCAGGAACGCGCCCAGAGTGTGACGCGCATCGCCGGCAATCTTCAGGAACCGGAACGGCACCCGCTTGCCGTGGTCGGGCACCCGTACCGCCGAGGAGAGCATGCGCAGCAGGGTCTGCGGGTCCGGCCCGGGTTCCCCCAGCTGCCGCGAGGGCACCGAGCGGCGGGCATCGAGGGCAAGCAGGGCGGCGGGGTCGGGCATGGCGTCTGAACCGGTCATCACGGGCATTTGATTATAGTCGCGGTGGTCGATGACGCCGTGGCTGCGGCGTCTGTCCCCTCACTATCAAACTGTGATGAACATCATGCCACTGGCGGCAATCCGACGCCGGCTTCCTCTCGCCTCGCGGGCCTTGCACGGCTTACGATATCCCTCTTGCCGGGCCGTGGGTCACGAGGTTTGAAGTGAGGACTGTTTCACTGTCCGTGAGGGGCGGGCCGGCCTACCATCGACGTATCGGTACATGGGGTGTGCCGGTCGTCGCGATGTCCATGTTGTCTGTCGCACCAGAGAAGGTGGGGAGCCTTCCCGAATGATGAGCGCGCCCACACCGTTGGGAACGTCGGGTCGTGACCCGGCCCAGTTCCAGCTTGCCCGTGACGCCGTCCTGCCCGCGCTGTGCCAAGCCTTCGGGGCGGCACTGGCGCGCTTCGACGACGCCCTGTTCGACCGTGCCGGCAATGCCGGCGCCTCGCAGCTGCTGTTCCTTGATGCGATGCGCGAGCTGCGCCGGCGGCGCGAGGAGATAGCGGCGGCCTTTGCCGGCCATCTGCAACGCGCCTGGGCGGCTCTGGTTGCCGGAGAGCCACTGTCGGCGGATGCGACCCTGTCCGGCCCGGCCGAGGATGGCCTGAGCCTGCTGGCCGAGCACGTGCTCGAATCGCGGCTGGCGGTGCGCAACTTCGCCACGGTGCTGCTGCGTGATTTCAAGCCGGTTCTGGCGCGGCTGGACCGCCGCCTGGGCTGGCTGGCCGGCGATGTGCCGCTGGATGCCGACCTGAACCCGATCAGCCCGGAACATCTGGGCGTGGCCATCCACGAGGCCTTCGCCGGCTGCGAACTGGCGCCGGAAGTCCACCTGGTGCTGATCAAGCTGTGCGAGCGCGACCTGCGCGCGCCGGTCGGCCGCATCTACGACAAGCTGGACGAGCAGCTCGCGGCGGCCGGCGTGATGTCGCAGATGGGCGCGGTGCGCCGCACCCCGGCGGCACCGGGCCCGCGTTCACCGCAGGGGCTGGACGATCTGGTCGAACAGCGCCCGGTGCCGGGGTTCGACAGCGATTTCAGCGATGACGAGCAGGCCGCACCGGCGTGGGCGCAGCGCTTCGCCGCGCGCTGGTCCGAGCGCCGCGGCCACCTTCAGCAGGCCGGTGGGGACGGTCCCGGCGCCGCCGGCAGCGAGGCCTATGGCCAGCAGGGGATGCTGCTGGAAGCGCTGCAGGAACTGCTGCAGCAGACGCGCCACGTGCGTGAGGACGCAACATCGGCCGCGCAGGTGGCCGTGGGCCAGCAGCGCCCGTTGAGCCAGCGCGAGATGATGTCGGTGCTGTCGCTGCTGCAGGCGACCCCCAGCGCCACGCTGCGTGCGGCGATCGGTGAGGATGGTGAGTCGCTCGCGCAGCGCCTGAAGAGCGAGGTGTTGTCCAGCGCCACCCGGCTGGGCGTCGACCCGGGCCAGACCCGCCTGGATCCGCAGGACGAGGACGCGATCGACCTGGTCGGCATGCTGTTCGACGTCATGCTGGATGAACGCGAACTGGAGGGTCGCTCGCGCGAACTGATCGGCCGCCTGGTGGTGCCCTTCGTCAAGGTCGCCATGCTCGACCGCCGCATGTTCGTGCAGAAGACCCATCCGGCGCGCAAGCTGCTCAATTCGTTGGCCGAGGCCTGCGAAGGCAACACCGGCGAGAGCCAGGCCGAGCGCATGCTGATGGCCAAGGTGGAAGAGATCATCGAGCGCCTGGTCGCCGAGTTCAACGAGAACCTGGCCATCTTCCTCACCCTGGAAGAGGAGTTCCGCGACTTCCTGGTGCAGCACCGTCGCCGCGTCGAGATTGCCGAGCGGCGCGCAGCGGAAACGCAGCGCGGCCAGGAAAAGCTGGAAATGGCCCGCACGCGCGCGGCCACCGAGCTGGATCGCCGCATAGGCGATGCCACCCTGCCACCGGCCATCGCCGAGTTCCTGCGCCAGCCGTGGCAGCACCACCTGACCCTGGCGCTGCTGCGCGAGGGCGAAGACGGTGCATCGGTCGCCGAAGCCCTGGCCCTGGGCGATGGCCTGCTGGAGGAAGTGGCCGAAGCGCGCCGGCAGATCATCGGCAAGCCCTGGCTGCAAGCCTGGCAGCCGGTGCTGGCCAAGGTGTTCGCCAGTGTCGGCGTACACGGCGATGCGGCAACCTCGGCCATCGATGCACTGCATGACACCCTGCAGGGCATCGCCGAGTCACGGCCGGAGCTGGAACGTGCGCTGCCGGAGCTGCCGCAGGTTGTCCTGCCCATGCCGCCGGTTGCGGACTCGCCGACGGTCGAACTGGGCAGCCAGGTGGATACCGACGATTTCGACAATGCCGATGCCGATCGCTTCCGCCGGATGGAGATCGGCAGTTGGCTGGACTTCGTCGACAAGGACGGCAAGGTGCAGGCCGGCAAGCTGTCCTGGGTGAGCCCGATTTCTTCCCGGCTGCTGTTCGTCAACCGGCGTGGCGTGCGCTTCTGCGTGGCTTCGCCGGAGGAACTGGCGGTGATGGTGCGGCTGGGCCGCCTGCGTGCGCATGTCGACGATGGCGCCTTCGACAGCGCCATGCAGGGCGTGATCGACCGCCTCGACCCGGGCAACGCCACCCTGCACTGAGCGGGAGCCGCCTGCTAGGATCGGGAAAACTCACCGATCAGCGGGGACCTGCATGGCCGTGGCGTTGCTGGGGATCAAGGAGACCGCGCCGGGCGAACGGCGCGTAGCGTTGACGCCGGAGACCGCGCGCAAGCTCGCCGCACTGGGCGTCACCGTCTGGTACGAAACCGGTGCGGGCGAGGCCGCCGGTTTTCCCGACGCCGCCTATCAGGACGCGGGCGCACGTGCATTCGATGACGGTCGCTGGGGCGAGATCGACATTCTTCTATGCGTGCAGGCGCCGCCGGCGCAGGTGCTGGCCCGGCTCAAGCCCGGCGCAGCCGTGGTCGGCCTGCTGACGCCGGCCAGCGATCCGACACTGGCGGCGCTGGCCAGCGAGGACCGCCTGCTGCTGTTCCCGCTGCAGCTGTTGCCGCGCACCACCCGTGCGCAGGCGATGGATGTGCTCAGTTCGCAGGCCGGCATGGCGGGCTACAAGGCTGCGCTCATCGCAGCCGAGCGTGCACCGCGCTTCTTCCCGATGCTGACCACCGCGGCCGGTACCGTGCGTCCGGCCAAGGTGCTGGTGATCGGCGCCGGCGTTGCAGGATTGCAGGCGATCGCTACTGCGCGCCGCCTCGGCGCCCAGGTGGAAGGATTCGATGTGCGGCCGGAAACGCGCGAGCAGATCCAGTCGCTGGGCGCACGCTTCCTCGACCTGGGCGTCAGCGCGGCCGGCGAGGGCGGCTACGCGCGGGCGCTGACCGAGGAAGAACGGGCCGAGCAGCAGCGGCGGCTGGCCGACCATCTGCGCAGCGTCGATGTAGTGATCTGTACCGCAGCCGTGCCGGGCCGTCCGGCACCGACCATCGTCACTGCGGCGATGGTGGAAGGCATGGCGGCGGGCAGTGTGATCGTCGATCTGGCGGCCGAGAGCGGCGGCAACTGCGCGCTGACCCAGCCGGGGCAGTGCATCGAACACCAGGGCGTGACCATCGATGGACCGCTGGGCCTGGCCAGCCGGGGTGCGACCCAGGCCAGCGAGATGTATGCGCGCAACCTGCTCAACTTCGTTGCCCTGTTCGTACGCGAAGGGCAGCTGAGCTTCGACTGGGAAGACGAACTGCTGGCAAAGACGCGCTGGCAGGCGTGAATGACATGGGGTCAGATCCCTTTGCCTCTGGCAAAGGGATCTGACCCCTGTATCCCGAAGGCTTACCGCGGCTTTGCCGGTGGCGGGTTGTCCCGCACCCAGTCGCGACGCTCCTCCGGCGTCATCCGGGACCAGCGATCGCGCAGGGCGTCGCGCTGGGCAGGGGGCAGCTGGCGCATCTGCCCGAACAGTGCGCGTGCCTGTTCACGCTGTTCCGGGCTCATGTGCTCGAACCGGCGCAGGCCACGGCGGGCCTTGTCGCGCTCTTCCGGGCTCATGGACTGCCAGCGTTGGCCATGGGCCAGCATGCGCTGGCGCTGACCGGCATCGGCGCCGTTCCAGCGGTCGCGCAGCGGGGCCAGCACCGCCTCGCGCTGGGCGGGGCTGAGCTGATCCCAGGCAGGCAGTGGAGCACCGGGAGCGGGCGGCGCGGGCGCATGGGTCTGCGCCAGCACCGGTGCTGCAGGCAGCAGCGCCAGGGCGATCAGCAGGGGCAGGGAGAGATGTCGCAGCATGATTCACTCCATCGCCAGGTCGGTGTCGCCCAGCCACAGGTACAGATCGGGATTCTCGTCGTACAGCGCGCTGTTGTCTTCCACTGCGGCAACGGTCGGTACCGGCGCTGGCCGCGTCGGCACGTCCGGACCGGTGAACTGCACGCCGATGCCCAGCGCCACCACCAGCGAGCAGGCGCTGGCCAGCCACCAACGCCAGCGCCCACGATGGGCTGCATGGGCGCCCTGGCGGGCCTGGCGCAGGCGCGACAGCGTTGCCGGCGACAGCGCCCGCAGAGAATGCGCATGCAGGCGCCGCAAGGCGTCATCCGAGGGCAGGGAGCGGTTCACGGGGGGTTCTCCAGATAATCCTGCAGCGCCTGCCGGGCGCGTGCGAGATGGGTCTTTACCGCGCCTTCGCTGCAGCCCATGGCGCGGGCGGTGGTGGCGCCGTCCAGATCCTGCAGCACGCGTAGGGTGAACGCTTCGCGCTGGCGGGCGGGCAGCGTACGCAGCGCCTGCACCAGCTGCTGGTACTGCTGGTGCTGCTCGTGCGCCTGCGCCGGGGTAGGGCCGGGGTCGGCCCAGTCGATGTCGGCACCGTCGGCATCCTGGTTGTCGCGCCAGAACGGGAGGCGGAAGCGGCGTCGGCGCTGCAGGTCGATCACCCGCCGGCGCAGGATGCTCCAGAACAGGGGCGCCCATTCGCTGGCGGGCTTGTCGGCATAGTCCAGCATGCGCAGCAGGGCATCCTGCACGGCGTCCAGGGCATCCTCGCGCTGGCGCAGGCCGGCCTCGGCGAAGCGGAACGCGCGCGGGCCGATGCTCGCCAGGAACGCTTCCAGCGACGCTGGCAGGGCATCGGTGTCGGCGGTCGGGGGGACGGGGCTGCTCACCAGCACAGGGTACGGTTCCTTGCTCGGGGTCACCATCGACAACGCGTGAGCGCGGCCCCGGTTGACGAGGATGCGCGCCGGGTTCAGCCCATGGTTATGATGGGCCGACGAAGACAGAGCGGGAGCGTTGCTGATGAGTGACGGGTTCGTGGCGCTGTACATCTTCATGCTGGCCGCCATCGCCGGCCACGTGATCATTTCGCGGGTGCCGGTGATCCTGCACACCCCGCTGATGTCGGGTTCCAATTTCATCCACGGCATCGTGCTGATCGGCGCGATGGTGGTGCTCGGCCACGCACAGACGCCGCTGGAAAAGGCCTTGGGCTTCATCGCCGTGGTGCTCGGTGCCGGTAACGCCGCCGGCGGCTACGTGGTCACCGCGCGCATGCTGGAGATGTTCAGGCCGAGCGCGCCGCGGGCAGGCAAGGACGAACCGAAGGAGCCGCAGGCTTGAACATCAGCACCGTCGAACTGCTCGATTGGCTGGTCAAGGCCAGCTACCTGGTGGCCGCCACGCTGTTCCTGCTCGGCCTGCAGCGGATGGCCTCGCCGCTGACCGCGCGCAGCGGCATCCGCTGGGCCGGGCTGGGCATGCTGCTGGCCACCGCGGCCACCTTCTTCCTGCCCGAGCTGCACAACGTGCCGCTTATCCTGGTCGCGCTGCTGCTGGGTGCCGGCCTGGCCTGGTGGTCGGCCGGCAAGGTCGCGGTCACCGACATGCCGCAGATGGTGGCGCTGTACAACGGCATGGGTGGTGGTTCGGCGGCGGCGATCGGTGCGGTCGAACTGCTGCGCTACGCCTTCCTGGCCCATCGCGATACCACCCATTGGAGCGAACAGGCGCTGGCCGACCTTGCCGCACGCCAGCCTTCCACCACCGTGCTGCTGCTGGCGGTGGTCGGCGCCGCGATCGGCGCGGTGTCGCTGTCCGGCTCCGTGATCGCCTGGGCCAAACTGGATGGTCGCCTCGACAAGCGGGTCATCTGGCCAGGGCAGCAGGCGTTGAACCTGGGGGTGGCGCTGGCGGTGGTGGTGCTGGCCATCGTCGCGGCCAGCACGCTCAGCACCTGGGCGATCATCGCCTTCTTCGTGCTGGCACTGGCGCTGGGCGTGCTGATGACGCTGCCGATCGGTGGCGCCGACATGCCGGTGGTGATCTCGCTGTACAACGCATTCACCGGCCTGGCGGTGTCCTTCGAGGGCTACGTGCTGGGCAACGAGGCCTTGATCATCGCCGGCATGATGGTCGGCGCGGCGGGCATCCTGCTGACCCGCCTGATGGCCAAGGCGATGAACCGGCCGATCCGCAACGTGCTGTTCTCCAATTTCGGTGGCGGTGCAGGCGGAGAGGCACAGGCGATCACTGGCGCGCAGAAGCCGATCGAGGCGGCCGATGTGGCGGCAATGATGGCTTTCGCCGAGCGCGTGGTGATCGTGCCCGGTTACGGCATGGCCGTGGCCCAGGCCCAGCACAAGATCTGGGAACTGGCACAGCGGTTGGGGCAGCGCGGGGTCAAGGTGAAGTTCGCCATCCATCCGGTCGCCGGGCGCATGCCCGGGCACATGAACGTGCTGCTGGCCGAGGCCGGTGTGCCGTACGACCTGATCGCCGACATGGACGACATCAATCCCGAGTTCACCAGCACCGATGTGGTGCTGGTGATCGGCGCCAACGACGTGGTCAATCCGGTCGCACGTAACGATCCGGCCAGTCCGATCTACGGCATGCCGGTGCTGGACGTGATCAACGCTCGCAACGTGGTGGTGATCAAGCGCGGTCGCGGGACCGGCTTTGCCGGGATCGAGAATGCGCTGTTCTACGCCGACAACACGCGCATGTTGTACGGGGACGGCGCTGAGGCGGCGGCGTCGCTGGTCAGCGAGCTGAAGGCGCTCGACGGCGGTCATTGAGCCGTAGCGGCAGCGCCGGGCATGGCCCGGCGCTACCCGAATCGGTGCGATCAGCGCGCCAGCCAGGCGCCGACGGCCACGCCGATCGCCAGCCACAGCCATTCCATCGCGCCATTGGCCAGGTTGATCAGCGTCCAGGCCAGATGCGGGCCCATGCGCAGCGAGGCGTCCCAGGGGTTGAGCCCCATCGAGCCGCCCATCCAGGCGCTGGCGATCGCCCAGTTCGCCACCGCCGCCACCAGCAGCGTGCCGGCCACCACCAGGGCCACGCGAAGACGGCCGGGACCGAGTGTGCCCAGACGCAGCATGAACACCAGTTCCAGAGCGGTCAGCACTGCCATCCAGCCGACCTGGCGGCCGGTCATCAGGGCCAGCAGCATCCAGGCGAGGGGAGCAACAACCAGGCCCAGCAGCAGCATGAAGGGCCAGAGCCAGGTCACGGTCCTGGCACGCGCGGCATTGGAGGACATCGAAGCTTCCTGAAAGTCACCCACAGGATACTGTGGTTTGCCGCGGTGCACCGGCGGGCGCAGGACGGCTGGGCTAGAATGCCGTCTTGCGTGGCCATGGCCACGGCCCCATATCGGTCCCCATGTATTCCCGTAGCAGCGAACCTGTCCACTTCGAACGCGATTGCGAGGCCGTGATGGTCCCGCAGGGCGACACCGTGACCCTGCCCGCCGGCAGCTATGGGTACATCACCCAGGCGTTGGGCGGCAGCTATTCGGTATTTGTCGAAGGCAACCTGTTCCGCATCGCCGGCAAGGATGGCGACGCCATCGGCAAGGAAGCACCCGCGCCGCTGGAGCTGCCGGCCGACGCCACCGACGAACAGGTGGAGCAACTGGTATGGCAGCAGCTTCGCACCTGCTTCGATCCGGAAATTCCGGTGAACATCGTCGAACTGGGCCTCGTCTACGAGGTCGAGATCAAGCATCTGGACGAGGGCCAGCGCGAGATCGACGTGAAGATGACCCTGACCGCGCCCGCGTGCGGCATGGGTGACATCCTGGTCGACGACGTGCGCAGCAAGCTGGAAATGATCCCGACGGTGGCCGAGGCCGACGTCGAGCTGGTGTTCGATCCGCCATGGAACCAGCACATGATGTCCGAGGCGGCCCGTCTCGAGACCGGCATGCTTTGACCCAGGGCCCGCAGTGACGCGGGCCCGGCACTACCCGCAACCAGAACAGGAATCCTCCGGTGTCCCAGTCCATCCCCAGCTTCGCCGTCACCCGTTCGGACCACCCGCGCAGCGCTGAAGAGCGCGCCACGATCCTGGAGAAGCCGGGTTTCGGCCTGCACTTCACCGACCACATGGTGGAAGTGCGGTGGGACAAGGACACCGGCTGGCACAACGCCAACGTGCGTGCCTATGGCCCGTTGCAGCTGGACCCGGCAGCGGCCGTGCTGCATTACGGCCAGGAGATCTTCGAGGGCATCAAGGCCTACCGCCACGCCGACGGCTCGATCTGGACCTTCCGTCCGGATGCCAACGGCCGTCGCCTGCAGCGCTCTGCGCAGCGCCTGGCGCTGCCGGAACTGCCGGTGGAGATCTTCGTCGAGTCGCTGAAACAGCTGATCGCCGTGGACAGCGCCTGGGTGCCGTCGGCGGATGAGTCCAGCCTGTACTTCCGCCCGTTCATGATTGGCGACGAGGCCTTCCTCGGCGTGCGTGGCGCGCACAAGGCCGGCTATTACGTCATCGCCAGCCCGGCCGGTCCGTACTTCGCCAAGGGCGTGGCACCGGTGTCGATCTGGCTGTCTACCGAATATGCGCGTGCGGCCAAGGGCGGCACCGGCGCGGCCAAGTGCGGTGGCAATTACGCCGCCTCGCTGCTGCCGCAGCAGAAGGCCCAGGCGCAGGGCTGCTCGCAGGTGCTGTTCCTCGACCCGGTCGAGGGCAAGTACCTGGAGGAACTGGGCGGCATGAACGTCTTCCTGGTCTACAAGGACGGCACCCTGGTCACGCCGCAGCTGTCGGGCAGCATCCTGGAAGGCATCACCCGCGAGAGCATCCTGCAGCTGGCCCGCGACCGCGGCATGAAGGTCGAGGAGCGCAAGGTCAGCATCGACGAGTGGAAGGACGGCGTTGCATCCGGTGCGATCAGCGAGGTGTTCGCCTGCGGCACCGCTGCGGTGGTGACTCCGATCGGCCAGCTCAAGGGCGAAGGCTTCTCGGTGGGCGACCTCAACGCGCCGGCCGGCGAAGTGACCATGTCGCTGCGCAAGGAACTGACCGACATCCAGTACGGCCGCCTCCCGGACCGTCACAACTGGCTGGTCAGGCTGGGCTGATCCTCCCGCCAGGCTGTAGCGCCGGGCCAATGCCCGGCGGCGCTGTTCCCCGAAGGCCCGTCCCCGCGACGGGCCTTCGTCGTTTACAGGGAAGGCCGGCCGCCGATGTCGGCAAAGTCATCGGTGGACAGGACATCTGCCCAGTCAGGTTCGTGCGCGTGGCGCGAAAGTTCCTTCATCTTCACAAACCCTCGACCCGGAAAGTCTCAGATCGAACATTTCATGTTCCTGAAAAGACACTGAAAATATTGTGGTGTCCGGTTTGGGCCATTAGCGTCATCGGCACGGCGGATCGTAAGGGGGATCCGCTGGCTCGCCGGACTCCGGACCTCGCCAACGCAAGCCAGCCCATGGTTCGGGCCGGTGTTTCTGCCGATTCCGGCATTCACACCACTAGAAAGGGAAATACGATGTCCCAGGTAACGCAACCGCGTGTGCGTCGAGTGTGGGTGGTCCTTGGTGCTTCCGTTCTTTCATCGCTGCTGCTGGCCACGCCTGCGCTGGCCGGTGATGTCCAGCTCAGCGGGCTGCAGTCCGCGCCGACGCACCAGCGTTTCATCGTCAAGTATCGCGACGGCAGTGCGCCGGTGGCCAACACCACCGCCCTGGCATCGTCGCTGAAGACAGCGGCTGCGGGCCTTGCCAGCAGCCAGGGCCGCGCGCTGGGCCTGCAGCAGGTCCGCAAGCTGGCCGTCGGCCCAACCCTGGTCAGGACCGATCGTCCGCTGGACCAGGCCGAATCCGAGCTGCTGATGCGCAAGCTCGCTGCCGACCCCAACGTCGAATACGTGGAAGTCGACCAGATCATGCGCGCGACGCTGACGCCGAACGACACCCGCTTCAGCGAACAGTGGGGGTTCGGTACGTCCAACGCCTCGATCAACGTGCGCCCGGCCTGGGACAAGGCCACCGGCACCGGCGTGGTCGTCGCGGTGATCGACACCGGCATCACCAACCACCCCGATCTGAACGCCAACATCCTGCCCGGCTATGACTTCATCAGCGACGCGGCAATGGCACGCGACGGCGGTGGCCGCGACAGCAATCCCAACGACGAGGGTGACTGGTACGCCGCCAACGAATGTGGCGCAGGCTACCCGGCCTCCAACTCCAGCTGGCACGGCACCCACGTTGCCGGCACCGTCGCAGCGGTGACCAACAACAGCACCGGCGTGGCGGGTACTGCCTTCAATGCCAAGGTCGTGCCGGTGCGCGTGCTCGGCAAGTGCGGTGGCTACACCTCCGACATCGCCGACGCCATCGTGTGGGCTTCCGGCGGCAGTGTCAGCGGCGTGCCGGCCAATGCCAATCCGGCCGAGGTCATCAACCTCTCGCTGGGTGGTGGCGGCAGCTGCTCGACCACCTACCAGAACGCGATCAACGGCGCCGTCGGCCGTGGCACCACGGTGGTGGTGGCCGCAGGCAACAGCAACACCAACGTGTCTTCATCGGTACCGGCCAACTGCCCGAACGTGATCGCGGTGGCGGCCACCACGTCGGCGGGCGCACGTGCCAGCTTCTCCAACTACGGCACGGGCATCGACATCTCCGCGCCGGGCCAGGGGATCCTGTCCACTCTCAACACCGGCACCACCACGCCGGGCAGCGCCAGCTATGCCTCGTACAACGGCACCTCGATGGCAGCACCGCACGTGGCCGGCGTGGTCGCGCTGATGCAGTCGGTCGCACCGAGCCCGCTGAGCCCGGCCCAGGTGGAAAGCATCATCAAGAGCACCGCTCGGCCGCTGCCGGGTGCCTGTTCGGGTGGCTGTGGCGCCGGCATCATCGACGCCGATGCTGCAGTGGCGGCAGCGATCAATGGCGGTGGCAACCCGAACCCGGGCGGCACCGTGCTGCAGAACAACGTACCGGTGAGCGGACTGGGTGCCGCATCGGGCGCTTCGCTGAATTACACCGTCAATGTCCCGTCCGGCAGCAGCCAGCTGCGGGTGACGATCAGCGGCGGCAGCGGTGATGCCGACCTGTACCTGCGGCAGGGCAGCGCGCCGACCGATACCGCCTACACGTGCCGTCCGTACCTGAGCGGCAACAGCGAAACCTGCGCGGTCAACAGCCCCGCTGCCGGTACCTGGTACGTACGGGTGAAGGCCTACAGCACCTTCTCGGGCGTGACCCTCAACGCCCAGTACTGAGCCCAAGACCCTCTCCTAGGGCACGCCCTGGCTTCGGCCGGGGCGTTTTCGCATGGGGCCGCGCGGTGGTGCGTGCCGCCGCGTCGTGGTGCGTGCCGACCTTGGTCGGCACTCCGTTCCTCAAACCGATTCGAAGCGGTTTGCGGCAACGTTCTTGCGCACGTGCTGCGGGTCGAAAATCCGCCCGTTCATCGCGATGTAGACGCCGGCCGGCAGCGACTGTACCGCGCCGATCGCGCAGCCGATGTTGAACTCCGCGTCCGAACCGCGGAAACGTGCCGGACTGAGCGCGCCGGTCATCACGATGGTCTTGTCCGCGATCGTCGCCAGCACCTTGCCGGTCTGCACCATCGAATCGGTGCCATGGGTCACCAGCACATGCCGGGTCGGCTGCGCCGCGATGGTGGCCCGGATCAGCTCGCGGTCCTCATCGTTGATGTGCAGCGAGTCCTTGCGCAGGATCGGAATCACGTTGAAGCGGAACGTCACCCCCAGCTCGCGCAGGATCATGCCGATCTGCGGATCGCCGATCTGGTAGTCCGACTTGTCGTCGAAGTAGATCTTGTCGATCGTGCCACCGGTGGTGACGACCAGGAGCTCTTCCATCATGTGCATGCGCGAAACCAGGACAGGTGCAGCGGCGCGGGGCCGGGAACGCAGATGATACGGCCCGGGAGGCGCAGCGTCAGCGTCGCCTGCCGAAGCGCGCACGCAGGCCCGGCAGGCTGGCGGCGAAGATCACGGTCAGTGCCAGGGCAATCTCGAGCAAGGCCAGCCAGCGCGTTTCCGGGTGGCTCCAGGCGCTCATCACGCCATGGCTGAACCAGCCCAGCGCCAGCACGGAGGCCCAGAACCCTGCCTTGCGCCAGCCCAGGCGCAGGGCGATGGCCAGTGCAAGCGGTGGGGCGGTGAACACCAGCTGGGTGGCCAGCCAGTGCTTGTCGTTGATGAACCAGCCTGCAAACAGCGCGGCCAGACCCATCAGGGCCAGCAGCAGAACCGTACGCGGCGCGGCGTTCATCGGGCCAGCCGCTGCGCGATATCGGCGACGCGACGGCCCAGCGCCCGCGCCAGCACCGCCTCATCATCGGTCGGCTGCGGGTCGTCGGCCGCTCCCGCCACATGGCTGGCGCCGTAGGGCGTGCCGCCGCTGGTGGTGTGGCTCAAACCCGGTTCGGTGAATGGAATGCCGACGATCAGGCAGCCGTGATGCAGCAACGGCACCTGCATGGTCAGCAGGGTCGATTCCTGCCCGCCGTGCATTGATGCGGTCGAGGTGAACACGCCGGCGGGCTTGCCCGCAAGCGTGCCATTGACCCATTCAGCACCGAGTCCATCGAGGAAGTGCTTGACCGGCGCGGCCATGTTGCCGAACCGCGTCGGACTGCCCAGCAGCAGCCCCTGGCAGTCGGCCAGATCCTGCACGCTCACGTAGGGGGCGCCATCGTCGGGCACCGGCGGCTGTGCGGTCTGGGTCACGGCCGCCACCGGCGGCACCGTGCGCAGCCGCGCCACCATTCCCGGCACCTCGCCGATTCCCCGCGCGATCTGGCGCGCCAGCCGTGCCACCGAGCCACCGCGGCTGTAGTAAAGCACCAGGATCTCGCCCATCGTGCCCAGGTCTCCTCATCGTGTGGACGCCAGTATGGCTATCCTGCGTGCATTCCGCATCGGGTACCCTTGCGCCGATGGAACCTCTGGATACGCTCAACCTATGGATGGAACGCGCGCGCGATCGTGCGCGTGCCGCCAGCTTCGGCCGCTTCCTGTGGCACCGCTTTCTCGATGACCGCCTGTTCCAGGCGGCCGCCGCACTGGCCTACACCACGGTATTCGCCCTGGTTCCGCTGGCGATCGTGGTGTTCGGCGTGCTTTCGGCCTTCCCGGTCTTCGACCGCTGGAGCGACCAGCTCAGCGACTATGTATTCTCCAACTTCGTGCCCAATGCCGCACGCGCCGCCGAAGGCTACCTGCGGCAGTTCTCGGCCAGCGCTGGCCAGCTCACCGCGGCCGGCTTCATCGCCCTGGTCGTCTCGCTGCTGATCACCCTCAACAGCGTGGAAGAGACGTTCAACAAGATCTGGCGGGTCGGATCGACCCGGCCCAAGCTGACCCGCTTCCTGGTCTACTGGACCGTGCTGACCCTGGGCGCGATGCTTGCCGCCGCCTCGCTGGCAGTGTCGGCACGGGTACTGGCAATGCCGCTGTTCGGGACCCAGGAGGGGCGCTGGCTGGCCGACCTGTCGCTGCGGCTGGCACCGGTGCTGATCGAATTCGTCTGCATCAGCCTGATGTTCCGGGTCGTGCCGCACCATACGGTGAAATGGCGGCACGCCGTCCCCGGCGCGATCCTGGCGGCGGTGATCCTGGAGCTGGTGAAGTGGGGCATCGGTGCCTACCTGGGCAGTTTCCAGTCCTACCAGAAGCTCTATGGCACGGTCGCGTTCGTGCCGATCCTGCTGCTGTGGATCTATCTGTGCTGGGTGGCGGTGCTGCTTGGCGCATCGCTGGCATCGTCGATGGCGGCGTTCCGCTACCAGCCGGTCGAGCTGCGCCTGCCGCAGGGCTATGAATTCTATGGGCTGCTGCGCCTGCTCGGCCGCTTCCACCAGGCGCGTGCCCGGGGCAGGGGGCTGGCCGATGACGAGATCCTGCGGCTGGAGCCGATGCTGACCGACTCGCTGCTGCAGGACCTGGCCTGCAAACTGGAGGCCATCGGCCTGCTGCGCCGCGACGAGCGGGGTGAATGGCTGCTCGCGCGCGACCTGGACCAGGTCAGTCTGGCCGATCTGTACGAATGCACCCAACTGCGCATCCCGGTGGCGGAGCAGCATCTGCCCTACCGCGAAGACAGCCTGGGCCAGGCCGCGCTGGCGGCGCTGGATGAACTGCGCCTGCCTCTGCGTGAGCGCCTCAAGCGTCGCGTCAGCGATATCTATCCCGATTCCGGAGACACCCCATGACCCGCACGACTCCGCTGCTGCTGGCAGTTCCATTGGCCGTGGCGCTTGCCCTGGCGGCCTGCAAGCCTGCGCAGGACGCGACCCCGGCCAGCAGCCAGCCACCGGCCCAGGCTCCCGCACCGGCGGCACCGCCTGCGGCCGAGGACACGCCGGCCGAGCGTGTCACGGCCGAGTTCCCCACGTTGAAGATGAAGGCCGTCGATGGCAGCGATTACGACCTGGCGGCCCATCGGGGCAAGTGGGTGGTGGTGAATTTCTGGGCCACGTGGTGCGCACCATGCCGCAAGGAGATGCCGGAGTTGTCCGCGCTGCACGCCATGCGCAGCAACATCGAAGTGGTCGGCCTGGCCTATGAGGACATCGAGGTGCCGGAGATGCAGTCGTTCCTGACCAAGCATCCGGTGACCTATCCGATCGTGATCGTCGATCCGTTCGATCCGCCGGCGGACTTCGCTACGCCGCGGGGGCTGCCGCTGACGCATCTGATCGATCCGCAGGGCCGGGTGGCGCACAGCTTCCTAGGCCCGGTTACGGCGGCCGACATCGAGAAGCAGATCGCGGCTGCGAAGTAGTGGGTGTGCCGGCAGGGCCTGCGGCCCTGCACCCGCTACGCGCAACAGCAACAGCAACAGCAGACATACCGTGGGGTGGCGGGGCGGTGTCGGAGTGCGGGGACGCCGCAAGTACGTCCCTGTAGGCTTGGCAGCCGCATCCATGCGGCTGACACCCCGCACTCCGACACCGCCCCACCTCTGACAGATATCTGCAATCTGATAGATCGACGCCATGCGTGGATCTACTGAAGCTCGCAGGAAACTGTCGAAGGCGGGGTGGGTCCGGTTGCGGGGGTGTCCGCGGCATGGATGCCGCGGCCAAGCCCCCATGGATGGGTTTACGGCGTCCCCCGCAACCGGGCCCACCCCGCCATCCCTCAGGAAACCTGCTTCTGCTTCTGCCGTTGCTCGTAGCGGGTGCAGGGCCGCAGGCCCTGCAGACAACCCCTACTCCTCGACCGGGAAGTCCTCGATCGGCTTCAGCACATCGTAGTGCTCGCGATGCAGCTTGCCCTTCAGCTTCGGCAGCTCCGGCAGAGGCGCGTCCACGCGGGTGTCGGGCAACCGGTCCAGCAGGTTGCGTACCAGGGTCAGCCTGCCCAGCCGCTGGTCGTTGAAGTCCACCAGGGTCCACGGCGCGCCTTCGCGATGGGTGGCACGCAGCATGGCCTCCCGTGCTTCGGTATAGGCGCTGTACTTGCTGCGCGATTTCAGGTCGACCGGTGACAGCTTCCAGCCCTTGAGGGGATCGATATGGCGCTCGGCGAAGCGCTTCTCCTGCTGCTCCTGGTCCACGCACAGCCAGTACTTGAACAACAGGATGCCGTCATCCACCAGCAGCTGCTCGAACACCGGGGCCTGGCGCAGGAACTGCTGGTACTCGCTCTCGCTGCAGTAGCCCATGACCCGCTCGACACCTGCGCGGTTGTACCAGCTTCGATCCATCAGCACGATCTCACCCGCCGCCGGAAGGTGCCCGACGTAGCGCTGGAAGTACCACTGTGTCGCCTCGCGGTCGGTCGGCTTGGGCAGCGCCACCACCCGGCATTGGCGCGGATTGAGGTGCTGGCTGATGGCCTGGATCGCGCCGCCCTTGCCGGCGGTGTCGCGGCCTTCGAACAGCACCAGCAGCCGCTGCCCGCTGTGCTGTACCCAGCGGGCCATCGCGGTCAGTTCCAGCTGCAACGGCAGCAGCAGTTCGTCGTAGTCCTTGCGTTTGAGCTTGCCCATCGTCATGCCGCGCGGAAAGGAGGGCCCAGCCTAGCGCAGCGGTTGCTCAGGCGCCGTCGACGCCCTGCCAGCCCTGCTCGTGCGCCAGCTGTTGCAGCAGTGCCGAAAGGTCGTGGGCGAAACCGGCCATGTCGAACACGCCGCTACGCGCGCGGGCCTGTGCCAGTTCGGCGCGCAGTGCGGCCAGCGCTGCCGGATCGTTGCCGAGCGCACGGGCGGTGGCGATGAACGCCGCATCGTCGGCAACGTTCATCCGTGCCAGGCCCAGGTGATGGTTGAGGCTGCCGGCCACGCGCGCGGCGAAGGTCTCGCCCGGGCAGGTGAGTACCGGGCAGCCCGCCCACAGTGCGTCGGAGGCCGTGGTGTGCGCGTTGTACGGGTGTGTATCCAGGAACAGATCGGCCAGTTGATAGCGGGCCAGATACTGCGGATGCGGCAGCTTGGGCATGAACACCAGCCGCGCCGGGTCCAGACCCGCTGCCTGCGCCGCTGCCCGCAGGCGCGCATCGGCCTGGCCGGGGCCGGACAACAGCCATAGAACGCTGCCAGGCACCGCCGCCAGGACGGCGAACGCCCGCCCCATGCTGCGCGGGTTGAGCTTGTAGCTGTTGTTGAAGCAGCAGAACACCACGCCGTGTCCGGGCAGGCCGCACGCGGCGCGATCCGGTGCCGGCCCGAGCGCGCGGGTGTTGTCCGAGGGCTGGAACGCGCGCGGCAGGTACACCACGCGCTCGCTGTGGTGGGGCGCCAACGCCGCTGGCAGGACGAACGCATCGGCGATCACCGCATCCAGCCACGGTGCGCCGGATGTGCCGGGATAGGCCAGCCAGTTGAGTTGCAGCGGGGCAGGGCGCAGCGCCAGCACTTCCGGCGCGCCGCCACCGCCCCAGCCACGCAGGTCGAACAGCAGGTCGATGCCCTGTGCACGGATGGCGGCAGCGATGTCGGCATGGCGGCGCCCCGCCAGATCGTGCAGCCGGGTTGCCGCCTGCAGCCGCTGGCGGATGCGGCTGCCATCGTCCCGGTTCAGTGCGAACAGATGCAACTGCAGTTCCGGGTGGCGGCCCAGCTGCTCGAACAGGGCAACGGTCAACAACCCGGTCGGATGTGCGCCGAAGCCGTTGGAGAGGAAGCCGATCCGCAGGGCTCCCTGTGTCCGTACCTTCACAGCGGGCATCGGCCGCACCGATGCGGCCACCGCTGCGGCGCGCGTGCGGGCGCAGGCCAGCTGCTCGGCGGCGCTGGCGTCTTCGCTGAGGAAGGCAAAGGGCTCGACCGCGCCCTGCCCGGTCGCGACCGCGCCGCGCACCTGCGCAGCCAGGGCCTCCACGTCCTGCCAGTCGCACAGGCGGCGTTGCCATGCCAGTCGCTGGGCGGCGATATAGGGTTCGTCGGGCATCAGCCCATGTGCACGCCGGTACGCGGCCGCCGCGCCCTCGGGGTCGCCGGCATCTTCCAGGGCATGGCCCAGCCACAGCGCGATGCCGGGATGCTCCGGAGCGCGCGCTGAAGCCTGTCCCAGCAGCGTCGCAGCGTCGGCGTGCGCACCGGCCATCCATGCCACGCGACCCAGCCGGGCCAGTGCCTCGGGATGGTCCGGCCGCAGCTGCAGCGCACGCCGTGCGGCCTGCTCGCCTGCGCCGATGTCGCCGGCTTCCAGTTCCAGATCGGCCAGCATCACCCAGGCGACGAAGTCACCGGGCTGGCGCGCGATCGCCTGCTGCAGTTGTTGCCGCTGCTGCCAGGCCGACATCGACGTCAGCCCGCCGACAGCTGGGCCAGGGCATCCACCTGGTGCTCGTGGCTGAGGCGCTGCAGCAGCGGGTCCAGATCGCCGGCGAGGATGTTGGGCAGGTCATACAGGGTCAGGCCTTCCACACGATGATCGGTGATCCGCCCCTGCGGGAAATTGTAGGTGCGGATGCGCTGGCTGCGATCGCCACTGCCGACCTGCAGGCGGCGCGATTCGGCCTGCGCGGCGTCCTGGCGCTGGCGCTCGGCGTCGAGCAGCTGCGCCTTCAGGCGTTTCATCGCCTTGTCGCGGTTCGCGTGCTGGCTGCGTTCGGTCTGGCATTCCACCACCACGCCGGTCGGCACGTGGGTGATGCGGATCGCCGACTCGGTCTTGTTGACGTGCTGGCCACCGGCACCGGATGAGCGGAAGGTGTCGACCTTCAGGTCGGCGGGGTTGATGACGATGTCATCGACTTCGTCCGCTTCCGGAATGATCGCCACGGTAGCCGCCGAGGTGTGGATGCGGCCCTGCGATTCGGTGGCGGGCACGCGCTGCACGCGGTGCGTGCCGGATTCGAATTTCAGCCGCGAGAAGGCGCCACGGCCGACCACGCGCGCCACCACTTCCTTGTAGCCGCCGTGCTCGCCGGGGTTGTCGGACTCGATCTCGACTTTCCAGCCCTGGCGCTCGGCATAGCGCGCGTACATGCGGAACAGGTCGCCGGCGAAGATCGCTGCTTCGTCGCCACCGGTACCGGCGCGGACTTCCAGGAACAGATTGCCCTCGTCACGTGGGTCGCGGGGCACCAGCAGCAAGGCCAGCTCCTGCTCCAGTTCCTGCAGGCGCGCCTGGGCCGAGGCGATTTCCTCATCGGCCAGCTCGCGCAGGTCCGGATCGGCGCGCATGCCCTCGGCGGCGGCCAGGTCGGCCTTGGCGCGCGCCTCGTCGGCCAGTGCGGTGGCGACCGGTTCAAGTTGGGCGAATTCGCGCGAAAGGTCGCGGAAACGGGTGTTGTCGGCGACCACGTCGGGTTCGGCGAGCAGGCGTTCCAGTTCTTCGCGGCGCTCGGCCAGCGCTTCCAGCTTACGGCGCAGGGTCGGCGTCATCGGTTCTCACGGGTGGGTGGCGGTAACCCGGCGTGGCCGGGAACAGGCGCTCGGCGGCGCGGGTCAGGTCGGCATCGCCGCTCAGCGCGGCCGCGCGCAAGGCAGCGGTCGGGGGGTGCAGGAGCCGGTTGGTCAGGCCGTGGGCCAGCAGTTCCATGACCTCTTCGGCCGGCTTGCCGTTGGCCAGCTGCTGACGGGCACGTTCGAGCAGCTCGGCGCGGGTGGCGTCGCCGAAGGCACGCAGTTGCCGCAGCGGCGCGTGGTGGGCGCCGGCCTGCAGGGTCTCGACGAAGCGCGATACCTGCAGGTCGATGATCGCTTCGGCTTCGGCGGCCGCCTCGCGACGGCCGCGTCGATTGTCTTCCACCGCGCGTTCCAGATCGTCCACGGTGTACAGGAAGGCATCGTTGAGCGTGCCGACCTCAGCCTCGATGTCGCGTGGCACGGCCAGATCGAACAGCAGCATCGGCTTGTGCCGGCGTGCACGCAGTGCATTGGCCACGGTCTCGCGGTGGATCACCGGTTCGCGTGCGGCGGTGGCCGAGAACACGATGTCGGCCTCGGCCAGATGGCGTTCAAGCTCGGTCAGCGGCAGGGCCACGCCGCCATGACGGCTGGCCAGTTCCTGCGCATGGGCGATCGTGCGGTTGGCGATCAGCAGCCGCCGCACCTTGCCTTCGCTGAGGTGGCGGGCGGCCAGCTCGATGGTTTCCCCCGCACCGACCAGCAGCACGGTGGAATCATCCAGGCGGGCAAAGGCATTCTGCGCCAGGCGCACCGCGGCCGAGGCGACCGACACCGGGTTGGCGCCGACCTGGGTATCGGTGCGCGCACGCTTGGCCACGGAGAACGTCTGCTGGAACAGCCGGTCCAGGCGCTGGCCAAGCAGACCGTGGTCGCGCGCGGTTGACCAGGCATCCTTCACCTGGCCCAGGATCTGCGGTTCACCCAGCACCATCGAGTCCAGGCCCGTCGCGACCCGGAACAGGTGGCGCACGGCGTCGGCATCAGCATGCTGGTACAGGTAGCCCTGCAGGTCGCCGGCCTGGCTGCGCAGCCACTGGTCCAGCGCCTGCGCCGAATCGGCCACCGCGTACAGTTCCGTGCGGTTGCAGGTGGACAGCAGCACCGCCTCGGCGATCTGCGGGGTGTCGCGCAGCGAACCGAGCGCGCGCGGCAAGGCATCGCCGGCGAAGGCCGCGCGCTCGCGCAGTTCCACCGGCGCGGTCTGGTGATTCAGTCCGAGCACCCACAGGGTCATTGTTCAGTTGCTTGCGATAAGCTGCTGGCCATTGGACGACATTTTAAGGCCCCGATGCCGACGATGCCCGCATTGATTCGCATCCCCAGTGTTCTGCTGCTGTCCCTGGCGTGCAGCCAGGCCCTGTCGGCGGCGCCCGCCAAGCCCCCGGCGCGGGGCGCCGCCACCGAGGAACTGGCACTGGAGCCGGTGATGGCCGGCGAGTTCGCCCTGCAGGCCGGCAAGCTGGCCGAGGCGGCGCGCTGGTACCTGCAGGCCGCCCAGCGCAGCGACGGCGATGCCGGCCTAGCCGAGCGCGCGACCCGTATTTCCATGCTGGCCAACGACGATGCCAGCGCCGCCCAGGGCCTGGCCCTGTGGCAGCAGCGCGCGCCACGGTCGCTGGCCATGCGCAGCGCGGCCGGTGCGCTGGCGATGCGCCAGGGCGACGTGAAGGCGGCCCGCAGCGAGCTGCAGAGCCTGCTGCAGGACAGCGATGACCGCGGCTGGAAGTTTGCCCTGGCCGCGCTGGTCGGCGGTGGACGCGATCCGGCCGTGCCGGCGCAGGTGCTGGGCGAGCTGGTCGATGCCAACGCCATCCCGCCGAAGATCGAGGCCTGGCAGGAATTCGGCCGCCTGGCGCTGCGGATGGAAAAGCCGGAGCTGGCACGGCGCATGATCGACGAGGTGGTCAAGCGCTTTCCGGAAGAGCCGCGCGTGGCGTTGCTGCGCGCCAGCCAGCTGCAGCAGGCCGGGCAGACCGATGGCGCGCTGGCGCTGCTGCGCGAGGTCGAACCGAAGACCCGCCAGGATCCGGAACTGCGCAACGCGGTGGCCATTGCCTACGACAGCCTGAACCAGCCGGCCGCCGCCGAGCGGGTGCTGGCGGTAGGGCCGCAGGACGTGCAGACCTGGGGAATGCGGGCGTCGCTGCTGGCCAAGCAGGGAGACAAGGCGGCCCTTTCCAACCTGTACAGCGAGCTGTCGCGGCAGGCCGCCAAACCGGACCCGGCGCAGCGCCTGCTGCTGGGCAAGATCGCGGAGTATCTGAAGCGTTATCCGGAAGCGGTGCAGTGGTATCACAGCGTGCCGGGCGGCGATGAACTGAGCGAGGCCCGCCTGCGGGCGGCGAGCGCACAGGCGCTTGCCGGGCGCCAGAGCCTGGCGCTGGACGAGGTACACGCGATCCAGTCCGATGCCGGCGTGGACGATGAGGTGCGCCGCGACGCCTATCTGCTGGAAGCGGAACTGCGGCAGCGCGCCAGCGACGATGCAGGTGAACTGGATGCGCTGGCCCGCGGTCTGGCCGCTTACCCGGACGAGAATGCACTGCTGTACGCGCGTGCGTTGGCCTGGGAACGCCGTGATGATATTGCCCGTGCCGAGGCCGACCTGCGCAAGATCCTGATCACCGAGCCGGAGAACGTGCCGGCGCTGAATGCGCTGGGCTACACCCTGGCCGATCGCACCGGTCGCTACCAGGAGGCGCTGGAACTGATCGACCGTGCCCGCGTGGCCGAGCCGGACAATGCCGCCATCGTCGACAGTTATGGCTGGGTGCTGTATCGCCTGGGCCGCAACGAAGAGGCGCTGGTGCAGCTGCGTCGTGCGTGGACCCTGGCCAAGGATCCGGAGATCGCCGCACACGTCGGCGAAGTGCTGTGGGTGCTCGGCCGGCATGACGAGGCCCGCCACTTCTTCGAGGAAGCGGCCAGGCTCGACCCCGACAACCGCGCGCTGCAGCGTGCCCGCGAGAAATTCAATCCATGAGTGTTCTTTTCCGGCCGCTGCTGTTGGCAGTGGCGACCGTCGCCATGACTGCCTGTACGTCGCTGGGCACCCAGAAGGCACCGGCGCCGGCCGTGGTCGAGACCGTGTCGGCGGAAGCGGCACAGGCCGAAGCCGCGCGGGTAGCGGCGCTGCAGGCGCAGCCGGAGTGGTCCTTCCAGGGCCGGGTAGCGGTCAGCAAGGGCAAGGACGGTGGCAGTGGACGCATCGACTGGCAGCAGGCCGGGCGGCGCTACGTGATCGAGCTCAGTGCACCCGTGACCCGGCAGAGCTGGAAGCTGACCGGCGACAGCCAGCATGGAGGCGGTCGCCTGGAGGGACTGGCCGGCGGCCCGCGTGAAGGCGAGGACGCGCAGCAGCTGCTGCTGGAGGCCACGGGCTGGGAAATCCCGGTCAACTCCCTGCCCGAGTGGGTGCGTGGGCTGGCGGTTGCCGATCCCGCCGGCGCGGGCAAGGTCGAGCGTGATGGCGAAGGCCGCCCGCGCCGCATGCAGCAGATGGGCTGGCAGATCCAGTACCTGGACTGGTACCCCGCCGAGGCCGGGCGCCCGTCCCTGCCGCGCCGGATCGAAGCCAGCAGCGGAGACGCCAAGGTCCGCCTGCTGGTGGACCAGTGGGGGCAGGGCGCGCCATGAGCGCGGGTGCGGAGGATGCGGGCTGGTCCTGGTGGCCGGCCCCGGCCAAGCTGAACCTGTTCCTTCATATCACCGGCCGCCGCGCCGACGGCTATCACGAGCTGCAGACCGTGTTCCGCCTGCTGGATTGGGGGGACCGCATCGGCCTGCGCCTGCGTGAAGACGGCCAGGTACGTCGGCAGGGTGAGGGATTGCCGGGTGTGGACGAGGCCGACGATTTGGCCGTACGTGCCGCCCGCATGCTGAAAGAGGTCGCCAACATCGACCAAGGTGTCGACATCATCGTCGAAAAGCATATTTCGGCCGGTGGTGGGTTCGGCGGTGGGTCATCCGACGCTGCCACCGTGCTGGTGGCACTGAACCGGCTCTGGAACGCCGCTCTGGACGAGGACGCGTTGGCCGCGCTGGGCCTGCGCCTCGGCGCGGATGTGCCGGTGTTCGTGCGTGGCCGTAACGCCTGGGCCGAAGGTGTGGGAGAGCGGCTGCAGCCGATCACCCTGGCACCGGCCTGGTATGTGGTGGTCGAGCCCGGCGTTCATGTTCCGACCCCGGTCCTGTTCGCAGCCCCGGATTTGACGCGCGACAGCCCAGTGGCGAAAATAGACGACTTCGCTTCCGGGGCCTTGGTCGGGAACGCGTTCGAACCGGTGCTGCGCCGCCGCGAGCCTGCCGTCGAGGCAGCACTTGCCGCGTTGAGCGACATCGGTACCGCGCGACTGACCGGTTCTGGAAGTGGTTGTTTCGTCGAATTCGCATCGCAGACTGCCGCACAGCAGGGGCGGGCGAAGTTGCCGAAGGAGTTGCGGGCCAGGGTGGCTGCGGGCGTTGCGCGTTCGCCGCTGCTGGATGCACTCGAGCAACACTGATTTCAAATGCAGGGGCGTCGCCAAGAGGCCCAAGGCACCAGGTTTTGATCCTGGCATTCGTAGGTTCGAATCCTACCGCCCCTGCCAATGCGGCTGTGTCCGCGCCTTCAGCGCATCATCCGCGCGGGACGTGGAAACAACCGCGGTGTTGTCAGCAGCAAGGGTCCGGCGTGGTCCTTGCCGCCACCGGATCCCCGCCACTCGTCCCCGCCCGAGACAATCATGATGCAAGAGTCCCCGAACCTGCTGGTCTTTTCCGGCAACGCCAACAAACGTCTGGCGCAGAACATCTGCAAGGAACTGGGGGTTCGCCCGGGCAAGGCGCTGGTCTCTCATTTCTCCGATGGAGAAGTGCAGGTGGAGATCGAAGAGAACGTCCGCAAGCAGGACGTGTTCGTGATCCAGCCGACCTGCGCGCCGAGCGCGGAAAACCTGATGGAACTGCTGGTGCTGATCGACGCGCTCAAGCGCGCATCGGTGAACAGCGTGACCGCCGTGGTGCCGTACTTCGGTTACTCGCGCCAGGATCGCCGCATGCGTTCCTCGCGTGTGCCGATCACCGCCAAGCTGGCGGCGAAGATGTTCAGCACCGCTGGCGCTGATCGCGTGCTGACGGTCGACCTGCACGCCGACCAGATCCAGGGCTTCTTTGATATTCCGGTCGACAACGTTTATGCCTCCCCGCTGCTGCTGGCCGACATCTGGCGCGCCTACGGCACGGAAAACCTGATCGTGGTGTCGCCGGACGTGGGCGGCGTGGTCCGCGCCCGTGCCGTGGCCAAGCGCCTGGATGATGCCGACCTGGCGATCATCGACAAGCGCCGTCCGCGTGCCAACGTCTCCACCGTGATGAACATCATCGGTGACGTCGAAGGCAAGACCTGCGTGATGGTCGATGACATCGTCGACACCGCCGGCACCCTGTGCGCCGCTGCCGCTGCCCTGAAGGCGCGCGGTGCGCTCAAGGTCGCCGCCTACTGCACCCACGCGGTGCTGTCGGGCCCGGCGGTGGACAACATCACCAATTCCCAGCTCGACGAGCTGGTGGTGACCGATACCATCCCGCTGAAGGACGCAGCGCGGGTGTGCAGCAAGATCCGCCAGCTGAGCGTGGCGGAGATGCTGGCCGAAACGATGCGCCGCATCGCCTTCGGCGAGTCGGTCAGCTCGCTGTACGTGGACTGAGTTTTTCGTCCCTGCCGGCAACGGCAAGGACTTCCCCGGATGCTTCTGGTCGCGGAAGCATCTTCAATCGCCAAGCCGCAGGGCAAGGCAACAACCTGAGTAGTCGAAAATGTCGAAGACCCATGAAATCAAGGTCACCAAGCGTGAACTGCAGCGTAAGGGTGCGAGCCGCCGCCTGCGTCACGCCGGTGTGATCCCGGCCATCGTGTACGGCGGCAACGCCGAGCCGGTCGCCATCAGCCTGGACCACAACGAAATCTGGCTGGCACAGCAGAACGAGTGGTTCTATGCCTCGATCCTGGACCTGAACCTGGACGGCCAGGTGCAGAAGGTCCTGCTGCGTGACATGCAGCGCCATCCGTACAAGCAGCTGATCATGCACCTGGACTTCCAGCGCGTGAACGAGAACGAAGCCCTGACCGCTTCGGTCCCGCTGCACTTCATCAACGAAGACACCTCGCCGGCCGGCAAGGCTGCCGACGTCGTGGTCACCCACGAACTGAAGGAAGTGACCATCAGCTGCCTGCCGAAGGACCTGCCGGAGTCGATCGAAGTCGACCTGGCCGACCTGGCTGCTGGCGACGTGGTGTACCTGTCCAACATCAAGCTGCCGAAGGGCGTGGAAATCCCGGCCCTGGCGCTGGGCAAGGACCACGACGACGCGATCGTCACCGCCAAGCACGGCAAGGAAGACGCTGCCGACGCTGAAGAAGCACCGGCCGCCGAGTAATGCCCCCGCGGCGCCTGCTCCGGCAGGCGCCGCCCCGGCATCTACAGGAAGATCCAATGGCAGGACTGCGACTGATCGTCGGTCTGGGCAATCCCGGATCGGAGCACGCCCGGACCCGGCACAATGCCGGGTTTCATTTCGTTGAGGCCCTGGCGGAAAAGGCAGGGGCGCGATGGAGCGTGGACAGCAAGCTGTTCGGCGAGACCGCCAAGGTCGAGATCGCCGGGCAGACGGTATGGCTGCTCAAGCCTGCCACTTTCATGAACCTCAGTGGCAAATCGGTCACCGCCGCGCAGCGGTTCTGGAAGATCGAGCCCGAGGAAAGCCTGTTGGCGCATGATGAACTGGACCTCCCGCCCGGTGTGGCGCGGCTCAAGTTCGACGGCGGTCATGGCGGCCAGAATGGCCTGCGTGACACCATCCGCCTGCTGGGTCACGGCAAGTTCCATCGCCTGCGCGTGGGCATCGGCCATCCCGGCCACAAGGATCGCGTGGTGGGCTGGGTGCTGGGCCGCCCGTCCAAGGACGACGACCTGCTGATCGCGCGCGCCATCGACGATGCGATCGACGTGATGCCGCTGGCCGTGCAGGGCGATTTCAATGAAGCGATGAAGCGCCTGAACACCCCGAAGTAGCTGCCAACCCCGGTTGGCACCCGCAATGATCGATTGAAACAGCTTGGGAAAGCGGCGCGCGCGCTGTTTTCCCAATCAATTTCACCCCAGAGGTTGTCAAAGATGGGTATCAAATGCGGCATCGTCGGCCTGCCCAACGTCGGCAAGTCGACCCTGTTCAACGCGCTGACCAAGGCGGGCATCGCCGCGGCGAACTTCCCGTTCTGCACCATCGAACCGAACGTCGGCATCGTGCCGGTGCCGGACCCGCGCCTGAACGAGCTGGCAGCGATCATCAACCCGCAGAAGGTCATTCCGACCGCCGTGGAATTCGTCGACATCGCCGGCCTGGTCGCCGGTGCTGCCAGCGGCGAAGGACTGGGCAACAAGTTCCTCGCGCACATCCGCGAAGTCGATGCGATCACCCACGTGGTGCGCTGCTTCGAGAACGCCGACGTCATCCATGTCAACAACAAGGTCGATCCCATTTCGGATATCGAAACCATCGATACCGAACTGGCCCTGGCTGATCTGGACAGCGTCGAGAAGGCGCTGAACCGCGCCGAGCGCGCTGCCAAGGGTGGCGACAAGGAGGCCGCCGCGCGCAAGCCGGTGCTGGCCAAGCTGCAGGCTGCGCTTTCTGACGGCAAGTCCGGCCGTTCGGTGGGTCTGGACGAGGAAGAGAAGGCGCTGGTGCGCGACCTGTTCCTGCTGACCCTCAAGCCGGTGATGTACATCGCCAACGTGCTGGAGGACGGGTTCGAGAACAACCCGCACCTGGAAGCCGTGCGCGCGCACGCTGCCGCCGAGGGTGCGCAGGTGGTACCGGTGTCCGCCGCGATCGAGGAAGAACTGTCGCAGCTTGACGACGAGGATCGCGACACGTTCCTGGCCGACCTGGGCCTGAGCGAGCCGGGCCTGAACCGCGTGATCAACGCGGCCTACAGCCTGCTGGGCCTGCAGACCTACTTCACTGCCGGCGTGAAGGAAGTCCGCGCCTGGACCGTGCGCAAGGGTGCCACCGCCCCGCAGGCCGCCGCGGTCATCCACACCGACTTCGAGAAGGGCTTCATCCGCGCCGAAACCATCGCGTATGACGACTTCATCAAGTACAAGGGCGAAGCCGGTGCCAAGGAAGCCGGTCGCCTGCGCCTGGAAGGCAAGGAATACCGCGTGCAGGAAGGCGACGTGCTGCACTTCCGCTTCAACGTCTGATCCAGCGGCATCGGATCGACCCCGGACGCCCCGCCCCGAGCGGGGCGTCCGCGTTTCCGGCATCCGTCTCTGCGCTGGACAAAAATTGACCATGCTCTGAAACGCCTGCAGCGCAACGTTCGCACACACTTGTCCACATCAAACCCCCACCGCTTTCCACGCGCGGTGTGGAAAACCCAGCGTGCCGCTGTAGCGCCGAGCCCATGCCCGGCTGATGCCAGCCGGAGCCGAGCATGGGCTCGGCTCTACAGAAGCTTGTCCGCACGCCGTGGACAAAATTTCACCGCGCTTGGAAACGCCTGCGCGACAACGCTCTCACCCACTTGTCCACATCAAGTTCCCATTGCCTTCCACGCGCCGTGTGGAAAACAATCGCGGCCGTGGACAAAAAATAACCACGCATGGAAACGCCTGAGGCGCAAGGCTCTCGCCTACTTGTCCACACCAAGCCCCCATCGCTTTCCACGCGTGGTGTGGAAAACCACGGCCAACAGCAGATTCCGATTTCGGACTTGTTGCATGGTGCGCGGCAGCGGTGCTGCTTCAGGCTGGCCTCCGGCCCTTCCACTGACACGGGCGGCATCACGCCTGTGCGCGACCCGGAGAGTTGCTATGACGACGCGAACGTATGGGTGGGTAGTGGCGATCGCGGCCCTCGGGTTGCTTCTGGCCTACGGCTACCAGTACATGGTCGTGCGGCCTGCACGAGGGAGTGCATCAGCCCCGGAGTGCAGTGCGGTCAGCCTGTTGAGTGCCATGCGCGAGCGGTTGCGACCCGAAGCGGACTTCAGCGAAAGCGGAGGTATCTACCTGGACTCTGTTGACCCGGAGGATCCAGAGGCACTGATCGCCTATGCAGCACTGGGCCGTTTCTGCCAGGAGCCAGCAGGACGACGCACCGATGAGGGGCAGGCCCTTGCCAGACGGCTTGCCCGGATCGCATCCAGCTTCATCGTCGGGGGAAGGCTTGAGCCCGGTCGCTACGTCCTGACCGCGGCCACGGATGGCTCCCGGGGCGATGAAGTGGTGGCAGTGTCACCGGAACACCTTGCACTGCTGCGGAGCATGAACACCCGCACGCTGGGGAGAGCAGTGATGCTGATGGACAGCAAGCGTCCCTACGGTGATATGCATTATTTCTACATCGACATGGCCCGCGCGCTGGGGGAGCCGGTTCCGCTGGACGCGAATGGTAATGCGACGTTCGCGCCGGGGGTGATTGCCCGGTACGACGAACTGCATGGACAGATGCTTGATGTGGTCCGTGTTTTCTGGCGCTTTGCGGAGCCGGTGCAGTCTGCGTCCTGAGCGGAACTGCACGCGGAAGGCGACGGAGGCCTGCGCCCCCGTCTTCCCGCCTGAGTTCAATGCAGCGGCACGCCTTACAGCGCGCTGCCGCCGAACTTGTGCGTGTACTGCAGATTGATCGTGCGGCCCACGCTGTCGAACCAGGAGACGTCGTAGTACGGGTACGCCGTGTATGTGGCGTCCTTCGGCGGCATCTTGTTGAACACGTTGACCACAGACAGAGACAGGCGCGAGTGGTCGTCGAAGCGATACTGCACCGACGCGTTGTAGCGGTACGTGGCCCTGATGTACGGGCTGTCGCCGCTGTCCCAGTCGAACACCTGGTCGTAGCTGTCCGAGGTGGGCAGCTTGCCCAGTCGCGAACCGTACACGGTGGCCGACCACGCATCCTTTTCCCACGTCACACTGACGCTGCTCTTGGTGCGTGGGATGTCGAAGCCGCTGTTCACCGCGAACTGGTCCTCGATCGCATCGCCGGTGTAGCGCTGGAAATCGTGCTTCTTCACCCAGGTGTGGCTGCCGTTGAAGATGAAGTCACCGATACCGGTCTGCAGGCGGTAGCGCAGGCCCGCATCGATGCCTGAGGTCGACTCGCGTGCCACGTTGATCGGATTCACGTGCACCCCGTACAGGCGGCCGTCGGCGGTCCGGGTCACCCGCGCCAGTGCGTCCACGCAGGTCGGTGACGTGATGTCGGCGTCGCCCAGGCGGCAGTTCGCTTCACTGGCCAGGATCGTGCGCACGTCCATGTCCTGCACCTGCCTGCGCATGTCGATGTCGAACCAATCCACCGAAAGATCCAGCCCTGCGGCCGGCGACCAGACGAAGCCTGCGCTCCACGAGGTGCTGGTCTCCGGGTCCAGCTCGCGGTTGCCGCTGCGGCTGCGGATGACGTTGCGCTCGTAGTCCGAGCAGTCGTCGGCCTGTTCGGCGCGGCAGCTGTACAGGTCCTCGGCGCTGGTCTCGTCGTTGCCGGGGCCGGCAAACACGTAGTGCAGGTCCGGGGCGCGGAAGGCCGTGCCGTACGAGCCGCGCACCAGCAGGCTCTCGACCGGGCGCCACTCAAGGCCGCCGCTCCAGGTCGCCTTGCCGATCGTGTGGCCGGAGTAGCGGTACTGGTCATAGCGACCGGCCACGCTCAGGTTGATCGTCTCGTGCAGCGGCATGCGCAGCTCGGCGGCCGTTGCCCAGCGGTTGCGCGAACCCTTGCCGTCGGAATCCTTCCAGCTGTAGTAGTAGTACTGGGTCGCCAGCGGATCGGGATTCAGCGCGTAGGCCTGCTGGCCCACTTCCACGGTCGCGGCAAAACCGGCATCGCCGCCGGGCAGGGCGAACAGCGAGCCGTTGGTCAGGGTGAGGGCGGCCGTCTCGGTGCGGGACTTCGGGGTATAGGTGGTGCGTGCGGCGATCGCGTCGTACTCGGCGCGGGTCAGCGGGCGGTACAGCCGCGACGGATCGGCGTTGTAGATCGGGAAGCCGTCATCGTCCTCGCCCAGCTGCGGGCCCAGGAACAGGTCGTTGGCCCTGCCGGCGATGATCTGCGGCCAGCTGATCCGCGACTGGTACTGCGAATGGCTCAACGCCGCTTCGTAATCCCAGTTGCCGGCCAGGTTGCCCTTGAAGCCGGTGGTCACGCTGAAGGTCTTCTGCGTGCTGCGCACCATCGCGTTGCGCAGGCCACCCATTTCCTCGGGCGAGAACTGACGCTGCCAGAACTCGATTTCGCCGGTGGCTTCGTTGCTGAAGTAGCCCGACTCGTCGCCGTCGGCGGCCATCCGGCCCCACGACGTCACGTCGCGCATCAGCGCCAGCGTGTGGTAACCCATCTGCACGTCGGCGAACCACTGCTGGCCGTTGTCGAAGTCATAGCTCAGCGAGGCATAGCCGTTGGCGCCGCGGCGCTTGCTGAGGATGGTGCCGTAGCCGATCGACGCGTCGCTGCCGCAGTAGTAGCCATAGCGGGGGCGGAAGGCATGGTAGGTGCTGCCCTGGTTCTGTCCGCTCAGGGCATCGCAGGTGGCCGCGCCCGGATCCAGGTAGTCATCGTTGTAGTCGGTGCGCAGGTAGGCACGGCGGGCGATGCGCGAGCCCTCGGTCGGCCCGTCCTGGGTCGAATCCTGGATGTCGCGCTCATAGGCCCACAGCGGCGTCTGCGACTGCAGCTCCACGCTGTACACCGCATTGAAACGGCCCGTGCTGAACCCGCTGGACAGGCTCATGTCGAAGGAATCGCCACCGCCTTCACTGGTGGTACTCATGCGCACGTCGACCGTGGTGCCGTCGGCCTTCTTCTTGAGGATGAAGTTGACCACGCCGGCGATCGCGTCCGAACCATAGATGGCCGAGGCGCTGCCGGTCAGCACTTCGATGCGGTCGATCATGCCCAGCGGAATGTTGGACACGTCGGTGAAGTTGCTGCGGCCCTGGAACGGCATCGGGAAATCGGCGATGCGGCGGCCGTTGACCAGCACCAGGGTGTGGTTGGGCCCCAGCCCGCGCAGGTCGACCTGCTGCGCACCCGGCGAGAAGTCGGCGCCGCTGGAGGATTGCTGGCTCTGCGTCTCGCCGCCGTTCTGGGTCATTGCCCGCAGCACGTCCGGCACGGTGGTGAAGCCGCTGGAACGGATCTGTTCGGCGTCGATCACCGTGATCGGGGCGGGGCCCTCGACCTGGGCGCGCGGAATGCGTGAGCCGGTGACCTGTACCGCATCGAGCTGCCGTACCGGAGAGGAGGCCGGAGCCTGGGCCGCCGCAGAAGCGGCAAGGCCCATCAACGCCAGCTGGATCGACCACGCCATCGCCTGTCTACGCATGAGAAGTTCCCGGAAGTAATGCCGGCCCGCAGAGGAGGGGCCCATCCCCCATTCAGATTTCCGCAATGGGCGCCGGCATTTAACGCCTTTTTCATGCCCTTGACTACTGATGACCCATCTGGCAAAGAGTGAAAACGCTTGCAGGTCGTTTCTGTTCAGGGAGATCAAGATGCGACGGTTCCATCGAAGGCTGCGTCACGTGCTCGCCGGCCTGGCAGTGCTGGTTCTCCTGGGCTCGCCGCTGGCCGCGTCCGCGCAGGACCTGCAGGGGCCGGGATTCGCCTATTACGAGACCGGCGATCTCGATGCCCCGCGACCGGGGCCGAGGGCGCCGGCGATGATGCTGATGGGCGGCGGAGAGTGGGTGCCGGAGGCGTTCCAGTGGTGGTTGAAGCAGGCCGGCAATGGCCGCGTGCTGATCCTGCGCGCCTCCGGCAGCGACGAGCTGCAGGAGCGTCTGCACCATGACATCGGCGGCACCACCGCCGTGCAGACCCTGGTGTTCGACAGCCGTCGTGGCGCCGACGACCCGGCCGTACTGCGGGTGGTGGCCGCGGCCGACGCCATCTTCATCGCCGGCGGCGACCAGTCGCGCTACATCCGCTTCTGGAAGGGGACCGCACTCAACCGCGCGCTCAATGCCCACGTCCGTGCCGGCAAACCGATCGCCGGCACCAGTGCCGGATTGGCGATCCTCGGTGGCTATGCCTACGGCGCGCTTGACGGTGGCAGCGTCACCTCCGCCGCCGCGCTGGCCGACCCGATGGGCAGCGCGGTGACGATGGACAGTGGCTTCCTGCAGATGCCCTATCTGCAGCGGGTGGTCACCGACACCCACTTCGACCGGCGTGATCGTCTCGGTCGCCTGATCGTTTTCGTTGCCCGTGCCGCGCAGGACAGTGGCGACCCGGACATGATCGGCATCGGCGTGGACGAAGACACCGCGCTGTGCGTGGAGCCTGACGGACGCGCGCAGGTCTACAGCGCCGATGGTCATGGCAGGGTCTGGGTGGTCCGCCCGGGCCGTGGCGCGGACCGGCTCACGCAGGGCGAACCGCTGCGTTTCCACGCTGTGCCGGTTACCGTGGTGGCAAGCGGTGGCCGCATGCGGCTGGACGACTTCCAGGCCGACGCCGACTATCACGCAGCGGTCGATGTTGACGGTGGCCGGATTGAACTGATCCGTCGCTGACCGCTGCTGCCGGCCGCGCGCCGGCGCTTCCCTTCAGGCATCTCGTCGAGCCTGCTCGATGCCATCGCTTCCATTTCCGGAGATATCGATGAAGCTTCATCTGGCGCTGTCTGCGCTGCTGTCCCTGCCGTTGCTCGCCCATGCTGCGCCGGATGCGTCGCCCCTGCTGGTCATCCATGGCGGTGCCGGCGTCGAGCGCAAGGATCTGTCCGCCGCCGAGGAGAAGGCGGCACGTGCGGCACTCCGTGCGGCGCTGCTGAAGGGACATGCCGAGCTGGCAGCCGGTCGCCCTGCACTGGCGGCGGTCACCGCAGCGATCACCGTTCTCGAGGACGATCCCACGTTCAATGCCGGCAAAGGCGCGGTGTTCACCCACGACGGGCGCAACGAGCTGGACGCGGCCGTGATGGATGGCGCCACCCAGGCGGCCGGCGCGGTGGCCGGCGTGCAGCGCGTACGCAACCCGATCCTGCTGGCAACGGCCGTGATGCAGGAATCGAAACACGTGATGATGGTCGGGCAGGGCGCTGAGGCGTTCGCCGTCGAGCAGGGCATGACCCTGGTCGATCCTTCGTACTTCCGCACCGACAAGCGCTGGCAGCAGCTGCAGCGCGCACTGAAGGAGGAGGCCGGCGGCCAGGCCCACGCCGACCTGGAAACGGCCCGGCACTTCGGCACGGTCGGTGCGGTTGCGCTGGATGCGCAGGGGCGCCTGGCAGCGGGCACCTCCACCGGAGGAATGACCAACAAGCGCTACGGGCGTGTCGGCGATTCGCCGATCATCGGCGCCGGCACCTGGGCCGATGCACGCTGTGCGGTGTCGGGGACCGGGTGGGGCGAGTACTACATCCGCACCGCTGCCGCGCACGAGATCTGCGCGCGTATCCGCTACCAGGGCCAGTCGCCGGCGGAGGCGGGCAGGGGCGTGATCAACGAGGCGATTCCGCAGATGGGTGGGGATGGCGGTGCGATCGTGCTCTCCGCCGATGGAAAAGCGGCCACGCCGTTCAACACCGAGGGCATGTATCGCGGCTGGATCGGTGCCGACGGCGTTCCGCATGTGGCGATCTTCGCCGACGAGGCCTTGGCACTGCCCGGGCAATAGGCTTGCGTATCAAAGGGTTTGCGACGCATGTGAAAAAAAGTGAAAAAAAGCGTTGACAGGCCCCCGCTTCATCTCCAGAATTGCGGGCTCACCACCACACACCGCAACGCTTCGGCGGCACGGGATGGGGTTGAAACGGAGGGATACCCAAGCGGCCAACGGGGGCAGACTGTAAATCTGCTGGCTTACGCCTTCGGTGGTTCGAATCCACCTCCCTCCACCAGCTTCACGTTGTGGCACTTCCCGGTGCGGGAGTAGTTCAATGGTAGAACCTCAGCCTTCCAAGCTGATGGTGCGGGTTCGATTCCCGTCTCCCGCTCCATTGAATGAACTTTGAATATTATCGAGTTCATGCCATAATGCAAAACTCGCTCACGTAGCTCAGTCGGTAGAGCACTTCCTTGGTAAGGAAGAGGTCGAAGGTTCGATTCCTTTCGTGAGCACCATCTTCAGCACCACACCAGACGAATTCGAGATAAGCAGCCATGGCCAAGGGTAAGTTCGAGCGCACCAAGCCGCACGTCAACGTCGGCACCATCGGTCACGTCGACCACGGCAAGACCACGCTGACCGCCGCGCTGACCAAGATCGGCGCCGAGCGCTTCGGTGGCGAGTTCAAGGCGTATGACGCC